>SVKE01000022.1 GCA_015068615.1 Oscillospiraceae bacterium | reverse complement strand
CAAACCCAATCCATATTACCCTTAATAAACCAAAAATCACAGACCTAACCAGTCTGTGATTTTTTAAAATGCCCATTTTATGCGGTTTTTAAGAACTTGGGTTTGTTACACATTATATGAATGGAGGGGGCAGAGGCCTTGAGCTTTACGCCGAACCGGCTGCCCTGTTTTACGATTTCCGGCTCCTCCAGCTTTAATTCATCTATGGAGGGGGTAACAATACCATAGCCTTTTTGCTGCACCTCGTGCAGGGCGTAGGAAATTTTATCATATTCCTTCTTAACCTGTGCCAGCTCATTTAAAAGTGTCATCAGCTTATCCTCGCCGTCAATATCAAAGCCGGAGGTTTCCTTTACAATCCGGAAAAACAAATCGTCGGGCGTGGAAAGGGCGAGGACAGCAGTGCCGGTTCCCAGATCAATCTCGGCAATATCCACCGCCTTTACATATTCATAGTCTCTGATTTGTGCCTTGAGGCCATCTAAATCGCTGATGCGCTCCAACCGGCCGGTGGCGGAAAGAATGCAGTCATACAGGCCTTTTTTCAGCCAATGACCGTCCTCTAATACATCAATCCACTTGGGCATCTGGATGGAAACCTCGCGGATGGGGAACTGAAACAGAACCCCTTGCATCACGCTGTTGATTTCGTTTTCGGTAATTTCTGCGCAGTTAACTGCCAGCACGGGGACCATGTAGCGTTCCTCTAAATAACGCCTGAGTTCCTCGGTTTCCGGCTTATCTGGGTATTTTGTGTTGAGCAGCACCACAAAGGGCTTGTTGATGGCTGTAAGCTCTGATATAACGCGCTCTTCAGCCTCGATATAGTCTTCGCGTGGGATATCTGTCACGCTGCCGTCTGTGGTAATGACAAGGCCAATGGTAGAATGCTCACTAATGACCTTTTTTGTTCCGATTTCGGCTGCCTCATTAAAGGGAATGGGTGACTGAGCCCAAGGAGTGCTGACCATGCGGGGCTCATCATTTTCCATATGTCCCTGCGCACTCTGCACTATGTAGCCCACACAGTCAATCATGCGAACCCTCATTTTAGATTGGTCACCCAGCGTGATTTCCACGGCCTCATTGGGGACAAATTTGGGCTCTGTGGTCATAATGGTCTTGCCGGCAGCACTCTGGGGTAGCTCATCCTGCGCCCGCTCGCGGCTGTACACATTGTCAATGTGGGGAATGACCAAGAGATCCATAAATTTTTTAATAAAGGTAGATTTTCCCGTTCTCACGGGGCCCACCACGCCGACGTAAATATCGCCGTTCGTTCTGGTGGCTATGTCCTGGTATATGTTATAGCCTTCCATGAATGTTCCTCCTTTAATCTGTAGACGAAAATCGTACATGTTAATACATGTATATGGAGGGCTATTTTGTTTTATTCCAAAAAAATCGGAAAAACTTGCCGGAAGCATCCGGGGAAATGGCTGACTAAACCTCTGTTTATATCTTGTATGCTTTTTCTGTTGGAATAGCGAAGATGACTCCGTTTGCAGCGGAGGTTATGCCAAATTCTTTATTCACATCCTCCATGATTTGAGCGCTTGTTTTCAAGGGGGCCAGAATGCAAAGGATTTCACGCTCTCCGTCAACATCAACGGCAGTTTTCCCTATATCGGCAAGCTGTTCGATATTTTCTAATCTTCCTTTTATAACAGTCCCGCCTGTGGCTCCGGCTTTTTTTGCAACGTGCATGACGTCCTCTGAATAGCCTTCGTTGACCGAGATAATAATTAAATTATTATGATGCTCGTTTTTCATAGAACCAGTTCCTTTTTCTAAGTTTTTATCAATATTAAAGCTCAGAATTTCCGCCAGGATTCTGTTGGCTGCAGATGTTTGTAATACAATCATAAGACCGCCGTATTTTGAGTGACTCACAAAGGTTGTGCCAAAGTTTGCCATCATATCCTTTACCACATCTTCCGAGCCGAGACTTATTATTATATCCTTATCCTTGCTCCCGAGGCCGAATATATCCATCATCTCCGTTGGAGCTGTACCCAGTCCGACGCATTGGAAATTGATCTTAATATTTATATGCTCCAATTCCTTGATAAGTTTTTTCCCTTTATCACGCTCTACTATCGAGAAAAGGATCATAGGTTGCTTACTCATACGGGCTTTCCTCCACATCAAAGAATACTATATCATCCTGCATCATGCTGATTTCGGTATGAAGCTTTTTGAGTATCCTCATCCGTTTTCTTCTTTCATACAAGCTAAGAATCTGGATGGTTATAAGAGGTGCCATTGCAATCATTGCGACAATTCCAAAGGCGTCAGTCATCACATTTCCGCCAATGGCCTCACACGCACCCACGGCAAAGGGAAGCATAAATGTGGAGGTCATGGGGCCGCTCGCAACACCGCCGGAGTCAAAAGCAATGCCCGTATAGATGCATGGCACAAGAAAGCTTATTGCCAGCGATAGGGCATATCCGGATATTAAAAACGGGAGTACCGGTATGCCTGTAAGGACTCTTAGCATAGCAATGCCGACTGAAACGGAAACGCCTATGGATAGTGCAATACCAACCGATCTTTGTGAAATGGCACCATTTGTAATTTCGCTCACATGTCTTTTTAAGGAGTGAACCGCAGGCTCGGCAGAAACAACGAAGTAGCCCATAAGCATTCCTATAGGTACAAGCATAGTGCGAAAGGAGCTATTGGATATTTTGGCGCCAATCAACCTTCCGGCGGGCATGAATCCGACATTTGCTCCCGTTAAAAATAATACCAGCCCAATATATGTGTATAAAAATCCAACAGACATTTTTACCACATTGTGTATATGAAATTTTTTTGTAATAAGCTGAAACAGTATGAAGAGAAGAACAATAGGTACAAAGGCAATCATTATTTCCTTTGCATATATCGGCAGCGCGTGTGTAAACTGCCGGAATGCATCGACTGTGGTTGATACATTTGTTATTTCATAGGCAGATGTGGCCGGCTGCGGCTTATAAAATATACTTAAAAGAAGCACCGAAAGAATAGGGCCGATGCTGCTTAAGGCGACCAGGCCAAAGCTGTGTTCTCCGGTGTGCTTTCCCTTTTTGCTTGCCGCAAGACCTGCTCCTAAGGCCATTATAAACGGAACAGTAATAGGTCCCGTTGTCACACCGCCGGAATCAAACGCTGTCGGTATAAATTCCTTTGGAGCCAAAAAGGTCATTCCAATGATCAAGAGGTAAAATATGATAAGCAGGGTTCTTAAAGAAATTTCCTTCTTATTTCTGATAAGAGCAATACTCAGAAAAATCCCCACTCCAATACCGACGCAGACAATCAGCATTGTATTGGGAATGGTAGGCACCTGTTCAGCCAAAACCTGCAAATCCGGCTCTGATACGGTGATAAAGAAGCCGAGGATAAAGCATATAATGAAAGGCAGCAAAATTTTCTTGCTTTTGCTTAAGGACTTACCAATTCCGTCTCCCAAGGGCTCCATAGAAATTCCCGAGCCGACCGTAAAAAAGCTCATTCCCATAATCAGCAAAGCCGTGCCGAATAAAAACATGACAAGCACGCCTGCATCGAGTGGCACACAGGTGACAGAGAGCACCATGACAATCAATGCAATTGGTATAACAGAGCTAAGGGCTTCTTTAATGGATGAAAAGATATGTGTCATCTTACATTACTCCAACTGCTCAATGTGAAATAATTTATCTGCGTAACCTGTGAAACAGCAAGCTGATACTTTCTTTGAGATAATAAATCCATTTATTTGCAAGGTGCATTTCACAAATCTGCGGGAATTTATTTTAATTAAAAAAGCATCGACATAGTCGATGCTTTTTTCTGGCGGAGAAGGAGGGATTTGAACCCTCGCGCCGGTTTCCCGACCTACACCCTTAGCAGGGGCGCCTCTTCGGCCAACTTGAGTACTTCTCCATGTCGAATTTATATATCTGTATGCAATTATAAAATATGGCGGAGAGGGTGAGATTCGAACTCACGGTGCTCTCGCATCACTGGTTTTCAAGACCAGCTCCTTAAACCGCTCGGACACCTCTCCAAACCCTACAATATACAATAGTATACCAAGATTCGTGGGTTTTGTCAAGAGCTTTTTTGCATTTCTGTGGGAATTTCCGAGAAATGTTTTATCAGTAGCTTGCAGAACAGCTTTACAGCCATTATTATGTCACCTATCTTTAGTAGATAAACATCAAATCATCGAAGTTTACAGTTTATGTGATAAAATCCGTGAAATCAAAGTATACTGTTTATCAGCATTTTCTCTGACAATCCTCCCGTCACACTTCGTGTGCCACCCTCCTTTACACAAGGAGGGCTTTTTGTGGCTCCCTTGTGTAATACCCTCTGGGGCACGCGAGGGAGCTGTCAGCGAAGCTGACGGAGGGATTGTGTTTTATTTCGCTAAACAATAAGCATCGCATCGCCAAAGCTGAAAAAGCGATACCGCTCACGGACGGCAGCTTCATAAGCGGAAAGCACATGCTCTCTTCCGGCCAGAGCGCTAACCAGCATAATCAGGGTAGATTTGGGCAAATGAAAGTTTGTAATCAAGCCATCGGTGCATTTAAAGCGATAGCCGGGATAGATAAAGATATTGGTTTCGCCACTGCCTGCGTGCATGATGCCGTTTTCATCTGCCAAGGTTTCTACAACGCGCGTGGCCGTGGTGCCGACGCAGATGATGCGTCCACCGGCGGCCCTTGTTTTGTTGATGATGGCTGCCGTCTCTTCGGTGACGCTGTAGGACTCTGTGTGCATATGGTGCTCTTCGATCTCCTCCGTTTTAACGGGTCGAAAGGTACCAAGACCCACATGCAGGGTCACAAAGGCCTGATGTATGCCTTGCTCGTGGAGTGCCTCCAGCAGCTCGCGATCGAAGTGCAGACCGGCGGTGGGGGCAGCAGCAGAGCCTTCCACACGTGAATAGACGGTTTGATAACGCTCCGGATCGGCAAGCTTTTCCTTGATGTAGGGGGGGAGGGGCATTTCGCCCAGCTCAGCTAAAATCTCGTTGAAAATTCCATGATAGCGGAATTGTACCACGCGATTTCCGTCCTCCTTGACCGCTATAATTTCCGCGGTCAGCCTACCGTCTGCAAAGTCTATGCAATCGCCGGGTCGACATTTTTTGCCGGGGCGCACCAGAGTTTCCCAGCAGTCGTTTTCCAGCTGACGCAGCAAAAGAAGCTCTACGGCCGCACCGGTATGGGCGCGACGCCCGAACAGACGGGCGGGGATGACCCGTGTGTTATTTAGCACCAGGCAGTCACCGGGATGCAGGAAGCTCGTGATATCCGTAAAGCTGCGGTGTGAAATCGCGCCGCTCTTTTTATCGAGCACCAAAAGCCGAGAGGCTGTGCGATTGGGAAGGGGTGTTTGTGCAATTAACTCCTCCGGCAGGGTATAGTCAAAATCGTTTATGTTCATCAAGTATCACTCTTTAATAGGTTCTTTTTCTTCCGTAACGGAAGTTTCATCAACGTCATCATAGACATCGTATTCATGCCAGATGTGCTCTAAGGTTTCAAAATTTTTATACACCTGATCCTTATTGCGGGCGCCCAGCGCCACAATCAGCGCATTAATCACAGACAGAGGCGCCACCAACGAATCCACAAAGGATTCCATGTCACTTCTTGCCAGCAGGGAATAATCCGCATTCACCTTAATGGGGGAGAGAATGCCGTCTGTGATACCGATGACTGTTACGCCTTTGGATTTGGCAAAGCGCAGAGCGTTAATGGTGCGCTTGGAATAGCGCGGAAAGCTGATGCCAATGACCACATCCTGCGGGCTGATATGATACAGCTGCTCAAAAATTTCGCTGGCACTGATGCTGCTGACCACGCTGACGTTATTGAAAATCAGATTTAAGTAAAATCCCAAAAGCCCTGCCAGATAGGAGGCAGAGCGCAGACCGATAATATAAATCCGGCGCGCCTTAGAAATGGTATCCACAATGGCCTGAAATTCCTTTTGGTCCAGGCTCTCCAGGGTGGTGCGGATTTTTTCAATATCGGAGTGCAGAACACCGGAGAGGATGTTCTCTGCATCCAGCCTGCCATATGTAAGCTCCATGCGTTGCAGAGTGTTCAGCTTTGACTTGGCATACTCCCAAACGGCTCTTTGAAATTTTTGATATTTTTCATACCCCAGCTCCGCAGAAAAGCGCACAACGGTGGCCTCGCTGACCCCTGTTACGGTGCTGAGCTGCTCCACATTCATGTAAGCCGCCTTGTCGTAATGCTCCAGCACAAAGCGGGCAATGGCCTTGTGGCCTTTACTCAGCGTTTCATAGCGGGCGGTAATCAAATTGATAATGCTGTCATTTTTCATGATATAGCTTGTCCTTAACTAAACATTTCACTCATGGAAATGTCACCATATACACGTTTAATGGCTTCGGCAAAAACAGGGGCTACGGAGAGCACCTTGATTTTATCAATGTTTTTGCTGCTGTCAAGCGGGATGGTGTCCAGCACCAAAAGCTCTGAAATCGGACAGTTGTTAATGCGGTCAATGGCCGGACCGGAGAGAACCGCATGAGTACAGCAGGCATATACCTCTTTAGCGCCCCGCTCCTTTAGGGCGGTCGCACCGTTGGTGATGGTGCCGGCGGTATCAATCATATCATCAATTAAGATAACGCGCTTATCCTTAATGTCGCCGATAATGTTCATGACCTCGGCCACATTGGGCTTCGGGCGGCGTTTATCGATGATGGCGATGGGCACATCGAGACGGGACGCAAAGTTTCTGGCACGGGTTACGCTGCCTAAATCCGGAGAAACAACCACGAAATCACTAAGCTCGTTCTTAAACTTATCCAGATAGTAAGAAGCAAGAAGCGGGCCACCCAGGAGATGGTCAACAGGGATGTTGAAAAAGCCCTGAATCTGTGCAGCGTGTAAATCCATCGTCAAAACGCGGTCGGCACCGGCTGCCGTAATCAGGTCTGCCACTAGTTTTGCAGAAATGGGATCGCGCGCTTTGGATTTGCGGTCCTGACGTGCATAACCAAAGTAGGGCATAACCGCTGTGATGCGGCCGGCAGAAGCACGCTTGAGCGCGTCTACCATAATTAGAAGCTCCATCAGGTGGTCATTGACCGGGTTGCAGGTGGACTGTACGACGAACACATCAGAGCCTCTGACGGTTTCATAAATGTTGACAGCAATTTCACCATCGCTGAACATGGTGACTTCCGAGTCACCTACCCCCAAACCCAGACACTGCGCAATTTTTTGAGCCAGCTCGGGCGCAGCATTACAAGTGAAAATTTTAACATCTTTACCATGGCTTATCATGCTTATATATTCCCCTTCCGTCATGAGAGCGGCGTGGCCGCTCATTATTTACGTTTCCAGTTTGTTTTAATAACCTGCCGTGCGCGGGCAATGGCCAACGTGTCTGCAGGGATGTCCTCGGTAATCGTAGAACCGGCTGCGGTATAGGCGTTTTTGCCCACCGTTACCGGTGCTACCAGATTTGTGTTGCAGCCAATGAAGGCATTGTCATGAATGACAGTGCGGTGTTTCTGACGGCCGTCGTAGTTCACCACAACGGTACCACAGCCAAAATTGATATGCTCACCGACATCTGCATCTCCCACATAGGTGAGGTGCGATAGCTTAGTGCCGTTGCCGATGTTAGAATTTTTAATTTCTACAAAATCGCCCAGCTTAACACCTTGACCTACCACGCAGTGAGGGCGGACATAAGCAAAGGGACCCACGGTTGTCAGGGCGCCGATTTCGCTGTCTAAAATAACAGACTGGCGAATTTTGACACCGTCGCCGATGGTGGAATTTTCAATTTCCGTGTTAAAGCCGATTTCAACATCCTTGCCGATGACGGTATTGCCCGAAAGACGAACATTGGGGGCAATCCGCGTGCCGGTGCCGATGGTTACCTCCGCATCGATAAAGGCACTTTCTTCATCCTGAAAGATGACGCCGTTTTTCTTATGCTTTTCAATGATTTCTAAACGTGCCTGAGTCATGAAAACACTCCTTTATATGATTTGCCGCAAAAGCGGATTAATAAGGATTCACCGATTTCTTCAAACGGATGTCCTCGCCGATGAACTGCAGAGCCTGATAGCTCCCCAAAATACGGCTGATGACACGGTCGGAATAACGCTCGGTCAATTCCTGCATATTCAAATTTGTGTTAATAATGGTTTTTTTGTTGGCGATCAGGCGGGAATTTAATATATCAAATAGGGCTGCGTTGGTGTAAGCGGTCGAAAATTCGGCGCCTAAATCGTCCAAAATTAAAAGGTCACTATCGTAGAGCCGATCTGTCTGCATCTTCAGCTCGGATAAATCGGCGCTACGCTTGAATTTGTAATCCTCTAAAAGCGATACAATTTGGTAGGTGGTTTCATAGATTACGGAATAACCCTTTTTAATCAGTTCCTTTGCGACGCAGGTGGATAAAAAGGTTTTGCCGAGACCGGGCTCACCCCAAAACAGCAGGTTTTTATCTGTGCGGTCAAAGCTTAAGATAAAATCCTGACAGGTTTTGACGATGTATTGTATATTTTCATAGGGCGAAAGGCCGGTTTGCGGATCCGGTTCCTTAGAATACATGGAATAATCAAAGGTTTTAAAGCTTTGATTGCGCAGCTGCTGAGACAGATTAGACTTTTCAAAGGCCTTCATCACCAAGCGGCGCTGGTAGCATTCACAAGCCTTATCCACCCGCACACCGGTATCCTGACAATGCTCGCACATATAGCGCATGGAGAGCTCATCTTCAGCAAAGCCGTTTTCTAAAAGCAGTGTTCTGCGCGAGGCAAGCAGCATTTTTTGCCGGTCGCGCAGTTCCCTGATGCGCTCATCCAAGTTGGCAGGACCAGAGACGGCCAGAGCCACAATGGAAAGACCGGCAGACTGGATTTCGGAATCAATCTGCTCAATTTCGGGCACGGCTCGGTATACGGCGGCGCGGCGGCCGGCTAAATCCTCCTCGTTGTGCCGTCTTATTTCTTCATATTCATTTTCGACCAGAGCATAGAGGCTGCGCTCATACGCCATTTTCTTCCTTCCTCTCTACGGCTTGTTTTACGGCATCCAGGGCTTTTTTCTGCAAAGCATCAAAATCATAGCGGGAGGATGCTTTTTTTCCGGTAGGTACTTTGGGAGCTTTTTGCCTGAGTGCCTCGGGGGTTCTGATTTTCTCCTGTGACCAGGATTCTAATATTTTATTCATATAGGCAAAGGAAAGGCGGCCTGTTTGATTCGCCGTCAGCTCATAGGCGGCCTTGACCATCTCAACAGGCATTTTAAGCTCATTTTGCCATTTGTTCATAAGGGTGAGCTCTCGCTCCGTCAGGCGTCTTTCGCCAATGCCGAGCAGGGTGCGCACACGGCTTGCGTAGCTTAAAAAATCCTCACGCTTTTTAATGTGCAGTTTGGCCTTTTCCACCGTATCAATACCGGCAGAGGCCCATTTTCCCGCTTCCTTCTCCAGATATTTCATGGAGCGCTTGCCCTTTGATACATAATATTCAATCATCACGATGATGACCTCAACAGGCAGGGCATAATAATCGTAAAAGGAATATAACAGCTCCGTATCGGCCGAGCTCAGCGTTTTGCTTAAAATTTGGCTGACCATTTTATACATCTGGCTCACGCGGGGGTTTTCCTGCAGTCTACGGCTGATTTCAGAGGCCTTATAGCTGGGCTTAAAGGGCACGGGCGCAGTCTTTGTCATTGTGTCATAACAAAATTCAATATCAAAATCACTATCATCAACGCGGGTAAAGCGATGAATTCTCAGCAGTCCGCGGGAGCTGTAAAACAAAAAGGCGTTTACCACATCAATGATATTAATTCGAAGTGCCTGGGCAATGCTGTCGTTTGTGATGTTAACATTTCCGGTGGTGAGCTGTCGCAGCGCATAGATATATACGGCCAGATAGGTGGCCGGAGTGCCGTCTGCAAGCATATCTGCCACGGTTCCGGGAAGAAAGAAACCGTTTTCGGTGTCAGGCAATTTAGAATTGAGAATCATGATAGCACCGCTACGCTCCTTCTATGTATATACTTCTCGGCAATATAGCTAAAGAAAACAGGTTTTTTTCCTTATGACAATCTGCCATTTATTATTATAGCACACATATGTCAAAAAAGCAAAGCAGAAATCGAAATTTAGCAAAAAAAAATACCACGTCAGCGCTAGGGCAGTAACGTGGTACCTTTTGAACCTTGCTAAAGCAAGATCAAGGACTAGTATGTGTTTTTCGGATCTTACTTTCTTAAGCCTAATTTCTCAACAATGGCACGGTATCTTTCAATGTCAACCTTCGTCAGGTAGGCGAGCAGGCCTCTGCGCTGACCAACCATTTTTAAAAGGCCGCGTCTTGAATGATGATCCTTTTTGTATAGCTTTAAATGCTCATTCAAGTGGTTGATTCTTTCGGTTAAGATGGCAATCTGCACCTCCGGCGAGCCGGTATCTGTGTCGTGCAGCTTGTACTTTGCGATGATTTCCTGTTTTACTTCGGGTCTCACAATAATTCCTCCTAAAAAATAAATTCTCCGAATGCTGAGCGGGGGCCAAAATCAGAGGGTCGCCACAAGCCCGGCAAATGGAACAAGAAGTATTTTAGCACAAAAAAAGACATTTGTAAAGCTTTTTTTAACAATTTTTTAATTTTTTTTGTTCAAGGCGAACGGGAGGACCAAAGGTGTATCATAGCTGTAAAAACTGTAGCAATTAAGTCTATGAAAAAAGCGCAACAAAAGCTGCGCTTATATCATGCTATTAGGATGTCTTATTTGTCAAATAATATCCAATTTACTTTCTACAACGGTTATTTCGATAGATTTTGTCAATAAATCCGCATAGCTAAAGGAAACCGTCCGTTCTGTGGTGGCGAATTCTGAGATGCTGTCGAGCATAACGACGAAAATTGATGGATATGTTTCTTTGATGACGCCGTGCCGGACGATAACACGTTTTCTGCCTTTCTTGGCGGAGAGACGAATCCGCTTGCCGATGTTTTGGGTAAGCAACGTCTTGACCCGCTGAATATCTGATTTTTCAATCACGTCCATATCCTCCTGTTAACCTTCATATACTCATTGTAACATAATTTTGTTATTATGTCAAGTATTGGCAATTTCTCCTATAACTTTATTTTCTGTGGAATAATTTTTTTCGGTGAGATTTCAAAGAAAAAACACTCTGCTATCCTTGAAGTTTTGTCTATTTCAAGAACGTCAGAGTGTAAATTTTAAAATTATTTATAAATGTTATTGATAAAATCCTGCGTCACCAATATAAGCAAGTTCGTGTCCTGTGAAACCTCCAGCTACGGTATATTCAATTTTAAAATCATTACAACCAGTAACATTTAAATCTATATTGATAGGTGCACTTGTTTTTGTTATTTCCGGGGAAGAATATATAATTTTTCCATCTGCTTTTATATTTATCTTTTGAGTTTTGTCTGTGGAACTGCCTTTTGGAACATATATTGTACATTTAAATCTTGTATATTTCATATTTAAAAGGGTTTGGTATGTACTAGTACTCGTTGTCCATGGATAAATTGCAAAACTATAATTATTTCCGTAATTATCAACAAGCATATCTCCCTCTGCAAAACTTATATTACTATCTCCGATATTATCTAAATCTTCTAAGGTAACTGTTGGATATGGTAAATCCGCTTTACCTAAATAGACTGTGTAATTAGGTCCGTCCCAGTAAACAGGCTTTCCTATTGCTTCTGCAATTGCCCGCACAGGAAGATATGTAGTACCATTATAAATAATAGGTTCAACATTATTTCCATTTGCATCTTTTGGGTTTAACTTTTCTCCGTCAATGAAAATTTTAATACCATTTGCAATAACATTGTATAAAGTTGTTGTGTTTGCGGCAAGTACAACACCACTCGTAAGTAATGCTCCGATAAGTATTCCTGCAACTAATCCTTGTAATCGTTTAATCATGCGATATCCTCCTAAAAAACATAATATAATTTACACACTTATTTGCAGAAACTTATTAAACCTCCTTCAATTCCTATAAATTAAAAAAGTGCGTAACCTCAACCGAAGCCACGCACCGAAAAACGCAAACTCCGATTTGTTGCTACACAAAATCAAAATAGGGCGAAATATACTTATTTACATACCGCTACTTGTGGAATTTGCATTTTTGCCAATTCATATGTAACGATATGTAAATAAAAGGGCACAGTACCCCCTTATATAAAAATAAGTATTTCCGCATATTCAATTTTGATTTTATGTAGCATAATTATTATATCACCAAATGCAGAAAATATCAAGCAAATTGTATTAAAAACAAACACTTTTGACCTTTTATCCCTTTACACTCATTAATTTTTAAAAAAACTATGGCTTTTTAGTAGTAAAGTCAATAAAAAAATTAGGCCTGGAAAATCTTCGACATTTTTCCAACGCCTATAAATGACACTTATAAAAAAGGCTCCCTTGTGTAAAGGGAGCTGTCAACGGAGTTGACTGAGGGATTGTTTGACTTCATTATCAATGAATGTACATACTCCCTCAAAGTTTTTGTTTATATCAAGATTTGATATTCTTATAACTTTTAATCCATATTGCTCTAAAAACTCTGTTCTCAAAGCATCCTTTTCCATACCTTTATCCTCATAATGTTGTGAGCCATCAAGTTCAATAACAAGCTTTGCTTTGGCACAGTAAAAATCAACAATATATTTTCCTATAACTTTCTGTCTCATAAACCTAATAGGGTATTCTCTTAAGTAATCATACCAGAGGTGCTTTTCTTCTTTTGTCATATTCTTTCTCAATGCTTTTGCAAGTGGTACGATTTCTTTGTTGTGTTTATAGTCCATTACAATCCCTCCGAGTTGCTTCGCAACCCACCTCCCTTTACACAAGGGAGGCTTTTGATTGTGTTTAATTGTAGATTATATTATCATTTTTAATGCTTTTAGTCAACAAAATCAACTTTTGCAAATAATTATATATAACTTCAAAATCTTTTTGAGATTTCAACAAAAAGTCTGTTCCACAGAAAATCGAGTTATAGGCAATTTCTGTTGTAATTTTATGGCAAAAACTGAGGACGTTACAGTTTTGTACACGTCCTCAGGATTTTTATAAAATGCATTTTTCGGCTTGAAAATCAGCGCTCCTCGCGGAAATAATTGACGCTGCAGCCGGCAGGCTGTGTATGCTCCTTGGATTTTTTCACGGAGCTGATGACCAGTACTATGGCGGTGATCAGGTAGGGTAGCATCACGTAAAAGGCGTTGGGGATATCAATGATGTCCTTTGGCGCATAAAACTGCAGAACGCTGAAGGCGCCAAATACCAAGGAGCCGATGATGGCCTTTATGGGACTCCATGAGGCAAAGATAACCAGTGCAACGGCAATCCAGCCCTGGCCGTTAACACAATTGTTATTCCAGACGCCGCCGCCGTTAATCAGCGAGATATATGCACCGCCCAGGCCGCAGATGGCGCCGCCCAGCATGATGTGAATGTACTTTACGGCGGTGACGTTAATGCCGGCAGCATCGGCTGCTGCGGGATTTTCGCCGACAGAGCGCATGTTCAGGCCGGGTCTGGTTTTTGCAATGTAAATAAAGCAGAGCACCGAGATGATCACAGCGACATACACAAGCGGATTGTGAGAAAACAAAAGCTTTCCTACCACAGGAATGTTGCCCAAAAGCGGGATCGGAGTTTCTGCAAGACGGGCCATAAAGCCGTCAGGCAGCTTGGGCACACCGCCCTCTGTGCCGGCAATCATAATCTGGCCGAAGAAATTGGCAAAGCCTGTACCGAAAATCGTCAGCGCCAGACCGGATACGGTCTGATTGGCCTTTAAGGTCACGGTTAAAAATGCATAAATCAGTGCGCCCAGTGCGCCCATGATGCAGGAGGCCAGAAGAGCCAGCAGCACACTGCCGGTATGGTGTCCCACATAAAAGCCGGCAAAGGCGCCTAAAAACATCATACCCTCAACACCCAGATTCAGGTTGCCCGCTTTTTCGGTAACAATTTCGCCGGTTGTGCCCAAAAGCAGAGGCGTTCCTGCCTTGATGGCAGCAAAGAGAAAATAAATCATTTTTTACGCGCCCCCCTAAATACAAGTTTATACTGAATGAAGAAATCAAAGCCTAAAATAACGAAGAGAATAATGCCTTGTAGCACGTCAGACACATAGGTGGAGAGGCCGAAGGCACTCTGCATAACGCTTGAGCCCTTTTGCAGAGCACTTAAAAACAGGGTCATCACCACACAGTAAAAGGGGTTGAGCCGCGCCAGCCAAGCCACAATAATGGCAGTAAAGCCAACTCCTCCGGCCACACTCTCGCCCAGAGTAAAGGCGGCACCGGTTGCCTGCGTCATGCCCGCAATGCCACAGACGGCACCACTTAAGAACATGGTACGCATCACAATTTTGCCGACATTCATGCCGGCATAGCGGGCTGTGTTCTGGCTTTCGCCCACAATGCTGATTTCATAGCCCTGCTTCGTGTAGCGCAGATATACAAATACAAAAACCACCAAAAGCAGCGCAATCACCCAGCCTGCATGCACACCAAGCACCTTATCCAGCTGTGCATTCGGCGCAAAGGTGGCAATTTTCGGAAAGCCCGAGGAGGAGGGGTCACGCCAGGGCCCCTCTGTTAAATATTTAATCAGGTACAGGGCAATGTAATTCAGCATCAGCGTAAATAGGGTTTCATTGGTGCCGAATTTGCTTTTGAAAAAAGCCGGAATCAAGCCCCAAAGACCGCCGCCCACCATACCGGCCACCAGCATTAAAAGCAGGAGCAGGAAGTGGGGAAGGGTGTCATGAAACAGGGCAAAATAGCTGGCGAATATGGCGCCCATAATAATCTGCCCCTCGGCACCGATGTTCCAGAATTTCATCTTAAAGGCCAACGTAATGGCCAGCGCGGAAATCAAAAGAGGAATTGCAATTTTAATCGTTCCCTGAATGGCCAGCGGGCTGCGAAAGGCGCCGGAAAAAATGCTTTGGTAGACCAGGAACGGATTTTTCCCGAGCGTCAGAATAAACAAACCGCCGGCCACAATGGCAAGTAGTAATGCCAAAAGGGAAAGCAGCGTTAGCTTGCCGCCGGAAAGCTCGGTTTTTTTCACGACTCGTACAAAGGGCTCACCTATATGTTTCATGCCTTTCCCTCCTTTTTCTCAGCCGCATCGGCCATCATCAGACCCAGCGCTTCTTTTGTGGTTTCTTTAGCGTTGACAATGCCGGTAATTCGTCCGTGACAAAGCACCATAATCCGGTCACAAAGCTCCAGCATAACATCCAAATCCTCGCCGATGAATAAAATGCCGACTCCTTTTTCTTTTTGCTGGTTCAAGGCGTTGTAAATGGTATAGGAGGAGTTGATGTCCAGACCACGGACGGGATACGCCGTTATCAATACGTTGGGGTTAGACTCAATCTCACGTCCCAAAAGTACCTTTTGCACATTGCCGCCGGACAGGCGGCGAACCGGTGTATCAATATTTGGGGTGACAATTTGCAGCTGCTCCACGAGAGAACCCGCCAGCGCCCGCGCGCCCTTCCGCTTCAGGAAGGGGCCTTTTTCTTTGTTATAGCTCTTTAAAAGCATGTTATCCACCATGCTCATGGAGGCGGCAAGCCCCATGCCCAAGCGGTCCTCGGGAATGAAGCTCATGCTGATGCCGATTTTAATAATCTCTGCAGGTGTTTTGCCGATGATGTTTTCGTTTTTGTATAAAACCGCGCCGGCATAGGGCTTCATCAAACCGGCCAGAGTTTCGCAAAGCTCCTTCTGGCCGCTGCCGGCGAGCCCTGCAACGCCTAAAATTTCGCCTTGGTTCAAGTCAAAGGTCACATCCCGGAGCGCATCTACACCATCCTCATTACGGACAGAAAGATGGTGGATTTCCAAAAGGTTTCCATCGTGAGAAACAGGCGGGCGCTCGATGGAAAGCTCAACGGCCTTGCCAACCATGAGCTCGGTCAGCTTGTGCACATCGGTTTCCCTTGTGTTCACTGTAGCAACGCTTTCACCCTTGCGCAAAATGGTGACACGATCGCTGATGGCCATCACCTCATCCAGCTTATGCGTGATGATAATAATGGCGCAGCCCTGCTCGCGCATGTGTCGCAGAATTTCAAATAGACGCGTGGCCTCCTGCGGTGTTAAAACAGCAGTGGGCTCGTCCAAAATCAGGATATCTGCACCGCGGTACAGAACCTTTAATATTTCTACAGTCTGCTTTTCGCTGACAGACATGTTATAGACTTTTTTATTGGGGTCAATATGCAAATGATAACGCTCGCTGAGCTCCTTAATGCGCTCGCGGCGCGAGGCCTTTAAAAAGGTGCCGAGTTTCTTGTCGCCTAAGATGATGTTATCTGCGGCGGTGTGTACCTCAACCAGCTTAAAGTGCTGATGAATCATGCCGATTCCGTGGTTATTGGCATCCTCGGGAGAATGAATGACAATGGGGTTGCCGTCAATGGCAATGGAGCCGCTGTCGGGCTTATAGATGCCGGCGAGGATGTTCATGAGAGTGGTTTTACCGGAGCCGTTTTCACCTAAAAGAGCAAGAATTTCGCCCCGATGAACGGTTAAGTTGATATTATGATTGGCAATGACAGACTCAAAGGTTTTGGTGATGCCGGAAAGCTGAATTGCCGGAGTTGTTTCCCTTTTTGTTTCCATGGACACGGTCACCTGCCTAACGGTTATGATTTTTTTGCTGTGTTAAAAAAACGGGGCGGCGCACAGCACCGCCCCGAAAAGAGCTTTATTTCGCTTCGACGTTTTTGTAATACCAGTTCATAGCGCCTGTGATATCTGCATCAGACAGAACCTCACCCTCAGCGCAAACCTGATTGCCGGCATTGTCATATAACTCGCCTTCAAACACCTTGAAGGAGCCGTCCATAATTTTTGCTCTGGCTTCCTCAATGGCCTCGGCTGTTCCTTCTGCACAGTTTTCAGACAGGGGAGAGATGTCAACAAGACCATCATCCATGCCGCCGAAGTAGTTAGCGCCATCCCAGGTACCGTCCATAACAGCCTTGGCAGCCTTGGTGTAGTAAACGCCCCAGTTCCAAACAGGAGCCGTCAGATGTGCCTGCGGAGCATCCTTCGTCATATCGGAGTTATAGCCAACGCCCCAAACACCACGGCTTTGTGCAGCCAGCTGCGGAGCAGTGGTATCACAATGCTGTGCGATGACATCACAGCCCATGTCTAACAGAGCCTCAGCAGCCTGCTTCTCAAGGTCGGGGCTGAACCAGCTGTTGGTGACCTTTACATAAACCTTAGCATCGGGATTAACGGATTCAACACCCATAGCAAAAGCGTTGATACCACCGGTAACCTCAGAGTTGGTCACATCCATAGCGGCGACATAGCCAATTTTATCGCTCTGTGTCTTTAAGCCGGCAGCGATACCGGAGAGGTAACGAGCCTGATAAATGCGGCCAAAGTAGTTATTAAAGTTTGTACCATTGGATTTGTAACCGGTGCCGTGGGAGAAAACAACATCAGGATATTCTGCGGCCAGCTGCTCCATGGTGTCCATATAGCCCCAGCTTGTGCCGAAGATGATGTTACAGCCCTCTTCGATACACTCTTCAATGGCGGTTCTGGTTGCGGCAGCGTCGGTATCATTCACGTTAATCTTGCGAATTACCTGCGCATCCGTCAGCTGCAGATTGGCCTGCATATCCACGATGCCCAAATCGTGTGCATAGGAATAGCCGGCGCCGTCAGCAGGGTCACCAATGTGGATAACGCCCACCTTAAAATCTGCCTTGGCAGTGCCGCCCTGTTCGCCGCCTGTGCAACCGGCTACCATCAGTAGCATGGCCACAGCAAGAATTAAAGCGGCAAGTTTTGTGAAACGTTTCATTCTTAAATTCCTCCTTAATTATATTTGGATGCATAACCGAAACGGCATGCTCCTTTATATGTATGGGAACCTCCCATAAAAAACTTATCTGAAGGAAATACTGTTTTCTGTCATGGAATCAATCACAGCCAGAGATTCAACACGAATGCCACGTCCGCGAACCAGTTCTCCGCCGGTCTGAAAGCCCTTTTCTATCACAATACCGGCACCAACCAGTGTTGCACCGGAATCAAGCACCAGCTGAGAAAGCCCTAGGAGTGCGCTGCCGTTAGCCAGAAAGTCATCAATGATTAAAACCCGGTCTTCCGGGGCAAGATACTCTTTAGCGACAATGATATCATACACACGGCCGTGTGTAAAGGATTCGACCTTGCTGGTATACACGCCACCGTCGATGTTTTTGCTCTGTTGCTTTTTTGCAAAGACAACAGGCACATCAAAAAACTGTGCCGTGATGCAGGCAATGCCGATACCGGAGGCCTCAATTGTCAGGATTTTTGTGATGTGCTCATCAGCAAAACGACGCTGAAACTCCTCACCAATGGCTGAAAACAGCTTGATATCCATCTGGTGATTCAGAAAACTGTCTACTTTTAAGACATTTCCCTTACGGATTTTTCCGTCGCGTTTGATCCGATCTAATAAAAGCTGCATAAGCCGAAGGCCTCTTTCTCCAATATTTTGAATAAATGATGCTAATATTGTATCGTATAAAGGCATCTTTTGTCAATATGAATTTGTCTTTTTTTCAAAAAAACGGAGACTTACTGTCGACATGGTCAAAAAGATAAAATTATTTTTCATCCATGTAAAAAAATATGAAAAAGGCCTTGACAAAGGGATATGATTATGGTATTATAATTGAGTAATATATCGCAGGGTAGAGCAGTTTGGTAGCTCGTCGGGCTCATAACCCGGAGGTCGTCGGTTCAAATCCGGCCCCTGCACCCAAAAAATCTCAGATATCTAAAGGATGTCTGAGATTTTCCAAATATGAGGAAAAACAATAAGCAGTATTGAGGGTTAGGAGTCCGACTGGGCGAGTAACCTGAAGGTAGAGAGCGGAGCGAACGGCCGAATGGTAGTGCATGACAGGCTAACTGCCACGTCCCACTTTAACCCTTTGCGACATTCCCCCCTCCACGCAGTGGAGGAATCGATAGTGGACTGTGTTAGAGTCGCAAGGTAGCCGAAGGCGATACTTTCCTAAGTTTTAAATTCTGAACCATTCCAATGCCTTTTAGGACGCATTGGCTTTGCCTGTGACAGGCACGATCAACCTGATTTCTTACGTGGTCATGACCACTGATAACCCCGTCCAGATTACCCATCTAAATCTATGTATCTACTCCATATTCTGCATCACCGGTCAATTTTACTCTGTTCGCAGATTTTGCGCAGGGCAAAGGAATACGATAAAGTACCGTGTTGTATAAGGATTTGATGGTATTTGAACAAATTTAAAATAAGAAAGGAAAGAATTATGAAAACAATTTATCCCGAAACCACTCATGGCATTGTCAACCGTGCCACGGGGACGAACTTTCGTTATCAAGCCTGGGGAACGGTTGCTCGTGACGAGAATGGTACCCTTTATACCGTCGCGTCGGGTTTCCGTGCCGGTCATGTCTGCCCCTTTGGAAAGACGGTCCTCTACATTAGCAAGAACGAGGGCAGGACATGGACTCCCCCTATTATCATCAACGACACTTATATGGATGATCGCGATGCAGGTATTTTGTATATGGGCAACGGACGGATGTTGGTGAGTTGGTTTACCCATTCCTCACACGAATACAGTACCACATGGAGAGATGAAATCCAACGCCATGCCGGACCTGAGGTGTGTGACGCTGCCTTGGGCATGCTAAAGGGTTATGATTATCTTCCTGCCTCCGAGAAGGTAGCGGGCTCCTATATCCGTGTGTCTGAGGACTACGGCGTGACATGGAGCGAGACCATCTGCCTACCTATTAGTGCTCCACACGGTCCCACCATGTGTCGAGACGGTTCCTTAATCTACTTGGGCATCGAATTATATGAAGAGGATCGCATCCATGTCATAAATGGTGTGATCGATAACGCTTCGCTTTATCGTAGCACCGATGGGGGATACACCTGGAAGCTGGAATCCAAAATTAA
>SVKE01000021.1 GCA_015068615.1 Oscillospiraceae bacterium | reverse complement strand
AATTCACACGCTTGGATTTTAAACTCCTTTGTGTAATTCACTTTTCTTTCCATTGTGTTCACTCTCCTGAAAATATTATATCATATTTTCACTCTTTTGGTAGTCCATTTTTATTATACAAGTTTCTACATATTACCTATTCACTATTCCCTAACAAGCCTTGTCGATTTTTGGAAAGTAATAAGTAATAGTGAATAAGGAAGAAGTATGCTTGGCGGCAACTATCCGGACTATTACTTCGCCTCTCTGCGTACCCACGTACGCCTTCGGGATTCAGTTTGTCCAATCTGCGCTATTTTGCATCCATTCCAAAAGGGGCTGTAGCATTTGCTACAGCCCCTTTTACTATATTTATAGTATTTATTTATTGGTCAGCTTTTCTGTTTCTTTTATAATGTTTTGGTAATAAGAGAAAAGCGCGACCACATCGGCACCAATGCTGATGAAGTTATATCCCTCATCAATCAGAGACTGCACATTGCCGATGCCGGCTACGGTGCCGGCCATTTTGCCGTGCTTGCGAGCGGTTTCTGCCACAAGCTTTCTGGCTTTAACCAGTCGTTCGTCACTCATCTGGAAGGGAATGCCGAGACCCTGACTGAAATCGGCAGGGCCAAAGAAAATCATGTCAATACCGGGCAGAGCACAAATTTCCTCCAGCTCCTCCATGGGCTCGGGATCTTCTATCTGAATTACGGTGAAGCGCTCCTCGTTGGCCTCCTTAATATAATCCGCGCCATCCACAAGGCAGTATTTACCGTCAGCATTACCGCCATCTAAGGGGCGACGGCCGATGGGGTGAAACTTAGAATAATAGACAATCTCCTTGGCATCCTTCAGGCTCATGAGATGCGGCACCATAATGCCGGTGGAATCTGCCTCAAGCGGGCGGATGATGTCGCCGTAGCCGCCGGAACGTGCAATGCGCGTCAGCACATCGCAGTCGGAAATTTTTGCGGCGCGAATCATATTTTCTAGGTCAATGTAATGACCGGGCACATGCTCCATGTCAAGCCAAATGCAGTCAAAGCCACACATAGCAGCAATTTCTGCGGCTCTCGGGTCGCTTAAATTCAGCTTGGTGCAAAAGGCCACGCCGCCTTCTTTAATCTTTTTTAAAACTCTGCTTTTTCTCATGTGCATTACGCATTCACCTCGTCCTTAATTTCCTGCAGCATCACCTTGCGGCCGCCTTCATCTCGGCTGCGGATACCGGCGATGATAATTTCCATAAGTTCAATGGTTTCCGTAAAGGGGTAGCTCGGCTCATTGCCCTCAGCAAAGCTGATAAACTCCTGCAGCTGAGTCCTGAAGGAATAGTAACTGTCCTTCAAGGGAAGAGTGACACTATCCCGCGTGCCGACAATTTTTAAATTGGAGCCGGCCATGTCATAAATGACAGCCAGATTTACATCAATGCCTTTTTCGTGCTTCAGATGCAGAATGTTATGGGTTTCATCACCGGTATTCTGCACGGATACATAGCCGGGACCGGTTAAACGGAACACGGGCTCTAGGGCATGAATGCCATAGCGCTCCCAGGATTTGTTCATTGTCATATTGATATAGCGCAGCTCGCCCAGCTCGTGGGTGGAGATGAAATAGGGCAGATATTCCTTTGTGTAACGCAGAGAACTGGAGGACATGATTCTGGCTCCGTTTTCTACCCATTTGATGAAGGTTTTTAAATCCTCCACGTTATCTGTCAGCGGCTTGTCCACAAAAACAGGGAGGCCGGCCTCTACAAAGGGCTTCGCACGCCAAACGTGCTCATTGCCCTTATCCGTTGGAATAATGACCGCGTCAACCTGACCGATGACATCCTCCGGTTTTTCTACAATGTTGGGAATTTTAGCAGCCAGCGCCACCTTTTTTGCATCGGCTGGGTCATCCGTCCAAATGTGCGTAACCTTGGCGTTGCGAACACCAAAGTTATCTGCCGGTTCTTTTTCCAGATAACGGGGGATGACAGGATAGCCGCAATCTTCCATAGCCTCCTTGTTATAGCCGTTAAACATGGCACTCCAGGAATAGGGATGGCCGTTTTCGTCAACCATACCCAGCATGGCAACCTTTAACTCTTTCATGTATAAACCTTCCTTTCAAAACAATTTGCCTTCTATTGAACATTATATTTATTTGATTGTATCACAGCACACCCTTTAAGTAAATAAACAAAAAAGACACATTTTGATGCAAAATGCTCCGTTTTTGTTAGTGCAATTATGAGCGTTTTATTATATAATAACACATATAAAATGGATTATTTCTGCATTGGCAGAGCAGGCACCGATGGGGATACATTTGAAAAGATACAAATTTTATAGTGAATGCTCATATTTTGTGACTTTACCGTGTCGGGGCTTACCCCTATAATTAGAATAAGATTTTTACAGCCGTTACAGAATAAGCAACGAAAGGGAGGCAGAGCCAATGTTTAAGCATATATCATGGAAAAGGATTAAAAGCAATATTAAGTTGATATCGATTGTTGTTATTGTGCTGATGGTTCTGCAGCTGGCAAGCGTTTACCTTGTTACAGCGGGCAAAAAAACAGAACGCTTTAATGCCTGGGCCGGCGAGGCTTTTTTAGGCAGTGTGGTTTCGTTAGATGAGAAATTGGATTACCTGAAGGACGGCATCTTGTTTATTACGAGTTTAGAAGAGGTATATCAGCTGATGATGTCTGAGCAGGTTGTGCAGGAGGATTTGTTTCGCTTTCGCAGTATGACAACAAGGCTTCACGCCGGAATGTTTTTAGATGTAACAAATTGCTTTATATATAACGAGCAGACGCAGATGGTATATTCAAGCCTCATGTGGAAGATGCCGCTGGACAAACTGCCACCCTCTAAAACTAAGAGCATTATTCTGGGTGAGCAGCCTTACAACAATAAGATGATGTTTTATGTTGATGTAGACAATTTTCTTATGTGGAGCGGGGCGGAAAGCAACGAGCAGGTGCTCAGATTTTGCTATTTTCCCAGCCGACAGAGTAGTAGCTGTCTGTTTTTAGATGTATCCCTAGGATACATTACAGAGGCATTTGAGGCATATCAGGCAGATTTTGCATCAGAGATTTTTGCGTTTGGAGAGGATGACTCATTGCTACACGGCAGTGACATGGCATTAGGTGCAGCGCTGCAGAGAGACCTTAGTGAGTTGGCCGATCAAAACTTCAATGAGCCGGTTTTCCGCAAATATGGAGGCAAACGGTATCTGGTGCTCAGACAGTCTACGACCCGAGGAGACATACAGGCCTACAGCCTGATTCCCGATTCGGCTATTTCCATAGACCATCAGGAGACCAAAGCGCTGCTTTTGGCTAATGCGAGTCTTGTGATTGCCGTTTGCGTGATTCTGGTTATTTTCATTATCTTAAAGGCGCTGAGTGATGCGTCGAAGGAAAATATCCGCCATCAGCAGATCGCAGAGCAGGACCGTCAGCAGAATCAATTTATGCAAAGCAAACAGTATATAGCCAACTGCCTGTTCCGCCCCGGCGAGCAGGATATACGGAAGGCCAAGGAGTATATTGCCGGCCTACTTTCGCCATCGGGAGGGACCGAAGGGTCTTTATCCGGCGTTATGGTATTACGTTTTGAAATATGCGGGTATGAGACTTTTCTGCAGAAGTATTCCAGCAAGGATGTGCTATTATATAAATATGGCATTGTCAATATTTGTGAGGAGATTTTAAACAATCATTTGCGTGCACTTGCGGTGTATGAGCGAGATGCAGAAATAATTTTTGTGCTTATTCCCGGGGCAGCCGGTGAGGCGGTTTGCGAAAAGGCGTGCCGGGAATGCCAAAAGGCAGTTTATGACTACATTGCAGAGAATCTTTCCGCGTTTTTAAGTGCCCGTGGCCCCATAGAAGAGTTGCCAGAACTCAACGGCCAGACTCTTCAGCTGGCAGAATATCGGTTTTTGCTTAGTGAGCCGCTCCTTCTGCATGCCGGATATCTACAGGAGGTGTCCTGCGATAGTGGGCAGAAGCTGATGGAATACCTGGAACAATTCTGTATAGCACTGGAGCAGGCAGATGTCGAGAGCGAAATAGAGAGCTTTTTCGCATGGGTGAGCAGGCTACGTTTAGAGGATGCGAAAAACGCATTGTGGATGCTTATGTTCAGATTATACAACACCGGCAAAAAAGCGGCCAGAAGCATTGACAATATTGAGAATTTGGTATTACGATTTAACCGGATTTGCAATCTGAGCGAGATGAAGGCCTTTTTCTGCGAACTATGTACGGCGGTCTATCCCAGGAATGAGGAGACTGGCAGCAGCAAAAATCATATGGTTCAGAAGGTGCTTTCCATCATTGAGAGACGTTTTCAGGAGCCGGGCTTTTGCAGCGACCATGTGGCAGAGGAAATGGGTCTTTCCAAGGCGTATTTATCACGTAAATTCAGGCTCGTGGCGGATATGTCAATTTCCGAGACCATTAATGAAAGGCGGCTGGAGGAATTTGCCCGCCTTTTGGTGAGTACGGATCAAAACGTAAAATCAATTATAGATGCCATTGGTGGCGTGAACCATAACTACTACATGATTATGTTTAAAAAGAAATTTCAAATGACGCCAACGGAATATAGAAAAAGCTTTAAAAAACAGACAGAAGCTTGATAAAAAGGGAACCGGAAAAAATCCGTAAAAGCGCCGGTAGTATAAACGTGCTTTTATGGTATGTGCTTTGTGCAAAAGGCTTTAAAAGGCCGAAAAATAAGCAGAAGGGAATGTGATTATGATGGAACAGGCGAAAAGGATTGAGTTGGGCAACACAAGAGAGGTATGCTGGGATTTATATCTTGCCGAGACGCTCGAGGGCGTAACTCTGAGAATGCATAAGCCCGTGCGTAAGAATATTGTGATGACCTGTGACAAGCCTTGGGAGGGATGCACCACCGGATATCTGGAACTGGTAAAGGTGGGCGATGTATTCCGGATGTACTACCGGTGTGGCAACGACTTTGTCGGAGAGGCTGCAAAGAGGGAAGAGGAAAAAGAGGAGAAGGAGGGTCCGGATTTTACCGGCAGCAGCAATAAGTACGGCGGTTCCATTTGTATGGCAGAGAGCAGGGACGGTAAAACCTTCACTAGGCCAAAAATTTGTAAATTTGATTTCTTTGGAGAAAAGGAAAATAACATCATTTTTCGTGACGAAAAGGATTTTATTGATAATTGCTCGATTTTCTATGATGAAAATCCCGCTTGCCCGCCGGAGGAAAAATTCAAGGCATTTGCCTATAAAATAGGCGATGACATGACGAATTTCCTGGATTATTACAGGAGCCCCGACGGCATTGATTTTACCTTTGACCACGTTATGCCTGTTCACGGAAAGTTTGATAGCTTCAATATAATCTTTTGGGATAAAAAAACAGAGCAGTATTTCTTCTATTATCGTGATTATCATAAGGCAGACGGCGGACCAACGACGTGCAAAAACGTAGACCTTGTCTACGATATCCGTGATATCCGCGTGGCTACCTCAAAGGATTTTATTACCTGGGAGGAGCACGGGCAGATTGATTTCGGACCCGATGCGGAGGATATTCCTCTTTATACAAGCAACATCACTAAATATTTCCGTTCGGAAAACATGTTCTGGGGTCTGCCCGTTCGATATTGCGACCGGCGGGAGGATGAGCAGAATTTTAAGGATTTAACGCTGCCGGGTTTTGACCGGTATGCCTCCCTTGAAAAGGTGGGACGTGAAGTTAGCGCTCTGACCGATGCCGTTTTAATCACCTCGCGTGATGGCTTCCGCTTTAACAGAACCGATGAGGCCTTCAGAACACCCGGTCCGGAGAATGGAAGCAACTGGATTTATGGTGATTGCTATCATGCCTATGGCGCTATTGAAACAGAGTCTGACTTTCCGGGAGAGGCTAACGAAATTTCGCTGTATGCAGGACATGGCTATCGGACACGGCCGCTTGACATTGTACGCTATACCTTACGGCTTGACGGCTTTTACTCCTGGCATGCAGATTACTGCGGTGGCCGTGTGTTGACAAAGCCCATCACCTTCAGCGGTGAGACATTATCTATCAACTTTGAAACCTCGGTGAGGGGTTATGTGCAGATTCTGGTTTGCGATGAGGCCGGAGAGCCCATTCCTGGCTATGATAGTGGCCGTCTCTTTGGTAACAGTGTGGACAGAACGGTGCGCTTTGAAAAGGATTTATCACAGTTGGCCGGAAAGTCTGTTCGTCTGCGGATTGAAATGAAAGACAGCGAGCTGTATTCCTTTATTTTTAATTAATGAAAGGCGGCTGGAGGAATTTGCCCGCCTTTTGGTGAGTACGGATCAAAGCGTAAAATCAATTATAGATGCCATTGGTGGCGTGAACCATAACTATTACATGATTATGTTTAAAAAGAAATTTCAAATGACGCCAACGGAATATAGAAAAAGCTTTAAAAAACAGACAGAAGCTTGATAAAAAGGGAACCGGAAAAAATCCGTAAAAGCGCCGGTAGTATAAACGTGCTTTTATGGTATGTGCTTTGCGTAAATGGCTTTTAAAGGCTGAAAAATATATAGAAGGGAATGTGGTTATAATGGAACAGCCGAAAAGGATTGAGTTGGGCAACACAAGAGAGGTATGCTGGGATTTGTATCTTGCTGAGACGCTTGAAGGCGTAACTCTGAGAATGCATAAGCCCGTGCGTAAGAATATTGTGATGACCTGTGACAAGCCTTGGGAGGGATGCACCACCGGATATCTGGATCTGCTAAAGGTGGGAGATGTCTTTAGGATGTACTACCGGGGCGGTAATGTCTATATCAAAGATGAAGCAAAGCAGGAAGAGGAGAAAGAGGAGAAGGAGGGTCCGGATTTTACCGGCAGCAACAATCAGCACGGTGGTATTTGTATGGCAGAAAGCAAGGACGGCAAAACCTTCACTAGGCCAAAAATTTGTAAATTTGATTTCTTTGGAGAAAAGGAAAACAACATTGTTTTTAGTAAAGAAAATGAATTTATTGACAATTTCTCGATTTTCTATGACGAAAATCCTGCTTGTCCGCCGGAGGAAAAATTCAAGGCACTTACCTATGTAGATGGTGGTGAGTCCGAAGAAAATATGATAGCCTATTATAAAAGTCCTGACGGCATTGACTTTACCTATGACCGCATTTTACCCATTCCCGGAAAGTTTGACAGCTTCAATATCGTTTTCTGGGATAAAAAAACAGAGCAATATTTCTTCTATTATCGTGATTATCATAAGGCAGACGGCGGACCAACGACGCGCCAAAACGTAGATCTTGTCTACGATATCCGCGATATCCGCGTGGCTACCTCAAAGGATTTTATTACCTGGAAGGAGCACGGACAGATTGATTTCGGCCCTGATGCGGAGGATATTCCTCTCTATACAAGCAACATCACTAAATATTTCCGTTCGGAAAACATGTTCTGGGGTCTGCCCGTTCGCTATTGCGACCGGAGGGAAGATGAGCAGAATTTTAAGGATTTAACGCTGCCGGGTTTTGATCGGTATGCCCTTCGTGAAAAACTGGGACGCGGAGCCAGCGCTTTGAGCGATGCCGTTTTAATCACCTCGCGCGACGGTTTCCGCTTTAACAGAACTGATGAGGCCTTTAATACGCCCGGTCCGGAGAATGGCAGCAACTGGATTTATGGTGATTGCTATCATGCCTATGGCGCTATTGAAACAGAATCTGACTTCCCGGGAGAGGCTAACGAAATTTCGCTGTATGCAGGACATGGCTATCGGACGCGGCCGCTTGACATTGTACGCTACACCTTGCGTCTTGACGGCTTTTTCTCCTGGCATGCAGATTACTGCGGCGGCCGTGTGTTGACAAAGCCCATCACCTTCAGCGGTGAGACATTATCTATTAACTTTGAAACCTCGGTGAGGGGTTATGTGCAGATTCTGGTTTGCGATGAGGCCGGAGAGCCCATTCCTGGCTATGATAGCGGCCGTCTCTTTGGTAACAGTGTGGACAGAACGGTGCGCTTTGAAAAGGATTTATCACAGCTGGCCGGAAAGCCTGTTCGCCTGCGGATTGAGATGAAGGACAGCGAGCTGTATTCCTTTATTTTTAATTAATGAAAAGGGGGCTGTAGCAAAATGCTACGGCCCCTACAAATTTTATGGTTATCAACGTATGAGAGAAAGTCACTTTTGATAGGAAAAAGTGGTCAGTTTTGTTCGAAATTATTTTCCTGTTGCCTGTTCCTTGGTCCCCTCTTCCGTCTTTTCAAAGGCTTGATTACGATAGACCTTGGGGGTTACACCCACGATTTGGCGAAAGGCCTTATAGAAGCTGGTGAGATTGGTATAGCCCACCAAAAGGGCAATTTGATCCACAGAAAGATTGGTTTCCGTCAGCTGTTTTTTGGCGTTTTCAATACGAAAACGAATTTGCTTCTGCTTAAAGGTCATGTTGTAGCGCTTTTTCACGATTCGGTTGATCTGTTTTTTGTTCAAGTAGATTTTTTGTGAAAGCTCTTCTAAGGTAATATTATTAATTTTAGTGCTTGTGAGATAGTCCAGCAAGTAGTTTCGCATATCGGGTGCTGTTTCTGCCGGCAACTGCGGTGACGATGCTGACGTGCTACTGTCGTGCAGCTTATCGTACACTTGAAACAAAAAGGTTGTGAGCATGTTATGAAAGCGGCAGCGGTCGGGCGAGCCACCTTTATTGGCATAGGTGAGAAGCTCGTGGCTAATACCCACCAGCTGTCGGCATTTTGTCAGCTTAACGCAGTTATCGACAGAAAAAACAGAGGTCATGGCCTGAAACAACTGCTCCGCCGTATTTTTTTTGTTACAGACGAGCTCAAAGCCAAGACCGATGTATTGCGTGTCATCCTCAACAGGTCGAGTGTTATGATAAACACGCGGGGGAATAAATAAGGCCTCGTTTGCCTTGATTAGGTGGGTTTTTTCGTCTGTTTTGACTTCAAGGCAGCCTTTTTTTACGCAGTGAAATTCATACCAGGCATGCTCGTGAGCGACGGTCTCTTTGCATCCGGGGGAGGCTTCTCTCCAGAACATGGCACCAAAATAGAAAATTGCATCCAGATTATCCAGAGTAAAATGGGACTCTGTCAGCTCCTCGGGGCAGCGATCATATTGTTCAAAGCGATGCTTCATGGCGTTTCCTCCTTGGGATAAAGCCTATAAAAGGCCTGTGCTCCTTTCCCTATATTGTAGCAGAGTTTTATACCCTCGTCAAGAGAAAACTAACAAAAAGGGGCGATTTTTCCTGTCAAATCGCGACTTTATCCTATTGATTTTCCGGCTGCTTTAGCGTATGATAAAATCAAAATTCTGAAATTATCTGATGGAGGATTATCATGACAAACGTAATGGAGCTTTTTAGACTGGATGGAAAAACAGCGGTGGTTACCGGTGGTAGTGGCATGTATGGACGTCAGCTGGTACAGGCTTTGGCACAGGCAGGCGCCAAGGTATACACGGCCTCCCGCAGCTTAGAGGCAAATGAAGAGTATGCCGCTAAAATGCGAGCAGAAGGACTCAATGTACATGCCGGCAAGGTGGATCAGGGTGATGAAGAAAGCATTAAGGCGTTTCTGGAGGAAATCACCAAGGACGGTCAAAAGATTGATATTTTAATAAACAATTCTGTGCTCAGATGCACAAAGGACTATCATGGGGATGCAGCGCTCTTTGACCAGAGCATGCATGTCAATGCAACAGGCTTGATGATGATTTCCCGTGCTTTTGGGGACCACATGGCAGAAAACGGCGGCGGCAGCATCATCAATATCGGTTCCTATATGGGCGTTTTGGGTCCCGACTATGAACTGTATAAGGGAACGGAGATGTCCCAAGATTTTGCCGGAGATTACTTCTTCCATAAGGGCGGAATGGTGAATTATACAAGATTTTTGGCCAGCTATTACGGTGCCAAAAACGTGCGCTGCAATGTGTTGAATCTGGGCGGATTTTTCAACAATCAACCGGAGATCTTTGTACAGCGCTACAGCGCAAAAACATTTTTAAACAGAATGGCCAACGAGAGCGACATCATGGGTGCTATCGTATTTTTGGCCTCCGATGCTTCGTCTTATATCACCGGCGCCTCTATCCCTGTTGATGGCGGCTACATTGCCAAATAAGGCTACATATACAGGAATTTGAAGAAAGAAGGAACAAGCATGAAACACATAATTGTTAACGGAAAACCACTGTCACAGATGACGCTGGGTACTGTGCAGCTGGGTATGAATTACGGCATTGCCAACAACCAGGGGCAGCCCGATACAGCGCAGAGCACCGCTATGCTTACCTGTGCGCTGAAAAACGGCATTACAAGCTTGGATACTGCCCGGGCGTATGGTACCTCGGAGGATGTGCTGGGTGGATTCTTCCGGGAGAATCCACCGGCCGAGATGCCCTTTATCACCAGCAAGCTGGGTGTAGGCCTGCCGGAGGACGCTTCTGACGAGGAGGTAGAGGCCGCTATGTACAGCTCTGTAGAAACCTCCTTAGAAAAGCTGGGCGTGAATCGTCTGGATTGTCTATTGCTGCATGCACCGGGGGATATGACCAAGTATGGTGATATTGTGCCCAAAACGCTGGATAAGCTTGTTAAAGAAAATTATGCGGCCATGGGTGGTGTATCTGTTTATTTGGCAGATGAAGTGGAGACTATGCTACAAAACGATGTGTATCAGGCCATTCAGGTGCCTATGAGTCTTTTCGACCAGCAGCTGATTACCGGCGGTTACATAGACAGGCTCAAGGATAAGGGTGCTGTTGTCTTTGTCCGCAGTGTCTTTTTGCAGGGTGTGTTCTTCCTAGATCCCGAAAAAATGGAAGACCCGCTTTTGGTTGAATATGCGAAACCTTATATCCTAAAGCTCAGAGAATTTTGTGACCGTGCCGGCATGAGCATTGCAGAATTTGCCATTTCCTTTATGCGGGACGTACCCGGCGTGACCTCTTTGGTGCTTGGCGCAGATACGGAGGAACAGGTGATGGAGAACATCCGTTACATGAATGCGCCGGCTCTCACCGAGGACATGCGCAAAGAGGTGACGGAGGCTTTTTCGGGTGTGAATATTCCGAAAATTATGGAGGTGCTCCGGCGTCCTAAACAGTAATAAAGAAGCCGCGTATCCTTGCAGGACGTCAATTTCTTGGCGTCCTGTTTATTTTTGTTGTGCTTCACTTTTTATTAAAAAAGGAGCTTTTGCTTGACAGTTTTTTGAGGAAGGAGTATAATTTACCATGGATTGGTAGTTTATATGGGATATTGGCATTGTGATAACCTTATATGATTATTTGACTGCTTTGCAAAGGATGTGTTCATTGCACCACAAATAACCGAAATAATTTTTGAAAGGAAATTTCTGGTATAATATGAGAGAAAACAACAGCTTTTCAAAAGGTATTCGGGACGGACTTCCCATTTGCTTTGGGTATCTGTCCGTTTCCTTTGCCTTCGGGATATTCTCAATTGAAAACGGTCTGAGCCTTTGGGAGGCGCTCTTCATTTCTATGACGAACGTCACCTCGGCAGGACAGCTGGCCGCTGTGCCGATTATTGCGTCCGGCGGTACGCTGCTGGAGCTTGCTATGGCACAGCTTGTTATTAATCTGCGATATGCACTGATGTCGGTCTCTCTTTCTCAAAAGCTTGGGGCTTCTGTGCGCCTTGTTGACCGCTTTCTGATTTCCTTTGTCAACACCGATGAGGTCTTTGCCGTTGCAATTAGCAACCGACAGCGGGTGGGCAGGCTGTATTTGTATGGCTTGATTCTTACCCCTTTTTTAGGCTGGAGCTTGGGCACGCTGCTGGGTGCGGGAGCAGGCAACATTCTTCCTGAAGCGGTAACCTCTGCTTTGGGAATTGCCATTTACGCCATGTTTGTGGCCATTGTGATTCCCGAAACAAAGGATAAAGCGACGGCCGGCTGTGTGCTTCTGGCTATTGCGCTTTCCTGTGCCTTTACCTATCTGCCTGTTTTAAAGGAAGTGCAAAGCGGCTTTGTCATTATCATATGCGCAGTAGTAGCCAGCGCTCTTTTTGCAGTGCTTGCACCGGTTAAGCTGCCGGGAGAGGAGGGGACCGGTTGTGAATAACACCCCCTTCTGGCTCTATCTTTTGGTGATGGCAGGTGTGACCTATCTGATTCGTATGCTGCCTATGGTGCTACTTAAGAAAAGAATACAAAATCGCTTTATTCTGTCGTTTTTGCATTATATTCCGTACACTGTTTTAAGCGTTATGACCATTCCGGCCATTTTTGCTGCCACCTCCTATAGGCTTTCTGCCTGGCTTGGCTTTTTGGCGGCGGTTGTGATGGCACTGTGTAAACGAAGTCTTGTCAGTGTGGCGGCGGTTTCCTGCTGTGTTGTTTTTGTGACAGAAAGTATCATTATTCGGTGTTTATAAAGCTTAATATACAAGGGAGAAAATGTAGGGGCGATTCAAGAATCGCCCGCGGGGCATTCGCGAACATCTCCTACAATTTTTTGGTCTTAACTTGATATGAGCGTAGTAAGATTGTCGAAATTTAGCGAAAAGAGAAGAGGAGTCGAAATATGAAAAAAAAGAAGCTTTGGGTAATTATTTTACTAACAACAGCATTGTTAGCAGCATTGATAACAATAGCATTTAAGTATTATATTGCAAATGAAAGATATAATGTAGCATGGGATTATGAAAAAGAAAATAACATATTTTCTGCTATAGATACTTATGCAGAAGTAATCGACTTTAAGGATTCAAGGGAAAGAATTGAAATATTGTCTAAATATTTATTTGGTGATAGTTATCATATACAATATGATCTCACCGCTCGGATTAATGAAGAAGAAAACGGAACTGTAACATGGTTATACGCTAGTAATCCTGAACAGAATCTAATAGGCAAACAAGCAAATAGCAGAATTTTAGATGTTGCATATACTTCTTTGCACTCAAAATATCAGCTGGATAATGTATTTTTTGCATTACTATATGGAGGACAAGTAATACATACTGATTTTAATAATGTACCGATAGAAGAAAAAGAGTTTTATGGGGTTAAAGAAAAAGAATTTGTGGAATCAGAGTGGCAAGGCATTCAAAAGGTATCTAATTCCACAGAGCATATAGTAGGATTATATGCAGATGGAACAGTTGTTGCGGCAGGTCTAAATGATTGTGGGCAGTGTAATGTGAAAGAGTGGCGAGACATAATTGATATTGCCGCAGGAGGTTATTTTACGGTAGGATTAAAAAAGGATGGAACTGTTATCATTGCTACAAATGAGACCAGAAAAGTGGTTAATTTAGATTTTTCTTACGAAACAATCAATACTTGGCAGGAATTTAAAGATGTATTTACATGGAGAGATGTCAAAAAAATTTCTGCTTCATTTAATCATGTTGTTGGTTTAAGGAAAGATGGAACAGTTGTTGCTGCCGGACAAAACAGGTATGGACAGTTGAGTGTTAATGAGTGGACTGATGTTGTAGATGTTTTCGCTACAGAAACAACTACAATTGGTTTAAGAAAAGATGGTTATGTGTATATAACAGAAAGATGAGGATTGGTTTTAATTTAAATATGTCATAGCTAAAAAGATTGGCATCTAAATTATACAGTCTTTATATGAGGATTGTCGAAATTTGGCGAAAGCAAAAAGCCTCCCCTGTGTAAGGGGAGGTGGGTTGCGTAGCAACTCGGAGGGGTTGTAAATGGATAGAAAATATAATAGTAAAATAGTTCCATTGGCAAGGGAACTTAGAAAAAATATGACAAAAGAAGAAAGACATCTATGGTATGATTTTTTGAGAGAATATCCTGAAAAATTCACCAGACAAAAAGTGTTGGGAAAATACATAACAGATTTTTATTGTGCAAAGGCAAATGTTGTTATAGAATTAGATGGCTCTCAGCATTATGAAGATGAAGGTCTTATCAATGATCAAAAGAGAACCGAGTATTTAGAGCAATATGGTATAAAAGTTATCAGAATGTCAAATTTAGATGTCTTGAAAAATTTTGAGGGAGTATGTCAGTATATTGATAATGTGGTCAATCAATCCCTCAGTCAGCTACGCTGACAGCTCCCTTTACACAAGGGAGCCTTTGGTGCTTGGCATCTAGATTATACAGTCTTTATAGCAAGATTTTTTTAAAATAAAATCAATAAACAATTAAAACATCTATGATGTATAATATCATTTTTTTTGTCTTGGAAATGTTAGAAGAGGAGATTGTTACAATTTGGAACTTTGGGTGATTTTTGTTTTATTATATGGTATATTCAAAGGTGCTCGTGAGCCAATCAAAAAGAAAGTTCTTGAAAAGCATGATTTGTTAAGTGCGCTATTTGCATATACGTTTATTGGATTTTTGATGACGGTACCGATGGCGCACGATGTGTTTTCTATTGATGCAAAGACCTTTATATTAATTGGCGTAAAGTCTTTTGTGCTTTTCTTTGCATGGCTTGCAACCTTTGCGGCAGTGAAAAAATTGTCGGTCAGTTTTTATAGCGTTATGGATTTGTCGCGCGTGGTTTTTTCAACTTTGATGGGGGTGATTTTTCTAAACGAAAGTCTCACATTAAAGGGAATTATAAGCTTGGCGATTGTTGTTACGGGTTTGTATCTTGTGAACAGACAAAAAGATTCGGTGGAGAAAACAACAGATGGTCGCTATGTGTGGCTCGTTCTCTGTTCCTGTCTTTTGAATGCGGTGTCCGGGATATTGGACAAGTATATTATGTCGCATAGAGCAGTAAGCAGTATCCAGCTGCAGTTTTGGTTTATGCTTATGCTTTCTGCAATGTATTTTATCTATATTCACATTAAGGGAGAAAAGCTTGACGTTCGAGGTTGTGCAAAAAATCCGTATATTTATATTTTGAGTTTTCTTCTAGTTGTGGGCGATCGTTTGCTTTTTATGGCCAACTCATATGAGTCAAGCCAGGTAACGGTTATGACGCTCATTAAGCAGAGTGCGGTCATAGTGGCAATTTTGAGTGGAAAGTTTGTTTATGGAGAAAAAATAGCACGAAAGCTTTGGTGCGCCGGGATTATTATTTTTGGAATAGTACTGGCGGTTATATAAGAAATAAACCGGGGAGACGGCACTGATATCTAAGAGCTGATTTTTCTTCCGACTTGATACGAGGCGGGGGCTTGCTCCTGCCGAAAGAGACGGAACGAGCAAGCCCGTTCCCTACAAGTTGTGGCACATTGAATGAAGCGGGCAGTCAATTTGTATCATGAGAGTTCGGCCGTTTCTAACGATAGCTCACAACACGCCTCGCCATGTTTTGCAGTTTATCTTCTCTACATTACAATATAACAAAAAAACAGCCGCAACTCTGCACTTTCATTCCTATTTGTGCGGACGCTTTAGCGGCAGAATGGAGATTCATATGAAAATTATGATAATTCGTCATGGAGACCCCGATTATTCAATAGATAGTCTTACGGAAAAAGGATGGCGAGAGGCAGAGTTACTGTCTCAAAGACTTATAAAGGCAAATATAGATGATTTTTATTGTTCTCCCTTGGGGAGAGCTAAGGACACAGCAGCACCTACACTCAGGAAGCTTGGAAAGGAAGCGGAAACATTGGATTGGCTCCAGGAATTCCGTGGTACTATTATTTCGCCATACACGGGTAAAACACGCATTAGCTGGGATTTGCCACCTGTACTATGGTGTTCTGATGACAGATATTATGATATAAGGCATTGGAATGAACCTGAACTTATGACTAATGGTAATAGTTTGACGATTTTTAAAGAAACAACAGATGGTGTGGATGCTTTGCTTGAGAGATATGGCTGGTGCAGAGAAGGAATGATATATCGTGGCGGCGATGATGTAACGATCGCTTTGATATGTCATTTTGGTTTGGGAATTACGGTGATGTCTTATCTGCTGGGTATATCTCCTGTGGTAGCGCAGAATAATTTCTTTCTTGCTCCAACATCAGTCACAACACTTGTTTCCGAGACTGATTCATCAGGCCACTCGCACTTTCGTGCAGTATGTGTAGGTGATATATCGCATCTTTGCATGGGGGGAGAACCTATGTCAGAGTCAGGTTTGTATCCGCATTTTGAAAAGTGATTTTTTAGTCTTGACTTGACGAGATCATATAAAGACTGTCGAAAAAGTCGAAATCAAAAAAGCCTCCCCTGTGTAAGGGGAGGTGGGTTTGCGAAGCAAACTCGGAGGGGTTGTAAATTAAATGGAACAACAATCCCTCAGTCAGCTACGCTGACAGCTCCCTTTACACAAGGGAGCCTTTGAAAGGGTTGCATCTAAACCTTATGTATCGCAATTACTGAAAAACATTGGCATCTAGATTATACAGTCTTTATATGAGGATTGTCGAAATTTGGCGAAAGCAAAAAAGCCTCCCCTGTGTAAGGGGAGGTGGGTTGCGTAGCAACTCGGAGGGGTTGAAAATTAAATGGAACAACAATCCCTCAGTCAGCTACGCTGACAGCCCCCTTTTACCCAAGGGCACACGAGGCAAGGGGGCCTATGGCAAGGGAGGCTTTAATGCGTGGCATCTAAATTATACAGTCTTTATAGTAAGGCTGTCGAATACTGCAAAGGAATAAGGCGGAAAGCCGGTGGTATTTAAATTTAAAACTGCATACAATCAAAAAGATTTAGCCGCAATGGCGAAAGGAGTCAGAAAAATGAAAAGACAATTTTTAGCGTTACTTTTAGGGTTGTTGATGTGCGTCGGTTTTATGGCAGGCTGTACCTCGGGTGAAGAAGCGAAGGGGCCGTCCTTTGTAAAATTCACCCTGGAGGAGGGCGAAATCATCATGGAGCTATATCCCGATATTGCGCCCAAGACGGTTAAGCACATTTTAGAAACCATCAAATCCGGCTACTATGAAGGCAAGGTGTTTCACCGCACCATTCCGGGCTTGATTCAAGGCGGATCGGCAGACGGTTTTGGGGTTGGTGGCTCCGGCAGAACGGTTGTTGGCGAATTTACGGAAAACGGCTTTGAAAACAACCTAAAGCACGAGCGCGGCGTGGTTTCCATGGCTCGTTCTAACGACCCGAATTCGGCCAGCGCCCAGTTCTTTATCATGACGGATACTCAGACCTATTTAGATGGTAAATATGCAACCTTCGGCAAGGTGGTGGAGGGCATAGAAATTGCGGATGCGATTGCAGCAATGCCGACGCGCGGTGCGATGAATGACGAGCTGGTGACAAAGCCGGTGATTTTAAAGGCAGAGATTTTAAAGGACTATGCGCCTCCGGCAGCGTCATAACAGAAAATAGGCGTAAAACTGACAAATTTTTTGCATGTAATATCTCTTTTTCTTAACGAGATGCAAAAAATATTTAAAAATTTGGGAAAAAATAAAAATAACACTTGCATATTTTGTTACAATATTGTAAAATGTATATTGATAATTTAATAACAATTTTAGGAGGTTGCTATTATGGCAGTAAAAGTAGGTATTAACGGTTTTGGCCGTATCGGTCGTCTGGCTTTCAGACAGATGTTCGGCGCTGAAGGTTATGAGGTTGTTGCAATCAACGATCTGACAAGCCCCAAGATGCTCGCTCATCTTTTAAAGTATGATTCCGCTCAGGGTAAATACGCTCTGGCCGACACCGTATCCGCCGGCGAGGATTCTATCACCGTTGACGGCAAGACCATTAAAATTTATGCAGAAAAAGACGCTGTGAACATCCCCTGGGGTGCTCTGGATGTAGACGTTGTGCTCGAGTGCACAGGCTTCTACACCTCTAAGGAAAAGGCTTCTGCTCACCTGACAGCAGGTGCTAAAAAGGTTGTTATCTCTGCTCCGGCCGGTAACGATCTGCCCACCGTTGTTTACAACGTTAACCACAATATTCTGACAAAGGATGACAAGGTTATCTCCGCTGCATCCTGCACAACCAACTGTCTGGCTCCCATGGCTAAGGCTCTGAATGACTACATGCCCGTTGAAAGCGGTATCATGTCCACCATTCACGCTTACACCGGCGACCAGATGATCTTAGACGGCCCCCAGAGAAAGGGTGACCTGAGAAGATCCAGAGCAGGCGCTGTGAACATCGTTCCGAACTCCACCGGTGCTGCTAAAGCAATCGGCCTGGTTATTCCCGAACTGAACGGCAAGCTGATCGGTTCTGCACAGCGTGTTCCGACCCCGACAGGCTCCACCACAATTCTGGTGGCAGTTGTTAAGGGTAAGGCTACTGTAGAAGGCATCAACGCTGCTATGAAGGCTGCTGCAAATGAGTCCTTTGCTTACAATGAGGATGAGATCGTTTCTTCCGATATCGTCGGCAGCAAGTTCGGCTCCATCTTCGATGCTACCCAGACCATGGTAACCAACATGGATAATGGTTATTCTCAGGTACAGGTTGTTTCCTGGTATGACAATGAGAATTCCTACACCAGCCAGATGGTTAGAACAATCAAATATTTTGCTGAGCTGGGCTAAACCATATAATACAAAAAGAATCCGGAGGGTATCACCCTCCGGATTCTTTTTGTCTGGTTTATTCTTCGTTTGAATTGCTTTGTGAGGTTTGTGCCTTTAATAGGTCGCGGATTTCGGTTAAGAGCTCCTCCTGTGAGGGGCCGGCAGCGGCTTCCTCCTGAGTCTCCTCCTCGGCCTCGTGATGGCGGAACTTATCCTTTGCCTTGCCGATGAGATAAATAAAGAGGAAAATGGAAAAGGAGATAATTAAAAAATCGATGACATTTTGAATGAAGTTGCCGTATGCAACAGCCGCCTCCGCTTTAATCATCTTGTCACCTTCCATAACAGCCGGACTCAGCACCCATTTAAGGTTCTTAAAGTCCATGCCTGCGGTGAGGTAGCCGAATACGGGCATAATCAGGTCGTTGACCACCGAGGTCACAATTTTCCCGAAGGCTCCGCCAACAATCACGCCGACCGCCATATCCAGCACGTTGCCCTTCATGGCGAATTCTTTAAATTCTTTCAGCATAATGATACTCCTTTGTTTATATTATTTTTAAAATTCATCAACAATGGCCCTCATGTCAGAAAACGTGTGAGCAGTAAAAACCCGGGATTTTAAATGAGCTGAATGGGGCAGTCCCTTTAAGTACCACGCAATGTGCTTGCGCATTTCCAAAATGCCTCGTTCCTCGCCCTTGTATGCCACCATAAGGTCTAAGTGGCGCAGGATGGTTTTACGCCACTCATCGACACTTACGGGTGCGTAATGCCCGGTGGCGTTATATTCTGCAATCTGTCGAAAAAGAAAGGGATTGCCCTGCGCACCGCGACCAATCATCACACTGTCGCAACCGGTTGTTTTGCGCATCGTGCAGACGTCCTCAGGAGTAAAGATATCGCCATTTCCAATGACGGGAATCTGCACGGCTTTTTTTAGGGAACAGATGGCCTCCCGATCTGCCTTGCCACTGTAGAACTGCATTCTGGTTCTTGCGTGCAGGGTGATAGCCGCAGCTCCTTCTGCCTGAGCAGCCTGTCCCAGTTCTAAATAATTCTGTGCGGTTTCGTCCCAGCCGGTACGGCATTTCACGCTGACCGGCACCGAGCTTGCTTGCACAACAGAACGGATGACGCGAGCCGCCAGTTCAGTATTGCGCCCTAAGGCAGCACCATCGCCGTTTTGTACAATCTTCGGTGTGGGGCAGCCCATATTGATGTCAATGGCCCTCGCACCTTGTTTTTGTACATATTCTGCTGCCTCTGCCATGATATCCGGTTCGCTGCCGAAAATTTGCACAATCAGCGGCGCCTCATTTTCATGGGTTTTTAGCAGGGTATTTGTTTTTTTATCCTGGTAGTGAATGCCCTTGGCACTGATCATTTCCGAAACGACCAAATCGGCGCCGAATTCCTTACAAATCAGGCGAAAGGGGAGATCGGTTACGCCGGCCATGGGCGCCAGCATAATTTTATTGCAATAATCCAATGGCTTGCTCCTGTTTATGTTTCTATATATTTCTCTTTATATCATATCACAAAAAACACATTAAGAAAAGTTTTTTCTAAAAATTTTCTGTTTTTATTGCATAAATAGCCGAAATGTCGTATAATTGACACATACAGAATTTTATTTCATAAAATTCTCAAGAGCTAACGCTCTTTTGTGCTCTTCTGAGCACTGTGTCAATTGACGGCGTCGCAAAAATGCCCTTGCAAGCAAGCATTTTTACTCCTGGTAGAATTGATATCTAAATTGTACACTTATTTTAAAGTTAGATATACAAGGGACAAAAAAGCCTTCCCCTTGAGGGGAAGGTGTCAGCGATAGCTGACGGATGAGGTGGAAAAAATAACGATTGCTACGCAATCTACACCTCACCACCGCCTATGGCGGAGCCTCTCCTCAAGGAGAAGCCTTTGGAAAGGCATTTTAATCGTATGAATTTATCGGCGGTTTTGAAAAGCGCCGATAAAAAACGCCGATAAACCATTAAATTTTTTTGTCCCTGAACACTGTTCATTAGGACCTACTAACGAAACCCCAGTATTTATGCGGGTTTGCGGAGTTGCGGTTCAATTTTATTTGCAGTAAAAAATGCAAATAACAACTCAATTTCGAAAGGT
>SVKE01000074.1 GCA_015068615.1 Oscillospiraceae bacterium | reverse complement strand
CGAGGTTATATCGGCAGGAGCATTGGTAAAACCATGGCCCTGGGTACAGGCCTCAGCCTCCTTGCCAACGGCCACCCACTCATGAGATATATGGCCGGAACGGCAGGCATCCGGTTCCTTCAGCATCCGGTTGGGCAGGGCGCCGGTATAAATATTTTTATCACGTAGTTTGCCGTTTTTTTGCCTGTCATACGGTCTGTATTGATAGCTTTTATTGAGTTTTCCTTTAAAAGACACATAGGGCTTGGTGAAAGCAGGAGCCAATAGGGTTCCGGCTTTTCCAACAGTTTTTCGCAGAGCACTGAGCAGTGTTTCGGCACCACCGGGAAGATACCCTAAGCCGGAAAGAGAAGAGTGTACTAATAAGGTTTCCCCTTTTTTTACCCCCAAATCAACAAGCGCCTTTATAATCTGGTCTTCCCCAATGGGGTTTTGTACCGTTACAGCAAAATAGCCGTTGTTTGCCAATAGTATGCATACGCGTAAATAGCTTTTGATAGTGGCATCACTGAAAATCAGACCTGTATCCCATTCTACTTCATCAATCAGAGTCTTAAAGGATTTTTTTCCGTCCATCCGAGAGATGATATCCGCAACTTTATTATACAGAATTCCGCCGGGCAATGCTTTGCGCTTATAAAAGGGAACCCGTGCTAAATCGTGAGGAAAACCACGGGTAATACGCGAAAATACGAAGTTTTCTGTATATTCATAAAAGTTCTGCTCTGTTTTCTCTTGCAAAACAGCTGATTCAGGGGCTGAAAGGCCTTGAAGAGCAGATTCAATATCATTGATGCTACCCCAAAGTGAAAGTCCTCTGATTTTGGCAATTTCGCGCTTCAAAAGAAAATCCATTCGCGCCTCTTCTTTTGTTCCTTGGCGTACGGTTTGCGTTGCGGCAATATCCAGCGCTTTTTTTGCAGAATCAACAGCAAAGGGCAGTAGATTTTTTACTTCTGCCTCATCCATAGCTACCATAGCGCGCACCCATAAGCTAATGAAGATAAGATGATTTACTGTGGCGTCAGCATCATACACAGAGGCATCTAGCCATGAATTGTGGTGATAGCCACCTTTGAGAAAATATTCAATCCAAACACAAGGACAGGAAACAGAAGCATCAGAGATAAAGCAATCGTCTCCATAATAATTATCAAAATTTATAATAGAAAATTCTGGAAATTTTTTGAGAAATTCCTGAGCAACATAATGTAAAATCAGGTTGCCTGCAAAACCGGGTTGATCGGCAGCTTCCTTTAAGGCATAGGACTTGTTTTTGGATTTGTCTAAAGAAGAGGTGACGCCATCTGTATTAATGGCGCCAATGGTAATGTCAGATAAATCACCGCCACGATATTCTGCATAAGCAGCGGTGCCATACATCTCTGCGCCGAAAACTACACGAACACTGTATTTCAGCCTGATTTTACCTGTTTCCGATAAGGTTTTTAATGCCTTTAAAATGGCGATGGAGCCAATAACCCCATTGGCATTGTCATCAATTAAGGGTTCATACATATGGCTAACAAGCCAAAGCTCTTTTGTGCTTTCACCTGGCAAACAGGCTGTAATTACGGGAATGTTTGTCACATACCGATGACCATTAGAGAAAATTTTAGCACGAACCACCCCATGCTGACATGCTTGTCGAAGGGAATAGCCCACGCGTGGTGAAATCTGAAAGGCAATAAATTCCCGATCCTCTGCCTGAACATGCCAGTTGTTATATTCTGTGCTGCCGTTGGCCCAACTTACTGAATCGGGTGTGGTGTGGGGGTCTTCTAAAAAGTCTGACACCCAACCGATAGCGCCCAGATCCAAAAGCATCCGTATAACATCCTTGCGGGGAGGGGTGCTTTGTTCCAGTAAAATCATAGCTCCGGTTACATCTTCTCCAGAGAGCATCTGAGTCTCTGTGATAATCGGGACTACAAGCCCTTCAGGCGGTGTGGAAACAGAGTGTTTCACCACGGATAAAGGTTCTTTTTCAAAATCTGCAATTACCGGGTCTGTAATTCCTGGCACCTTGGAAAGCAGCGTAAGGCTCATAGAACTCACATCCCAGCCGATGGGAGAACATTTATCCTGATAAACGGTTTTGCCGTCTGCAGGAAAGTTAATCAACTCGCTTTTGAAACCTTCCTTTTTCATTAGTTCGTGCACATAGCTGGCAGCTGCTTGATAGGCAGGAAATGTCTGTTTTCGCTCTAAATTATAAAGTTTTATAATATGTTCTGTGAGCCAGCTTTTATCAATCAACTCTCCAAAAAGAGAAACAAAATCGGTCATTTAGACACCTCGTTTCTTATGCGCTTGTATTAGGCAGGCTCAATTTCCAGCAGTACAACAGCATTGTTTTGCATAGTCAGTGCAACACAGGGATTTTCCTTTGAGACGGTGCCTAAGCTTTCCGGTTTTAAGGTGCCGGCCTCCCGAATGGCTTTCTTTTGTTCTTCTGTGGCATTTTGCGGCTCACCTAATTCTACAAATTTGCTATAGGCATTAGCAGTGTCTCTATCAATCACATATTGAGTAACCTGGTATTTGCCCTTAAGACCGGATAGATTTACCTCAAAGTTCTGGGTAGGTAAATCTAATGCAAAAGCATCATCGGCATAACACAATAAAACAGAGTAGTGACCATCTTTATGCTTTGTTGGCATTACAGACACATGCTCATTTTCCAAATCAGCATAAAAGTGCAGTTTTTCTTCACCTAATTTCGCTGCCAGAACATAGGCATTGTATATG
>SVKE01000020.1 GCA_015068615.1 Oscillospiraceae bacterium | reverse complement strand
TCCTTGCTATATAGAAAATACACCGAAACCACCATGCCGAACACCACGCGGATCACCGCTGTGGCCGAGCTGCTGACGGCAGATCCCACAGCGCCGCTGATGGAGGAAATATCCAGACCGCGGAGCCAGTTGTACACAAACTGCAATCCGCCCTCCAGCCAGGCTTCAATTGTGCCGGAAAGGGCAGGATGTACGGTTCCGGATATATCATCGAGCCACCGCTCTACACCTTCGGCATATTGGGGCAGATTCTCCGAGAGCTCATTGACGCCGTTTCGAATCGTCGGAATCACCGCTACAACAAAAATCGTTACCGCACCGATAAATAAAAGGTACAAAAAAGCAATAATGCCGCCGCGCTTAAGATGCCGCATGGAAGCAGTATCCTTTTGGGAACTGATCAGATTTTCAAAGAACTTCATGGCCGGATTTAAAAGATACGCAAGGATAAATCCCCAAACGAAGTACGCAATGCAATCGTACAGCATCCTGAAAATGCCGCCGAAGGACAACTCCGTGGTGAAAATCAGCTTTACCAGAAATGCCGCTATAATAAGCACAGGTAATACATTGATATAGGGGATTTTGAACTTTTTCATACGCTTTACTCCTTTGTTATGTCTCTTCCAGATACCTGACAATTCCACAATAGATAGACCACGCAATGCGCTTTTGATAGTCCTCGCTAAGGAGCCGCTGCTCCTCCTCCCGGTTGGATAAAAAGCCGCACTCAATCAAAACCGCCGGCAGCTTTGCCTGCTTTAAGAGGTAAATGTCCTTACCGGCCTTTTTCACCTCCCGCTGCGATTTTGGCTGCAGAATGCTGATCATCTCCTGCTGAAGAATTTCCGACAAACGCTTAGAGGCCTCTCCGTTCGGTGCATAAAACACCTGCGGACCGCTGTACTTTGCATCGGTAAACTTATTCATATGAATGCTGACAAACAAATCCGCTCCGGACTCATTCATGATGCGCTCCCGCTCGTATAAATCCGTCCGCTTCTTCTGTCTGATCGTGCGGCTTCCAAGGTCAAAAAGGCCGTTGTCGTCCGTGCGGGTCATAATAACCTCTGCGCCGCTTTGCTCCAAATATTCCTGTAAAAATCTTGCAATGGCGAGGTTTAAATCCTTTTCCAGCACGCCGCTTTCGCCCTCTGCGCCGCCGTCAGGCTCGCCATGGCCGGCATCTAAAACGATGCGGCTGCCATAGCCCGGAACGCTAAAGGTTGCAGCTGTACTCTCTGGCCGGAGAGCAAGACCAATGCCACACACCGCCAAAAGCAAAACCGCCGCCAGGAGAATTCCATTCCATTTTTTTATAAAGATAATCATGGGCACCGCTCCCGAAATCTGCTTTGCTTTATTGTATGTATAGTGCCCGTCCTGTATGTGTATTATTTCTCAAGGCTGCCGATAATCGTCTCCCCGCAGCATTTTGTTAAAAGTACCTCTTTAAGCTGTCCCGCAAGATCCGTATCGCTGTGGGTATGCACCGTGAGATAGTTGGATGTTTTTCCCTCATAGAGCCCCGGCTCAAGCGCCTGTTCAAACAGAACCTCGGCCCGGCTGCCGACAAACCTCCGAGCAAAGGCCTCGCGGCCTGCCTTAGCCAGCGCCAGCAGTTTGCGGCTGCGTGCCTCCTTCACCTGCGGCTCTATCTGGTTGTCCATCCCCGCTGCCACAGTGCCGGCACGAGGAGAATATTTAAACACATGAGCATCTGCCAGCTCGAGAGTCTTCATAAAGTTGTAGCTTTCCGCAAATTCCACCTCGGTTTCGCCCGGAAAACCCACCATAATATCCGTCGTAATCGCCGCATCCGGCATCGCTCTGCGCAAGCGGGAAACCGCCTGCAAATACTCCGATGCCGTATATTTTCTGTTCATCCGCTTCAGCGTCGCATTGCATCCGCTTTGCAGCGACAGATGAAAATGATGACACAGCTTGTCAAATCCGGCAAGCCGTTCTACAAACGCCTCGGTACACAGCGTGGGCTCCAGAGAACCCAGTCGGATTCTAACCGGCCCATCCGTTTCCTCCAATGCCTGCAGCAGGTCGGACAAATCACCTTCTCCGCTATCCCTACCCCAGGAGGCCAAGTGAATCCCCGTGACGACCAGCTCCAAAAATCCGGCCTTTGCCAGCCGCTGCGCTTCTGCTACGCAGTCTGCAAGGCTACGGGAACGAATTCTGCCGCGGGCATAGGGAATGATGCAATAAGAGCAAAACTGATTACAGCCGTCCTGCACCTTTAAATAAGCGCGGGTATGGGCTTGTCCGCTGCCGTCTATTGTCAGCCCTTCAAAGATACAAGCCGGCTCTTTTTCTACAAAATTCACTGTTTTGTGCTCTGCTAAAAAGCGCTCTACCGCCTCAGGCACCCGGGAACGACCCGTCGTGCCGATTAATATATCCACATCGGAAATCGCCTGTACCGCCTCCGGATTTGTCTGTACATAACAACCCATCACCACCAGCACAGCCTTCGGGTTATGCTGCTTGGCCCGCCGGATCATCTGTCGGGATTTCCTGTCACTTAAATGCGTCACGGTGCAGGTGTTAATCACATATACATCCGCACTTTCCGAAAAATCAACGGCCCGATAGCCCTTTTGTATAAACTGCTCCAGCACCGCCTCGGATTCATACTGATTCACCTTGCAACCCAGGGTGCAAAAGGCAACTGTTTTACTCATGCGCCCTCCTTTTTTGCAAGCTGCTCAAGCAAATAGCCTTCACGCACGCCGCCGTTACAGATTTCCAGGGTTTTGCAACCGAAAAACTGCGCCGCCGCGCATAAAATGGCAATGCCGGGCAAAGCCGAATCCAGCCGCTCCGGACTTGCCTGCAAAATGCTTTTTTCTGCCAAAACCTCATCTGCCAAAAGCCGTTTGAGTAACGTCTCTAAGGCACGGATGGCACCACCCGCCGCGGGGTCTAGCAGTCGCTCCAGCTCGTAGGCACTTCTGGCCGCGCCGCCAATGCCATATAAAACCTCGCCGTGATCCTCCGGAGAAAAGTGCTCTGCAATCATTGTGAGCACATGCTGCCGGAGGGTGGCTATCTGTTCCGGTTTCGCCGGCCGCCGTCCCACGAAGCGAACAAAGGCCGTCAGCGACCCGATGGGTAGACTGGCGGTTTTAACCGGAAGCCCGTCCCGTATTAAAATCAATTCACTGCTCCCACCGCCGATATCTGCTAAAACACCGTTTCGCAGAGCTCGGTTGCTGCCTGCGCCCATAAAGGTAAACAAGGCTTCCTTCTCGCCGGAAAGCAGGTCGATGGAAAAGCCGCTCCTTTGGCTGATGAGCTCTACCGCCTCTTTGGAATTTGTGATGTTTCTAAGGGCTGCCGTGGCAAAGACCAGGGTTTTCTCCACGCCCTGCCGCTTGATTGGCTCGCGTAGCTGCTCCAGCGCATCGCAGGCTGCTTGAATGCCCTCCTGCGTCATGGCGCCGTTTTGTGTTTTTGAACCCAGACGTGCCATCACACTCTGGTTCAAAAGGAGAGAAAGTTTCGTCCCCTCCACCTGATACACACAAAGACGCACTGTATTCGAGCCAATATCAATCACTGCATATTTCATTCGTCGGCAAGCCCCCTCATTCTAAAACAACCGCTTCAACGCGCGGCTTACACCGTCCTTAATGGCCTCCATATCCAGGGTCAGCAGCTCTCTGTTTTCCATCACCAGTCTGCCACCGATCATTGACGTTACAACGTGACCGCCACACCCTCCGTACACCACGCCGGAGACCGGATCATGCACCGGAAGGAGTGCGGGTGCATCAGCATCTAAGATAATCAAATCGGCCTGATAGCCGGCCTTTAAAGCACCACACTCTCCGGCGCGCCCCAATGCCTTGGCACCGCATACCGTGGCCATGCTGAGGGCCTGCTCGGCGCGAATCAGCGTTGCATCCAGCCGCATTCCCTTGTGCAGAAGGGAAGCCAGCTTCATTTCACCAAACATATCAAGGGCATTGTTGCTGGCTGTACCATCCGTCCCCAGCGCCACATTAATGTCCTTCTCCATAATCTCCTTAATGTTTGCCACACCGCTTGCCAGCTTTAAATTGCTGGTGGGATTATGCGCAATGCTGACGTTATTTTTCCGGAGAATATCCATATCGTTCTCACTTAAATACACACAGTGTGCCGCATTTGTCGGCACCGAAAAGGCCCCCATATCGTGCATAATCTCTGTGGGCGATTTGCCGTATTGCTTGTAGCAATCGCGGTTTTCCTTCATGGTCTCACTCAAATGCAGCTGCATGCCCGTCTGATCCTCCAGAGCTGCATCTGCCACAGCTCGAATGGCCTCACGGCTACAGGTATACACCGCATGTACGCTGTAATCAATCCGCAGTCTGCCGTCTCCGGCACCGTGATAAGCAGCATACAGCGAGCGGCTTTCCTCTAAACGCTTTTTATAGTCGTTATGCGTTCCCGTTACACAGCGAGCCAAATTTGCATTCATGCCGGAAAGGAGAATCGCTTTGGCCGAGTTTTCACTCATAAAATACATATCCGCAAAGGTTGTGGTGCCGCTTTTAATCATCTCGGCGCAGGCCAGGAGTGTACCATAGTACACCGCCTCATCATCCAGCCGGTCCTCCAACGGAAAAATGTGCTCACGCAGCCATACATCAAGGGGCAAATCATCGGCACAGCCTCTAAAAAGCGTCATCGGTGTATGGGTATGCGTATTAATCAAGCCGGGCATCACAATACCACCCCGGGCATCAATCACCTTGTCGCAGTCCTCCGGCACCGCAACGTGTTCGCCTGCATAGCTAATGCGGCCGTCCTCTACAATCACGCTGCCGTTTCGATATATTTTGCCTTCATCCATGGTGATGAGCAAGGCATTATCAATGTAAGTTTTCATTACTGCTCTCCCAATCCTGCTCCTCCGTCGCTATCGGCCGCCATTCCTTCTGCCGGCTTGGCAAAAAGCTTTTCCCGAACCTTGCGGTCAAGCTCCTCGAGCAAAGCAGGATTTTCCTGCAAATATTTCTTGGAGTTTTCGCGTCCCTGGCCTAAACGGATTTCGCCGTAGGCATACCAGGTACCGCTCTTTTGCAAAATACCATGCTCGGTGGCAATGTCTAAAATGCAACCCACCCTGGAAATGCCCTCACCGAACATAATATCAAATTCCGCTTCGCGGAAAGGCGGCGCCACCTTGTTTTTCACAATCTTCGCCTTGGTGCGCACTCCCACATTTTCTGTCCCCAGCTTAATAAACTCCTGTTTTCTAATTTCCATACGGACAGAGGCATAAAATTTAAGCGCACGACCGCCCGTCGTCACCTCGGGGTTTCCGTACATCACGCCCACCTTTTCACGCAGCTGGTTAATAAAAATCGCAACGGTTCCGGCCTTGCTGATGACGCCCGCCAGCTTGCGTAGTGCCTGGCTCATCAGGCGAGCATGCAGACCCACGTGCGAATCACCCATTTCACCTTCAATCTCTGCCTTGGGCACAAGAGCCGCCACAGAGTCAATGACAATTAAGTCCACCGCGCCGCTTCGGGTCAGCATTTCTGCAATTTCTAACGCCTGCTCGCCGGTATCCGGCTGTGCCACAATGAGGTCATCCACATTGACGCCCAATCTTCCGGCATAAACGGGATCCAGTGCATGCTCTGCATCAATAAAGGCCACGGTGCCACCGGTTTTCTGGGCTTCAGCCACAGCATGCAGCGCCACTGTGGTTTTGCCGGAGGATTCGGGGCCGTAAATCTCAACGATTCTGCCCTTAGGCAGGCCACCGATGCCGAGCGCCGCATCCAGACTGAGCGCGCCTGTTGAAATGGATTCTACATTCAGCCGCGTCTCGCTGCCGAGACGCATAACTGCTCCCTTGCCAAAGGCCTTCTCTATCTGGCTCATGGCCATGCTGAGAGCCTCGTCCTTTTCCGACTGCGTCGTGGCTTTAGCAACGGGTGCAATCCCTTTTTTCTTATCCGCCACCGGCGGTCTTTTGTCTACCATCATAACATCCCCATTCTTTCGTATAGTGATTTGTCATGTCTCTGCCAAAAGTCGCGTTCTGATTTCATTTAAAGCATGTAAAACAGCTGCCTGACGTATTTTTTCTCTCGTTCCGATTAGGTGCAGCTCTCTAACTGTAACCGCATCTGCAATGCTGACACCAACATATACAAGACCCACAGGCTTTTCCGGCGTGCCGCCGTCCGGCCCGGCGATGCCTGTGATGGAAACGCCCACATCCGCACCGGCGGTCTTTCGTATGCCCTCTGCCATTTCACCTGCTGTCTGTCGACTCACTGCGCCATGGGCAGAAAGGGTCTCGGGCAAAACGCCCAGGTATTTTATTTTCGCCTCATTGGAATAGGTCACGACGCTCTCATTTAAACAAGCCGAAATACCGGGGATATTCCCCAGCGCTCCCGCCAAAAGTCCCGCCGTGCAGGACTCGGCACAGGCAATGGTCAGACCCTTTTTAAGCAGCAAGGCCGCCGTGGTTGTAACCATGTCCTGCTCATCATAGCCGTAAATATAAGCCCCCAGTCGCTCCTTCAGGCGCTCATGCATCTCTTTAATCAATGCCTCTGCTTCTTCCTGCGTTTGCGCCTTCGCCGCAATTCGCAGCGTCACCTCGCTGTCCTTAGCATACGGCGCGACGGAGGGATTGGCGCTTTCCATCAAGTCACGTATCATATCGCCGACGCTGGATTCACCGATGCCGAACAGACGCACCATCCGTTCTGCCATCACAAAGCCCGAGCGCGCCTTTAAATATGGCTCCACCATCTCGGAGAACATTGGCAAAAGCTCCCGGGGCGGCCCCGGCAGCAAGATAGCGGTTTTTCCCTCATGCTCCAAAATCACACCGGGAGCCGTACCGCGCTTGTTTTCTAAAATGAATGCGCCCTCCGGAATATAGGCCTGTTTTTTGTTGCTTTCAGAACATGGTCTGTGTAGGTAGCTTGTAATTTGCTCTGCAATCTCCTCATGAAAAAGCAGCGGCACACCGAAATACGATGCCACTGTTTCCTTTGTCAAATCATCGTCCGTCGGCCCGAGCCCGCCCGAAAAAATCACCGTATCGGCTCGGGAAAAGGCCAGCGAAACGGCCTTGGTCAAGCGGTCTGGGTTATCTCCCACCACCGTCTGATAATATACATCAATGCCCAGCGCAAACAGTCGCCGGGATAAAAACTGTGCATTGGTATTTAAAATATCACCCACTAAAAGCTCTGTGCCGACAGCAATAATTTCTGCCTTCATGCTCTTTTCTCTTCCCTTCTATTTGCCTATTCTGCGGCCGCTTCCTCCATATCCTCCGGCGCAATATGGATGCAGCGGGGATTAAAGGTTTTCATGGCAGAAAGCAGCTTTGCCGGCGGTTGAAAGGTGAGCAGGATACGCTCTCCGTCATGAATAAACAAGGCGTGATAAATGCCGCCTGCAGCAGGGTCGAACACAGCGTTAAACCTTTTGGAAATGCTTTCGTTCTCAAAATCGCGCTTATAGCTCGCGTCGGTATCTGCAGCCATACTCTCAATGCTCTTGCATTGTAAGCTGACCATTCGCTTTCTGGTCTGCTGCGCCTTCACCACGTCCACATCAAGGTCGCCGTTTGTGAAAATGTATTCATATTCCAGACTAAAATTCCGCAACAAAACAACCGCACCATAAATCACAGCGGCAATGCCGAGCAAAATATACGGCGTCATAAAAGGGCCTATGAGCTGAAAGCCTATGACCACAGCCATACATGCAACCAACGTAGCAAGCACTATGCCCAGCTTTATAAGCCAATCTACAGCCGTTGGCTTTTTGCGCATCAAATATTCCAGAAAGATCTCCATTTTAATCCTCGTTTCATTATATTTTCGGCTTTACCACATCGTAAAATCGGCAAACGATTTAGATGTCGTAAAATCATTTTACCAGAAGCAAAAATACTTGCTTGTAAGGGCTTTTTGACAACGTTGTCAATTGATACAGTGCCCGAAAGAGCACAAAAGAGCATTAACTCTTGAGAATTTTATGAAATAAAATTCTGTATGTATCAATTATAGAATCATCGAACAATTTAGATATCAATTCTACCAGGAGTAAAAATGCTTGCTCGCAAGGGCATTTTTGCGACGCCGTCAATTGACACAGTGCTCGAGAGAGCACAAAAGAGCGACAGCTCTCAAGAATTTTATGTAATAAAATTCTGTATGTGTCAATTATATCATACTTTTTTAAATTTTTCAACGGCACAGGCAAGTTTTTACAGAATATTCACAACCCCATTTTCAGTTATGACGTGGTCCATTTTCGCATCAAAAGCCTCCCGCGGCACCATCTCTAAAAGAGCAAAGGAATAGCAGAGGCCCACCCTAACAGCCGCCTCGCAACCGGGCAAATATCTGTCATAAAAGCCGCCTCCGTAGCCAATTCTGCCGCCATTCTTCCCGAACACACAGCCCGGCACCAAAATCAGTGATTGCTCCTTTTGAGGAAGCAAGCACTCCTCCGGCGGCTCCAAAATGCCGAAGGCACCGGGTGTCAGCTGCTCTATATCCGTAATTGTAAAGGCCTCCATTCGTCCACCCTTATAGCATTTTGGCAAAGCCACTCGCCTACCCTCATGCAAAAGCCTCCTGATAAGGCCCACCGTTTCCGGCTCCCCCCGAAAGGCCGCATACAGCATCACTGTGTCGTAGCCCTTTTCTTCTATGAAGGCAAGCGCATTTCTTTCCATGCGCGCCGACCAGAGAGCCAAATGCTCTGCCGGTGTTTCGCGTCGCCTTGTAAGGTACTTTTCGCGCAACTCATCCTTGGTTAACTGACACATATTGTCTCCACCTCAAGCGTTTTGCCCGTTGCCTCATCCACCCGGAAAACAGCACCGCAGAGTCGGGATTTTCCGTCGGCAAACTCAAAGCGTTGTGGAACGCAACCGATAAACCGCTCCAGCACAATCTCCTTTTTCACACCAAGACAGCCGTAAACCGGCCCCGTCATACCCAGGTCTGTGATATAGCCCGTGCCCTTTGGGAGCACCCAGGCATCTGCCGTCTGCACATGGGTATGGGTGCCGAAAAGACCCGTCACCCGTCCGTCCAAATGCCAGCCCATGGATATTTTTTCGCTGGTTGCCTCTGCGTGAAAATCCACAAAAACAAGGTCTGCCTTTATATGTTTTAGAATTTTGTCAATGGTTTGAAACGGGCAATCCGTATAGTCCATATAAATGCGCCCCAGAAGGTTCACAACGGCTATTTTTTTCCCGCCGACTTCCACTGTTGTCACACCGCTTCCCGGCGTCCCCGGCGGGTAATTGGCCGGACGAATCACGCGATTGTTATTTATAAGCAGCGGCGCGGCATCCTTCTGGCGAAAGGTATGATTCCCCAGGGTGAGCACATCCGCACCGCTGGATAGCAAAAGCTCGGCCTTGCGACGTGTAATGCCGTTATTGGAACAGGCATTTTCCGCATTCACAATGCAAAAATCAACCTGATAACGTTTTTTTATGGTCTCGATTTCTGCCAGGAACAGCTCTGTTCCCGCATCGCCTACAATATCTCCCACAGCCAATATATTCATGCTTGATATTTCCTTTCGTAAGATGTCATTAGTCTCCGTATCTGTACATTTTCCTCCCTGCAGCCGCACCTCTCCGCCACAGAGACCGATAAAACAACCTATATGCCAATTAATTGCGACACATAAGGTTTAGATGCAACTAAGCCTCCCTTGCCATAGGCCCCCTTGCCTAAAGGGGGCTGTCAGCGTAGCTGACTGGGGGATACACAGGAGGTGTCAGCCGTAGGCTGACGGAGGGATTCTTTTACTGCATTATCTATGTACATACATACTCCCTCAAAATTTCTATTAACTTCGTTATTAGGTATTCTAATAACCGTCAAATTCCTTTTCTCAATTCTCTCTGTTCTGACTTTGTCTTTTAATAAACCTTTTTTCTCATAGTGCTGTGAGCCATCAAGCTCAACTATCAACCTTGCACTATGACAATAAAAATCTACTATGCAATTATCAATTACTTTTTGTCTTAAAAACCTGACAGGATAACTTTTCAAGAAATCATACCAAAGATGTCTTTCTTCTTTTGTCATATTTTTACGCAAAGTTCTTGTATTTGTTGTTAAATCAGAATTATGATTTCTTTCCATATATCCCTCCACCACCTTCGGTGGTCCCCCTCCCTTTAGGCAAGGGAGGCTTTTCGTTCTCGACAATATTCGACATATCCATATCGCAACGCATAAGGTTTAGATGCAACCTTCTAAAGGCTCCCTTGTGTAAAGGGAGCTGTCAGCGTAGCTGACTGAGGGATTGTTTTGCTTTTTACAACCCCTCCGAGTTTGCTTCGCAAACCCACCTCCCCTTACACAGGGGAGGCTTTTTTTATCCTCGACAATATTCGACATATCCATATTGCGAGGCATAAGGTTTAGATGCAAACCTTTTTGATGTCAAGTTCGTGTTAAGTTAGAACTAAAATTATTTAAATTCATTGTTACATTTATTTTTTACAAATGCTCTTTTCAACAAATAGCTGATTAACAATATAAAAATATCAATTAAAATTAAATGTATCACAAAAAAATCTACCGGTCTATAAATGATACCAAAGTAATGTTTACCAAAAAAATCATCTATGTAAACAAAATCATTGAGCCAACAACCAAAAGCATGAATTGTTATAAATACCAAGCTTTTAATTATCCATTCCCACTTTGTTCTTGAAAAAGAATTATATACACTATATCCTATCGGTAACAACAAAAACAATAGTATTAAGTCAAATAAATTAAGTGTGTATGATGTATAGGGGTATGGCGAAAGAAATAAATACACTCCCCATACAAGCATAGGAAATATGCAAATAAGAATATTTCTAATAACTTTCACAACAAACTCTCCTTTCGACATCTTTCGACATATCCATATCGATTTTGTCAAGTTAGGGACAAAAAATTAATGGTTTATCGGCACTTTTTATCGGCATTTTTTAAAGTGCCGATAAAATTACCAATTAAAATGTTATTCCGAAAGGCTTCCCCTTGAGGGGAAGCTGTCACGAAGTGACTGATGAGGTGTTAAAATTATTCAGTATATCTTCGCAAACACTCTCAAATCTATGGTTACATCCAAATTTGAATACCTTAATACTTTAATTCCTAAATCATTCAGGAAAGCATCTCTTTTTGTATCATTCTCTATACCTTTATCTTCATAGTGTTGAGAACCATCAATTTCAATCACAATATTAGATGCTGCAATATAAAAATCAACAATGTAATTACCGATAACCTTTTCTCTGTTTACGGTTACAGGCAAGGTTTTTAGGAAATCATACCATAGATGCCTTTCTTCTTTTGTCATATTTTTACGCAAAGTTCTTGCATTTGTTGTTAAATCAGAATTATGATTTCTTTCCATATATCCCTCCACCACCTTCGGTGGTCCCCCTCCCTTTAGGCAAGGGAGGCTTTTCGTTCTCGACAATATTCGACATATCCATATCGCAACGCATAAGGTTTAGATGCAACTGACCAAAGGCTCCCTTGTGTAAAGGGAGCTGTCAACGAAGTTGACTGAGGGATTGTTTTGCTTTTTACAACCCCTCCGAGTTTGCTTCGCAAACCCACCTCCCCCTCAAGGGGAAGGCTTTTAGGAATTTTATGCAATAAAATTCTGTATGTGTCAATTATAACACATTTCACTCTTAAAAGCAAATAACCACGGACAAAATTAATTGCAGCCACAAAAATCCGCGCAAATCTTGCTACACGAAAAACAAGCTGGCAATGATTTTAGCTCCATAGTCCTTTCCAACTTGACAAGCGCGCCAAAATTGTGTATGATACTGGTATCCTAAACAGAAAGGCTGATTGTTATGTCCGCTGCATGTGAAACCTGCGCTCATTACTGCTACGACGAGCTGACGGATTCCTACTATTGCTCTGTGAATCTGGACGAGGATGAGCTATACCGCTTTCTGCAGGAGGGGAGCGGCAGCTGCTCTCACTATAGAAACGGCGATGATTACGCCATGGTCAGAAAACAAAATTAACCCTATTTTTTTGTGTACTTGCAAAAAACGCACCCCGCCTTCATATAATGAAGTATCAAATCGGAGGTGCGTTTCATGTTTTCATCATTTGCTTTGTTCCTGTTGTATTTGCTCCGCTACGGTGCATTTTTACTGTCCTATGTTTCCAATAACACAAATACCTTCCCAAAGCCCCTATCACCCAAGGAGGAGGCAGAATATTTGGCGTTGTGCCAAAAGGGAGATACGGATGCCAAAAATAAATTGATTGAGCATAATCTACGGCTTGTGGCGCATGTGGCAAAAAAATACAGCCAGGTGCCCGGCGCCGACAGCGACGACCTGATCTCCATCGGCACCATTGGCCTCATCAAGGCCATCACCTCCTTTGATGGCAGCAAAAACGCCCGTCTCGCCACCTACGCTGCAAGGTGTATTGAAAATGAAATTCTCATGCAGATTCGTTCCGGCAAAAAGCTGCAAAACGAGGTGTCCTTAAACGAATGTCTCGGCCACGACTCAGACGGCAACGAAATTACCTTTATGGATATTCTCACCTCGGGCGATGAGGAGGTGGCGGAAAAGGCAGACCTGAATATTGATATAAAAAAGCTGTACCGCTATCTCGATGAGGTGCTGACAGACCGTGAAAAACAAATCATCCTGCTCCGCTATGGTTTGGCGGGCAAAACTGCCACCCAACGAAAAATTGCAAAGCAGCTGAACATTTCCCGCTCCTATGTATCCCGCATTGAAAAAAAGGCATTAACCAAGCTGGCCGCCAGATTTAACGCTCACGAGACCGATGTTCTCTAAAGGGATAAAAGCAGACCCGCCGAAGCAATTCATATTTGCTTCGGCGGGTCTGATGTTTATTTATATCTTCTTTTCATAAATACCACAATACCGGCACCTAAAATAGCCAGCGGCACAACCGCCACCAAAATGACGAACCAGGTCCAGAACTGGGTTTTGGAAAGCACCATTTTGCCGCCGGGCAGCGCCTTAGCCCGAACGGTGATGGATGCGCTGGCACCCTTCATCCAGCTTACGCTATTTAGGAGCAGGTCCTCATTGGCAAAACGCGTATCTGTCGTCAGCTGATCGAAAATCAGCACGGAGCCACCCACAACCAGCCGCCCGGTAAAGACCTCATTTTCCACGTTGCTGGTTTGACGCTCTGCAACAAGCATCACATCAAAGGGCCCCTCTGCATCGTCGGGAGCCTTAGCAACATCACCCTCTTTGAGCGACTCCAGGCTGCCCTTGGCATACGCCTCGTCTGTTGTGGATAAAACAGTAGAAATTTCAACAGAGGGAGGTATTTCCACTGCCCTATCCAGGCTATTTGCCGGGCCGTAGCCGGCACGCTTCTGGCTCTCTGCAATGGGCTCTACCATCTCGTGCTCACCGAGCTCTGCCAGCATGAAGTTACTGTTTTCGATCATGTTGCCCCTATCAAAAATCACATCGTTGTTGCGGATTACGCCCCAATCCTCTGTTAAATAGCTTTCCAGATTGATAAGTCCCGCTCCTCCGTAGAGAGGGTCAAAATAAATCTGCACATTGCCGCCTTTATCTAAATAGGCATCCAGCTTGTCAATCTCTTCCGGAGAAAAATCCGTCTGCGGGGAGCTGATAATCACCAGCGAATTGGCTTCTGCCGGCAGCTCTCCGGTCAGCATATCCAGCTGCTTAACAGAGTAACCGCCCATCTCCAGAATCTTCGTGGCGTTGGAGGAAATCTGCTCTCCATGCCCTGTGGTAAAGGTGATTTCCGAAAGGGTGATGCCGTCAATAAAGCTTGCAAGCTTCGTCGTTACCATTCTTTCCACATAGCTATAGCCATTCTGGCTGAAGAAATCCTGCGAATTCACAAATTCATATCGTTCTCCCTGACGGATAATCAACGAGCCGATAGCCATATCTGCCAGCTCGTAGGCATATGCCTGTACCTCGGCCGGATTTTTAATGACATCCACCTCTCGCACCGTAATTTTAGAATTGCGCTGGGTGTATTCTTCCAGCACATTCTGCACCATGGAAAGGGTTTCGCTTTCCGTTCCGGTGGTCAGCATCAAAATCTCGGTGTCCGCGTCAATCTGGTCGACAATCTCCTTCGATTCCTCCGTCAGCGCAAAAATCTGATCCTTCGTAAAATCTATTTCCAGCGAAATTTTATCATTGAGAGCAATTAAAATGGCATTCAGCAGCAACACAATCACCACTGCGCCTATAATAAAGGCCTTGGAATTCAGCGAATATCGCCATGCTTTTTTGTTTTTCATGGTTTTTTCCATCCTTTCTATATCGGTTTTACTTCCAGCGTCTTCTTTCGATGACCCTGATGGTTAAAAACACAAACAGCCCGGTCAGACTCACAAAATAGAATACCGGTACCAGGTTTAAGGTTCCCAGCGTGAAATCATAAAACCGGTTGTTGATGGAAATAAAGTCTAAAAGCCAATCCAAAAATTTACCCAGCCAGGAAAGCCAGCCGGTCAGCATTTCGGAAAACTGCAGGCTCAGACCACCGATAAACCACAGAAAAAAGATGATGACCAGGGTGGATACCGCTGCAATCACCTGACTTTCCGTAATGGAGGACATGAACATGCCTAAGGACACAAACAAAAGTCCCATTAAAAGCAGGCCGAAATAGCCCACCAAGCTTTCTGTTACATCCGGCGTGCCGTAGCGCTCCATAATCGGGATAAAGAGCATTGTTGCAACAACACCGATTAATAAAACCGTGGCAGCTGCCAAAAATTTACCAAAGACAATATCCGTCACGCGGACAGGTGCCGTCAGCAGCAGCTGGTCCGTCTTACTCTTTCTTTCCTCAGAAAAAAGGCGCATTGTCAGCACCGGAATAACAAAAACAAAAATTAGGCTGACGTTAGAGAAAAAGCCACTTAATGACGTCTGCTGAGAGTTCAGATTAATAAAAACAAACATCAGCGACGCAAAAAAGATAAAGGCACTTAAGAAAATATATCCCACAGGGTTTTTAAAATAAGAGCGCAGCTCTCTTTTATAAATTGCTGTCATGTAAATCCGCTCCTTCCTCTTCCTTCTCCGCTGCTTCTTTTACAGCAGCTGCCGCAGCGGGCATATTCACCAGCTCAATCTCGTCCTCATCCACTTCGCCGGCTTCTGCAACTGCCTGACCCTTGGTGACCTCAAGGAAGATTTCCTCTAAGGATAGATCCATGGTCTGCAGCGATAAAATCGGGAGGGATGCCGCTGCCAACGCATTAAATATCGGCGTTCTGACATCAACATTCGGTGCCGCCTCAATAATGAAGTCAATGGAGCCCGCCTCCTTGCGTCCCAGCGACTTTATGTATTGGATGCCGGCCACCGGCTCTAAAACATCTAAAATCGACCGCTCATCACCGGCCACACGCAGCTGAAATTTGTTTTCGTTAGAAATGGATTTGCCCAGATTTTCCGGCGTGTCACTGGCCACCAGACGGCCTTTGTTAATAATAATCACTCGCTCACAGATGGCGTTAACCTCCTGCAAAATGTGCGAGGATAAAATAACTGTGTGATCACGGCCCAGCTGTTTAATCACAGAGCGGATTTCAATAATCTGCTTGGGATCAAGACCCACTGTCGGCTCATCCAGAATCAGAACCTCCGGATTTCCAATTAAGGCCTGTGCCAGACCCACACGCTGCTTATAGCCCTTGGAAAGATTGGCAATCAGCCTGTCCTTCACGTCCGTCAGCTTCACGGTTTCGCAAATACTGTCAAGATGTGCCTCTCTGTCCTCTGTCACCTTCTTTAGGTCGTAAACAAAGTCAAGATATTCCCATACGGTCATATCCATGTAAAGAGGCGGATGCTCGGGCAGATAGCCGATTCTTTTTTTTGCCTCCACGGGGTTATCTAAAATGTCATACCCATCAATGGAAACCTCCCCGCTTGTGGCAGAAAGATATCCGGTTAAAATGTTCATGGTGGTGGATTTTCCTGCGCCGTTCGGACCTAAAAAACCTAGAATTTCGCCCTGCTTCACGGTGAAGGAAATGGAATCTACAGCCAGCTTATCGCCATACTTTTTGGAAAGATTTTTAATCTCAACCATATTGCTTCCTCCCTGTTTGTTAATAAAAACTACGCCGCACCGCTGTAAAAAGCGTGCGGCGCAGACTGTAATCATCATACTATACGGATGTGTACAAACTGTGAATAATCCGTAAATATATTAAAAAAATCAGTTCAGCTCGTTTAATTTTAAATGCAATTCCTTCAGCTGCTTGGGATCTACCGGTGTCGGCGCCTCGGTCATCAGCTCGGAGGCGTCCTTCACCTTCGGGAAAGCGATGACGTCGCGAATGGAGTCACGACCGGCTAAAAGCATCACCAGTCGGTCAAGGCCATAAGCCATGCCGCCATGAGGCGGTGTGCCGTAACGGAAGGCGTTCATCAGGTAACCAAACTGCTCCCAGGCCTTTTCCTTGGTAAAGCCCAACGCCTCAAACATCTGCTGCTGCAACTCTGTATTAAAGATTCGCAGGCTGCCGCCGCCGACCTCATTACCATTAAAAATCATGTCATAGGCTTTGGCACGTACCTTTTCAGGCTCTGTGGAAAGCAGCGGAATATCCTCATCCTTCGGCATGGTGAAGGGATGATGCTTGGCCACATAGCGTTTCTCCTCCTCGTTGTATTCAAACAGCGGGAAGTCCGTCACCCACAAAAGATCATATTCATCCTTATTTAAAAGCTCAAAACGGCGCGCCAGCTCTAATCGCAAATTGCCCAGCGCATCGTACACAATCTCATTTCTGTCGGCCACAAACATAATGATGTCGCCTGCCTCAGCGCCCATGGCGCCAAGAATGCCGTCAATTTCCTCCTGGGTCAGGAACTTGGTGATAGGCGATTTTAATTCCGTCTCGCCCACGTTAATCCAGGCCATGCCCTTAGCGCGATAAATCTTAACAAAATCAACCAACGCATCTAAGTCTCTGCGAGAGAGCTTTGCATCGCCGCCCTTGCAGTTGATGGCGCGCACACTGCCGCCCTTGGCCACTGCATCGGCAAATACCTTAAAGCCGCAATTCTTCACCACATCGGATAAGTCCACAAGCTCAAAGCCAAAGCGCGTGTCCGGCTTGTCCGAACCGAAGCGATCCATGGCCTCCTGATAGGTCATACGGCGGAAGGGAGTCTTTAAATCAACACCCAAAATTTCTTTAAAGATGCGCTTCATCAGCCCTTCGTTAAGCTCCAGCACATCATCCTCGTTCACAAAGGACATTTCAAGGTCAATCTGGGTAAACTCGGGTTGCCGGTCTGCACGCAAATCCTCATCACGGAAACATTTAACAATTTGCAGATATCTGTCCATGCCGGAAAGCATGAGCAGCTGCTTGTATAGCTGCGGCGACTGCGGCAGCGCATAAAAATGACCGGGATGCACACGGCTGGGCACCAGATAGTCACGGGCACCCTCCGGCGTAGATTTTGTGAGCATCGGGGTTTCAATCTCCAAAAAGCCCTCCTGATCAAAATAGTCGCGCGTGATTTTGCAAACCCGGTGACGCAGCTCCATCAAACGCTGCATGTCCGGCCGACGCAAATCAAGATAGCGATATTTCAAGCGAACTTCCTCTCGAACGTTACTGTCCTCTTCAATGTAAATCGGCGGGGTTTCTGCCTTAGAAAGAATGCGAAGCTCCTTCGCCCGAATTTCCACCTGACCGGTCGGAATTTTGTCATTGACGGTCTCCGCATCACGCAGTACAACCTCACCCACAACGGCCAGCACATACTCACTGCGGACAGAATCTGCCTTTTCAAACATCTCCTTGTCCTGATCCACGTTAAACACAACCTGCACAATGCCTGAGCGATCACGCAGATCAATAAAGATAACACCGCCTAGGTTTCTGTAAACCTGCGTCCAACCCATCACCGTGACCTCACTGCCAACGTGCTCGGTCCGCAGCGTGCCGCATTTGTGCGTTCTTTTCAGTCCTGCCAAAGTTTCCATTTAGTTCAATCCTCCAAGCTGCTTAAAAAATTTTTCCAGTTCATCTAAAGCGACCTCTGTGGTTTCGCCTGTTTCCATATGTTTAATACCGGCGCGGCCGGCTTCAATTTCAGAATCGCCCAGCACCAATGTATATTTTGCCCCAATTTTATTGGCATATTTCATTTGCGCCTTCACGCTGCGACCCAGATAATCCCGGTCCACAGAAACACCTTCCCGGCGTAGCCTATGCACCAGCTTTTGGGTATATATATCAGCTTTTTCGCCGATGTTTGCCACGAACAAATCCACCGGTTCCGTGCCGCCCGGCTCAATGCCAAGATTGTCAAGCAGCAAAAGCAGGCGCTCCATGCCAAGGCCAAAGCCCACACCCGGCACCTCCGGGCCACCCAGCTCCGACACCAAGCCGTTATAGCGTCCACCGCCGCAAACCGTGCCCTGTGCGCCAATGTTTTTTGACACAATCTCAAACACCGTTTTGGTGTAATAATCCAAGCCGCGGACAATGGTGCCGTCTACGGTATAAGAAATGCCCATGGCATCCAGACAGGCACGCAGCCTTGCAAAATGCTCATCACATTCAGGACAGATGTTATCTAAAAGAATCGGTGCCGATTCGTAAATTGCCTTACAGTTTTTATCCTTGCAATCTAAAATTCTGAGAGGATTTTTTTCATACCGCTGGCGACAGGTCTCACACAAATCCTGAAGCTTGGGAGCAAAGAACTGCCGCAGCTTCTCATTATAGACCTTTCGGCATTCGGGACAGCCGATACTATTAATCTCCAGCTCCACACCCGTTACACCCAGGCGGCGGAAGAGTTCCAGCGCCAGTGAAATAATCTCGGCGTCGAGCGCCGCATCCGTGGCGCCAAACACCTCCACACCAAACTGGTGAAACGCGCGCAGACGCCCTGCCTGCGGCTTTTCATAGCGGAAGCAGGGACTGACGTAATACAGCTTAGAAGGCTGCGGCTGCGCATAAATTGAATGCTCAATAAAGCTGCGCACCACCGGCGAGGTGCCCTCCGGTCGCAATGTAATGCTGCGGTCTCCCTTATCCGTAAAGGTATACATTTCCTTCTGTACCACGTCTGTGGTTTCACCCACGCCGCGGTCAAAAAGCTCTGTATGTTCAAATACAGGCGTCCTAATTTCGCGATAGCCAAAGTCATGGCAAAGTGCCCGGATGGCTTTTTCTATCGCGTGCCATTTATACGATTCCTGCGGCAGCACATCGTGCGTGCCCTTCGGTGCTTGAATCTGCATAAGCTTACTCCGTTTCTACCGGGTTTCTCATAGCAGAAACCCGTTTATATATAACTATTAAGTTATTATATCACAGTTTTACCCAAATTGCAAATACAATTTGCATTTTAACTTTAGGGATGGACGCAAAATGTCCCTACATAGAGGACTTAATGCTGCTCCTGTAAGGAATCCGTGTGATAATGTCCTCCTCGTCCACAGAATCCGGCAGCTCGATAAGAAAAATGTAGTTGCGCATTCCCGCATCATCCAAGCGCTCCACCGAAACCTCCTGCACAACAATATGCAACTTCTCCAGAGCCTCTGTCAAAGACCTTTGATACCCCTCCTCGGAAACCTCCTTGATGCTTAAGGACTTCAGACGTACATTTTTCGTGCGGAAAATTCTCAAATGCAGAATCAGCTGGGCAATCAAAATCAAAAGGGTTGCAGCAATGCCCAGGACATACATGCCCGAGCCAATCGCCATGCCCAAGCCCGATGTGGCCCAGATGCCGGCAGCCGTTGTCAGCCCTGTAATGGTGTTTTTATGCACAAATATCATGCCCGCACCCAAAAAGCCGATACCGCTGGCAATGGTAGAGGCCACGCGAGAGGGATCAAGCCGCACATCAGCGCTGCCATATGCGCCCGACTGAATCACATCAAAAAATGCATATTTAGAGATAATCATAATCAAAGCCGCTCCGCACGCCACCACGAAGTGCGTGCGTATGCCGGCTTCCTTGGAGCGGTTTTTTCTCTCCAGTCCCACAACAATACCGCAAACGCCTGCCAAAAGCACTCTGAAAATATACTCTGCCTGCTGTAAATCAAACATACAAATTACTCCTTCTTTACCATTTTAAAACCGGACGTCCCGGATATTGTCTCCTACACCGCTTTGATATCAAAAAAATTCATTCTCTCGCCCTTTTCCGTTAAACAAAAAAACGCACCAAAACAAAAGCCCTGCCTTTGCCTTGATACGCCTCCAAATCCCTGTATTTTCTTTATTTTACCATTTTTAATTTTATTTGTCAAGCCTGCACATCAAAACCTTCTTACTTATTTGCGGTTGTGAGAGTGTAGTTGTCTGAAATCTTGCTACAAAGCCATTGATAACCGTCCAAAAACAGTACATTTTTATGCATAGCTCGTGGTATTGCAGATTTTTGGGGTTGATAACTTATATTAAATTTTTGATAACCGTTGCTGATACTTTTATAAATTGTGTCAAAGGTTTTATAAAAACTGCTTCCTTTGCCGGAATGACAAGCAAGGGGCTGTAGCAAAATGCTACAGCCCCTTAAAATTTTCTAATTTTCTGCCGAGAGCCTTTAGAAGCCCATGCCGCCGCCGGGCATACCGCCGCCTGCGGGCATCGGAGCCTCAGGCTCGGGCTTGCTTGCCACAACGCTCTCGGTGGTGAGCACCATAGAAGCGATGCTGGCTGCATTTTCCAAGGCAGAGCGTGTCACCTTTGTCGGGTCCACAATGCCGGCCTTGAGCATGTCGCAATATTCGCCTGTCAGCGCATTGTAGCCTGTCTTGTCATCGCTGTTTTTCAGTTTTTCAACAATAACAGAACCTTCAACGCCGGCATTGGCAGCAATCTGACGAACGGGCTCCTCCAGTGCCTTGAGCACAATGGCAGCACCGGTCTTTTCGTCGCCAGACAGAGTTGCATGCAGCGCCTCAACAGCCTTGATGGCATTGATAAAGGAGGAGCCACCGCCGGCAACAAT
>SVKE01000019.1 GCA_015068615.1 Oscillospiraceae bacterium | reverse complement strand
ATATTTCATACACGAAGTGTATTTCATAGCGAAGCTATTTCACTTGCCAAAGGCAAATTTCATTGAAAAAGCGACTTGTCGAAACAAGTCGCTTTTTCTGGTAGCGGCAGGTGGATTTGAACCACCGACCTAACGGGTATGAACCGTTTGCTCTAGCCAACTGAGCTATGCCGCCATATAGTCAACGTCCTATATTGTACTACAAAAAACATGGCCTGTCAAGTCTTTTTTTCAAAGTAAAACGATTAAATTTAAATTTATTTAGCTCCGTTGACAATATGGGCTATATATTAGAATGAAACCGGAGAACTTTTTATCAAAATCTTATTTTATAAAAAGATGTAGAAATGGCTAAAGTTTGTATCCCTGATTAAGAATATCAAGAAAAAATTGCACGTTCTACAGCATTTTTCTACCGCCCCTGTTTGCATCATCTTTAACACAATTAAAAGGGAAATGTAATACTTTTGTAAAGTTTATGTTGTATAATATTAAATAAGCTTTATATACACAGAAGCGGAAATTTGCATTTTGGGTTGTTTTGTGGTATAATAAACACAGTGTTAGTTTGAAATCCTAACGGATTTCATTCCGATGTGTTTATTGCACCGGTGTGTAGCAAGCCGATTTACGGCTTGCACTTATGGTATAATGAACGCATACCGATTTAAAATTGTTATATGTTGCGTTCATTGCACCACAAATTACCGAAATAATTTTCAAAAGGAAATTTGTGGTATAATAAACACAGTGTTAGTTTGAAATCCTAACGGATTTCATCCCGATGTGTTTATTGCACCGGTGTGTAGCAAGCCGATTCGCGGCTTGCACTTATGGTATAATAAACACAGTGTTAGTTTGAAATCCTAACGGATTTCATCCCGATGTGTTTATTGCACCGGTGTGTAGCAAGCCGATTTGCGGCTTGCACTTATGGTATAATAAGCGCATACCGATTTAAAATTGTTATATGTTGCGTTCATTGCACCACAAATTACCGAAATAATTTTCAAAAGGAAATTTGTGGTATAATAAACACAGTGTTAGTTTGAAATCCTAACGGATTTCATTCCGATGTGTTTATTGCACCGGTGTGTAGCAAGCCGATTTGCGGCTTGCACTTATGGTATAATAAACATAGTGAGCGCATACCGAATCAAAATTAAATAGGTTGCACTTATGGTGTAATATAAACAATCCCTGTTATCTGCCGAAAGGAAGTGAACAAGGTGCGAAAAAAAGAAATAGGAGCACAAGAAGCACAACCAAAGCAAATCACAAAAAAGACTTTGAGAAAAGGACATATGGTACATGTAATCCGACGGATATTCCTCATCTGCTGCATCCTCTTTGTATTAAGCGCAGCTGTTATCGCTGGTGCCGCACTGGGCTTTATAGACAACAGCACGGATCTCATTGCGCAGGAATACAATCTGGATTTTACCTCTGTTGTCTATTATATCGATGAGGAAACCGGGCAGCCTGTTGAGCTTGATCGGCTCTATGCCGAGCAAAACCGCATCTGGGTTGACCTTGAGGCTACGCCGGAGCTTCTCAAAAAGGCCTTTATTGCCATTGAAGATGAGCGTTTTGAGTCTCATAACGGTGTGGACTGGAAGCGTACCTTCGGAGCGACCATTGGTTACATTTTTAAGGGTAACAGTTCCTACGGTGGCTCCACCATCACACAACAGCTGATTAAGAATGTCACCGGTGATGACAGACGCTCCCCCATCCGTAAAATTCAAGAGATTATCCGCGCCTTGAATCTGGAGCGCAAAATGTCTAAGGACCAGATTATTGAAATGTATATGAACACCATTTATCTGGGCCAGGGTTGCCACGGCGTGCAAACGGCTGCCAATGTGTATTACAGCAAGGATGTGTCTCAGCTTTCTTTAGCAGAATGCGCCTCCATTGCCGGCATCACACAATATCCCAGCAAGTATGACCCCCTGGTGAACTTTGATGCCCATAAGGAAAAGCAGGAAGTGGTTCTTGCCAAAATGCTGGAGCTTGAGTTCATCACACAGGAGCAGTATGACGAGGCTATGGCCGAGGAATTAAAGCTCATTAAGGGCACTGCCCATACCAAGACGACTAAAATTCAATCCTATTATATTGACCAGGTGATTACTGATGTCATGCACGATTTAATGACCCGAAATAGGATGTCTGAAAGCGCTGCCACAAAGGCTCTCTTTAAGGGTGGGCTGAAGATTTATGCCAATATCGACCCCAAGGTGCAAACCGCTATGGAAACGGTTTTCACCAACAACAGCAATTTCCCGGGCTCCGGCGATAATAAGCCCCAGTCTGCCATGGCTGTGATTGACCCCTACACCGGTCAGGTGAAGGGTCTTGTCGGCGGACGCGGTCCGAAGGACGGCAATCGCGTGTTAAACCGCGCTACGCAGTCCGTGCGCCAGCCGGGCTCCTCCATTAAGCCTCTGTCCGTCTTTGCGCCGGCCATTGAAAACGGCATCATCACGCCAGCCACCATGGTGGACGATACACGCCTAACCATCGGCGACTGGTCACCTAAAAATGTAGACAACGACTTTTTGGGTACAATTACAAGTCGCGTGGCATTAGAAAAATCCAGAAATATCCCTGCTGTTCGCATTCTGGATAAGCTTTCGGTGGATAAATCCTTTGACTTTATGACAAAAAATCTGGGCTTTACCTCCCTCGTCAGCTCGGAAAAGCGCGAAGATGGAAAGACCTACTCCGATAAGTATTTAAGCTCCTTGGGGCTGGGTGGCCTGACGGATGGTGTTTCGGTACTGGAAATGGCAGCTGCCTACGGCACCTTTGTCAATGGTGGCATATATACAGAGCCTACCACATATACTAAGGTAATTGATGCAAACGGCCGCGTTATTTTAGAGAACAAGCCGGAAACCCACAGAGCCATGAGCGAGACCACGGCCTACACCATGGCACAGATGCTCTCCGGCGTTGTGCGGTACGGCACCGGTAGTGGCGCAAGGCTCTCCGGTGGCATCTTTGCCGGCGGCAAAACCGGTACCACAGACCTTGATACAGACCGCTGGTTTGCCGGATTTACACCCAACTATACCGGCGTTGTGTGGTTCGGTCGTGATAATTCGAAATCTATGTCGGGCTTGGGAAATCCCTGCGTATCTCTTTGGAAAAAGGTCATGGATTCCATTCACAAAAATGTAGATTTAAAAACCATTCCCGAGCCGCAAAACATGGTGGAACGGGTGATTTGCCAGCTCAGCGGCAAAATTGCCACCACCCAGTGCGGCGGCAATGTACGGAGCGAATTTTTCAAATCCGGTACACAGCCCTCCAGTTTCTGTGCACACGAGCTGGTAGCTCCTCCGGAGGATGTCATTGACGACGAGATTCAAAATCCCGAGCAGGGACTCAGCGATGTGGAACCGGGCACCGGTGCCAAGAATCCGCCGGCTGAGGGCGAGCTGATTACCCATACGCCTCCGACAGAAGCCGACCGGCAGCCGGAGGAAGCCGAAAGCCAGGCAACGTCCGAGGCACCTTTAGCAGATGATGAATCTCAGTACTGGTGGAGCGGAGACGAAGAAGCAGAGTAAAGAAATGACGTTATCATTCTTACATAAAGCAGGAAAGGAAGAAGTATATGTCAAACAACTACAGACAGCAATATAAGGATTGGTGCGAAAAGGCCGATGCCATCACCCGGCAGGAGCTTTTATCCATTGCACAGGATGATAATGAGATTAAAGAGCGCTTTTATAAGGATTTGGAGTTTGGTACTGCCGGGCTCCGCGGCATTTTAGGCGCCGGCACAAACCGCATGAACGTCTATACCGTTCGCAGAGCCACACAGGGACTCGCCGATTGTATTCTGCAAAAGGGCGCAGAGACCTCAGGACGCGGCGTGGCCATTGCCTATGACTGCCGCCATTTTTCTGAAGAATTTGCCCGCGAGGCCGCCTGCGTTTTAGCAGCAAACGGCATTCCTGTATATCTCTATTCAGAGATGCAACCCACCCCGGCCCTTTCCTTTGCCGTGCGGCACCTGGGCACAGCGGCAGGCATTATGATTACCGCCAGCCACAACCCAGCAAACTACAACGGCTATAAGGTCTATGGCGAGGACGGCGCACAGATGAACGTGGAGGATTCTGCTACGGTTCTATCCTTCATCGAAAAAACCGATATGTTTACGGGCGCGAAAACAATGGATGCAGAAGAGGCCCGCGAAAACGGTCTGCTGCACATCATTGATGAGGATGTCCTGGCACCGTATCTTGATGCCGTTAAGGGCTGCGTACTGGATAAAGAATTAATTGAAAAAGCATCCGACAGCCTGCATGTGGTCTATACACCCTTTCACGGAACCGGCTACAAGCCTGTGATGCGCGCTCTGCGCGAGGTCGGCTTCTCGCAGGTTTTCCCCGTGCCCGAGCAGGCAATAAAGGACCCGAATTTTTCCACGGTTTCCTCCCCCAATCCCGAAGACCCAGCCGGCTTTGCCATGGCCATTCGGCTGGCCGAGGAAAAGGATGCTGATATCATCATCGGTACCGACCCCGACTCCGACAGAATCGGCGTGCTGTGCAAAACCGATGCCGGCTATCAGGTGTTAAACGGAAACCAGACCGGCGTCCTTTTAATGGAATATGTCTTGTCTCAAAAGAAAAAACAAGGACTCAAAGCTCAGGATTATGTGGTTAGCACCATTGTTTCCACCAATATGGTAGAGCCCATTGCAAAGGCCTACGGTGTGAAGCTGTATCAGGTATATACCGGCTTTAAATTCATTGCCGGTATCATTAAGGAGCACGAGATGCACCCGGACGGCGGCTCCTATCTCTTTGGCTTTGAGGAGAGCTTTGGCTATCTCCCCGGTAGCTATGCGCGGGATAAAGACGCTGTGGCAGCCGCTCTTTTGATCTGTGAGGTCGCAGCCTTTTACAAAGAGCAGGGCATGACCCTGGCGGATGCTGTAACCGCACTTCAAAAAAAGTACGGCTTCTTTATGGAATATACCGACTCAGTTTATATGGAAGGCATCGACGGCATGGAGCGTATGCAAAAGCTCCTTTCTTCCGTTGCAAAGAACCCCTTCCGCATGATTGGAACAACTGCTGTCGTGGCTTTTAGAAACTACAACGAGGGGCTGCGCTACGATTATAAAACCGGTGCACAAGAAAAGCTTGATATGCCCCCCTCAAATGTTTTATATTTTGAACTGGAGGGTGGCGGCTTCTTCATTTTAAGACCCTCCGGCACCGAGCCGAAAATCAAGCTCTACTTCTCCACAGCCCAAAAAAGTGCAGAGGAAAGTAGCAGCCAGCTTGACAGCCTCCGCAAGGCAGCAAAGGAGCTGCTGGCATAAAAAACCATAAAGCAAAACACGAACTTGCAAATGTGCAGGTTCGTGTTTTTTTATAACGAAAACCACCCTCTATTGTTGGATGTATATTCCTTATTTGATTTCCTGTTCTAAAGTACGAAAGGTCTGCGTTTCAAAAAAATCTGTGAGTGATATACCAAAACCGTCGCATAGCTTCTTCACTGTCACAACACCGGGATTTTGGCTTTCACCTTTTAAAATGCTTTTAATCGTGGACTGAGATACGCCGGATATATAACTTAAACCATTAGGCGTAATGCCTCGCTCCTTGCATAAATATAAAATTCTTTCTACAACCGCTTCATAGGTATTCATAATAACCTCCAAATTTTTCAATAACATGATTACAAATTAATGATAAATCACTAGAAAAAATTTTGTTAGTGATATTTCACTATTCCAAAAAAAGTGTTATAATGGGTTATATATCACTTATGGAGGTCTTGCTTGTGATAGAAAAAATTTGTAAAATATTCTATGTGTATGTAATAATTCTGATACTGCTTTCCAGATATCCCATCTATGATATTGCACCTGCTGACGAGCCCTGTCAGATGCATATTGAAGACCCCGTTTCGGCTTTAGATGACAATTTTTTCAAGCAGAGGAAAATTCTCGAAGAAAGTAAATCTTTTCAAAAAGAAAATGTTGTTTATGTAACCAGAACCGGCACAAAATATCATAAGGCCGGGTGTCGTTATTTGAAAAAAAAGCCATTTTGAAACAACGCTGCCATTGGCACTATCAGATGGATTTACCCCTTGCTCCCGCTGTGCTCCACCGCAATAATACGAGTATCTTGTAACAAAAGTCGCCTCCCCTGTGCAAGGGGAGGTGGCCGAGCGGAGCGAGGTCGGAGGGGTTGTAAAAGAAAGATAACTAGTAATTGAAAATAACAATCCCTCAGTCGCTTTGCGACGGCTCCCTCGCGTGCCCCTGAGGGTATTACACAAGGGAGCCTACGTCCGCCGCAAGGTTGTCTATCGGCGTAAAACCCCTCCCTTGCCTAAAGGGAGGGGGACCACCGAAGGTGGTGGAGGGATTCCAAAAAATATATGCCTACAAAAAATATATAGTACAAGGAAAGAATCCCCCCTACCCAAAGGGCACGTGAGGCAAGGGGGGGCCTGGAGATGGAGGCGTCACGCAGAGCCCCCTTATCTTGCCTCCCCCCTGTTCCTTCCTGCCTATATATTAAATCGTCAATATTCCCTCCTCCGATTCAATAAGCATAAGGATTTTTTCCTCCTTGCCGGTGACGGCATTTATATAAATCAGGAAATTCTGATTGTGAAAGCTACCCTTGCATTCGTAGCACAGCACCTCGCGCATGCTGTCTAGGGGAATCAGAGCCGGGCGCACCGAGGTAATGGCAAGGTGGCTGTTCACCCGCTCCCGGGCGGCCGTTTCATCTAAAACAGGCGTTTCCAGCTCACGTGCTCTGTGGCTCATCAGGTAGCCGCCAGCCTCCAGGCCGATAATTTCGCCGTTATCCAGTGCCACCTTCACCTTCACCAAATCCGAGTATAGAATCACACCCTCCTGCATTGCCGCAAAATTGATGGTGGCTACCCCGTCGGATGTTTCATAATAACTGCTTGCCATCTCCGAAAAGCCATGAGCCTGTAGAAAATCTGCCGCTTTGCCGATAGCCTCCTCCACGGAAAGAGTTTCTGCCTCTACCTCCCGATGTTCCAAAAAATAATAGACAAGACCACCCTGCCGGGTGATGCTGATGCTGATATCGCGCTCCTTCTCCCGCGCGGAAAACGCAAAGGTTTCCATGCGGCCGCCGCCCTCATCGGAAAAAACAAGACCGCGGCCCCGTTCGTCCCCTAAGAAGCTTTGGGCCCTCTCTAAAGCCTCCTCCTGCGTAATGGGCAAACGGTTTTTTAACATTTGCGGCTCTGCCGTTTCGATATGCTCAGAGAACGGGCCGTCATAAATCAGCGCGGGATAATCCTGAAACTCCTTTTCAATATTTTCCATGCCGCTACCAAAGCTGGGGGCGTTTTCTTCCTCGGCATGAGCCGTGATGCCCGTCACTGTATCAATAGAAAGCCGCCTTTCATAAAGCTGGGTCTGCAGGCCCTCTAAGTGGCTGCTCACTGTTTCGCAATATCCTGAAAGTGCCTCTAAATTTTTATAGTCCTCTTCGCTGATGCTGCCGCTGTCAATCACCTTGGCCGATAGATAAGAGGCGTAATCCCCGGCCTGAGACAGGAACTTGGAGGTGCCGGCCAAATCCAGGTCAGCCACTGGCAGCTGCGCTAAATTTGCCTTAGCTGCCGCCGTTTGCATGAATATGTTAGAAGAAAGAGCTGACAGCTGCCGAGGATTCGACACCAGCATGGATTTTTTTAGCAGTACATCCACATCCCTGACATAATCCGTCAGCTCATGAAAGGAATGCACATACTGATTTTCGACTGCCAGCGCAAGACGCTCTGCCCGCCTGAACTGATAAATGCCCACAACGGACAAAACGGCCAATGCGGCGATGACAACACCGCAGATGACACCATAACGTGTTTTTCTTGCTCTTTGTTCCATTTTTTCACCTCTGCTTCTTTATACGGCAAACCGATGGTTGCCGATTACCCGCACCACTTCACGAGAATAAATCCAGCGGTTTGTGGTTTTTCTTGGGTTGTAGTAATACACAGCACCGTTCGACGGGTCCCAACCATTCATGGCGTCGCGACAAGCTCGATACACCGTGCTGTCCGTGCTGATGGGGACGTTAATCTGTCCGTCCACCGTGGCGGTAAAGGCCCGGGGCTGATAAATGACACCGGCAATGGTGTTAGGAAAGGACGGGTGCTTCACCCGGTTTAGAATAACCGCCGCCACTGCCACCTGCCCTTCATAGGGCTCTCCGCGGGCTTCGCCGTTCACGCAGCGGGCTAAAAGCTGCAGCTCATTTGACGAAGGTGATGCGGCATAGGCCCTCTCCGTCCCCTTTTGCACATCATGTAAAATGACACCTGCCGAAGCCACAAGCGCAAGGCTGATGGCCACAATCCATAATCGTCTTTTTATCATGGTAACCTCCTTTAAAATTCAGCGTTTTCTGTTTGTATGCCTATTTTTTACAACGAATCCAAAATTATGCATGTTTTTTCCTTGTGCAAATGTAACAAGTATTTTCTTTTTTCATTATATAATATGGGGAAATTACTAAAAAATAGAGGATTTTGTCTGAATAAGTCGAATAAGTATTAAAATATTATAAAGGCGGGTATATCATGGACGCACTAAAGGTTTCATCAAAATCCAATCCTAATTCTGTGGCCGGTGCTCTGGCTGGTGTCATCAGGGAAAGCGGAGCAGCGGAAATTCAGGCCATTGGCGCTGGTGCGCTGAATCAGGCAATTAAAGCAATTGCCATTGCCCGCGGCTTTTTGGCACCCTCAGGAACAGACATTGTGTGTATTCCCTCCTTTTCCAGCGTAGAAATTAACGACGAGGAACGCACTGCGATTAAGCTTTTAGTTGAGCCGCGATAACAGGGCGATTTTGTGGAAATTGAATACTCCAACCAAGGGGCTGTAGCATGGCTACAGCCCCTTTTGTATTCATTTTATACCCCTTCCTCGGTTGACAAGCTCCTTCTTTTTATGATACACTTATAGGGTGAAATTTTTAGGCAAATGAAAGGCATGAAAGCATCATGAAAGCAATTGTTATCGGCGGTGGTCTGGCTGGCTGTGAAGCGGCCTGGCAACTCGCCAAGCAGGGTATTTCCGTTGATTTATATGAAATGAAACCTCAAAAGCATACTCCCGCACACAGCTTGGATACGCTGGGCGAGCTGGTCTGCTCCAACTCGCTGCGGGCCGAAGGGCCGGAAAACGGCGCCGGCCTGTTAAAGGATGAAATGCGGCTTTTAGATTCTGTGATTTTAAGAGCGGCTGACCGCAGCCGCGTTCCCGCCGGCGGTGCTCTTGCTGTAGACCGCACCACCTTTTCGGAACTGATCACGGAGCAAATCACCTCCTGCAAGGGCATCCGCTTATTCCATGAGGAGGTTACGGAAATTCCCGATGCGCCCTGTGTGGTCATTGCCACGGGTCCGCTGACTTCTGCGCCGCTGGCAGACCGCATTGCCGAGCTTTGCGGCGATGAACAGCTGTATTTTTATGATGCTGCGGCACCCATTGTCACCGCCGAATCCATCGACATGCATAAGGTGTTTCGCAAGGCTCGCTACGACAAGGGCACGGCAGATTACCTGAACTGCCCCATGAGCCGCGAGGAATACGAGCGCTTTTATGAGGCTCTGATTGCCGCAGAAACCGCACAACTGAAGGACTTTGAAAACAACCGCGTCTTTGAGGGCTGCATGCCTGTTGAGGTCATGGCCGGCCGTGGCAGAGAGGCGCTGACCTTCGGGCCCTTAAAGCCGGTGGGGCTGGAGCATCCCGAAACCGGCCAAAGATACCACGCGGTGGTGCAGCTGCGGCAGGATAACGCCGCCGGTACGCTGTATAACCTTGTGGGCTTTCAGACGCATTTAAAATTTGGTGAGCAAAAGCGGGTCTTTTCCATGATTCCGGGCCTGGAGAACGCGGAATTTGTCCGCTATGGCGTTATGCACCGGAATACCTACCTGCATGCACCGGGCTTTCTTAACGCCTGCTATGGCGTAAAGTCGCGGCCCGGTCTCTTCTTTGCCGGGCAGATGACCGGTGTGGAGGGCTACGTGGAGTCTGCCTCCTCCGGCATTGTGGCCGGACTGAACGCGGCGCGTTATCTTTTGAAAAAACCGCCTGTAATCTTCCCCTCTGCTACCGCCACCGGTGCGCTGGCACATTACATCTCCGGTTTTGCAGGCAAAAACTTTCAACCCATGAACATTAATTTTGGCATTATTGATTCCCTGCCGGAGCGAGAGCGGAACAAACGGGAGCGCTACCGCAAAATCTCCGAACGGGCATTGTCTATTATGAAAGGAATCGCAGACGAGCTATGATGAATCTGGAGCATTTTAACAAAGAGCAAAAGGAAGCCATTCTAACAACGGAAGGCCCTCTGTTAATTCTGGCCGGCGCCGGCAGCGGAAAAACCACCGTTGTGGTGAATAAAATTGCCTATCTTTTGGAGCAAAAGCTGGCAGCTCCCTGGCAGGTTTTGGCCATTACATTTACAAATAAGGCTGCAAACGAGATGAAGGAGCGCATTGAAACGCTGATTGGCGATGACGCCTCTTCTATGTGGATCGGTACCTTTCACGCCATCTGCATGCGGATTTTGCGTCGGGATATTGATAAGCTTCCCGGCTATGACAAAAACTTTATTATTTATGATGCAGCAGACCAGAAAACACTCATAAAGCGCTGCTTAAAATCCCTCAATATTGACGAAAAAATGCTTCCCTACCGGAGCATTCTGTTTGAAATTTCCGCGGCTAAGGATGAGCTATATGGCCCGGAAGAATACCTCTCTATTCATGAAGGAAACTATCGCAAGCAGCTAATCGGACAGGCCTACGCCCTGTACCAAAAGCAGCTGCGGGAGGCAAATGCGCTCGATTTTGATGACATCATCATGCACACCGTCCGCCTACTTTCTCAGGAGCCGGACATTCTCGCCCGCTATCAAAAGCAATTCCGCTATGTGTTCGTGGACGAATATCAAGATACCAATAACTCTCAATCCATGCTGGTGAGCCTTTTGGCACAGGGCTATGAAAATATTTGTGTGGTGGGTGATGATGACCAGAGCATTTATAAATTCCGCGGTGCAAACATTCAAAATATTTTGAATTTTGAAAGGGATTTTCCCGGCGCCAAGGTCATTAAACTGGAGCAGAATTACCGCTCCACCCAGACGATTTTGGATGCGGCGAACGCGGTTATTGCCAATAATCGCGGCCGGAAAGGGAAAAATCTTTGGACAGAAAACGGCGGCGGCGGTCTGATTGACCTCTACCGCGCCGATAATGAATATGACGAGGCAGACTTCATCACCGCCAAAATCAAGGAAGCCTTAGATAACGGCAGTAGCTATGCCGACTGCGCCATCTTATACCGCACCAATGCCCAGTCCCGCGTGATTGAAACCACATTGAGCGCTAACGGCATCCCCTACCGGGTGCTGGCAGGACTGCGCTTTTATGACCGCAAGGAGGTTAAGGATGCACTTGCCTATCTGCGGCTTGTGCAAAATCCCAATGATAACATCAGCTTAATCCGCGTGGTGAATGAGCCCTCCAGAAAAATCGGCGTCACCACCTTAGAAAAGGTGGCACAGGCCGCCGGACGACGCGGCATCTCTATGTTTACCATGATGGAAAAGGCTACCGAGGAACCGGAGCTCTCCCGCGTGGCAGATAAGCTGCTGGGCTTTGCCACGCTGATTCGCAAGGCACAGGTAGAAAGCACGGACAGGCTTCCCTCGGAAATTGCCGAGGCCATTCTCTGTGAGAGCGGGTATCTTGCTATGCTTGAGCTGGAGGATTCTGTGGAAAATCAGACTCGGCTGGAAAATCTGGAAGAATTTATTAAGGCCGCAACCGAATATGAGCGTGCCGCCGAGGAGCCCACCCTCGCCGGCTTTTTGGAGCTGACAGCGCTGGTCTCCGATGTGGATAATTATGACCAGAGCGTAGACAGCGTGGTGCTCATGACCCTGCATAGCGCCAAGGGCCTGGAATTTCCCCGGGTCTTTCTCTGCGGTATGGAGGAGGGGCTCTTTCCGGGTGCAAAGGCGCAGACCGATGATGACATTGAAGAAGAGCGTCGCCTGTGCTATGTGGGCATCACCCGCGCCAAAAAGACGCTGACCCTTTCCTATGCCGGCCATCGAAATTATTATGGCTCCTCCGGCCATACCATGCCCTCGCGTTTTTTGGGCGAAATTCCCATGGAATGCTTAAACTCCCTGGTGAAGGAAACGGAAAAAATTGAAATTGAACCAACAACAAAGAAGGGCTATTCCTTTATGGATAATGCACAACTGATTCGGGCACTCTCTGCCGATCGAGAAAGGGTAAAAAATGTGTCCTCCTCCTATAAACCCGGCGATGTGGTGGAGCACAAAAAGTTCGGCCGGGGCATGATTATATCCGTCACACCCGCCGGCAGCGATGTGCAGCTGGAAATTGCCTTTGACGAATATGGTACAAAAAACTTAATGGGCTCCTTTGCCAAGCTTAAAAAAATTGTCTGACAGGCAATAATTATACGCAAACTGTTTATAATAAGATTGAAGCCATCTTTTTTGATGCATGGATCAAGAGAGGGGTGCTAAATCGCATCCCCTCCTTTATAAACAGGAGGCGAAACACTTTTGTTCAATACGGTTTTAATTCTTTTGCAGTTATTTGTTACTCTTGTGATGGGAATTTACTTTTTCAACATGCTACGGGGTCAGCACACAAGCAAGTCCGGTCTGGAAAGCGATTCGGCGCGCGAGCTCGAAAAGCTCCGGCGCCTAAAGCAGATTAGGCTGACCCAGCCTCTTGCTGAAAAGACACGCCCTCAAGACCTCTCTGAGGTTGTGGGACAGAAGGAGGGCATCCGCGCTCTAAAGGCCGCGCTCTGCGGTCCTAATCCACAGCATGTGTTAATTTACGGCCCGCCCGGCGTCGGCAAAACTGCCGCAGCCAGAGCCGTGCTTAAAGAAGCGATTGAGGCCGGCAATTCTCCCTTTCGGCAAGGCGCAAAATTTGTGGAGATGGATGCTACCACCCTGCGCTTTGACGAGCGCGGCATCGCCGACCCCTTAATCGGCTCGGTGCACGACCCCATTTATCAGGGGGCCGGGGCCTATGGCCCTGCCGGTGTGCCTCAGCCCAAGCCCGGAGCCGTCACCAAGGCTCACGGCGGCGTTTTATTCTTAGACGAAATCGGCGAGCTCCACCCCATTCAGATGAATAAGCTTTTAAAGGTTTTAGAAGACCGAAAGGTGTTTTTGGAAAGTGCTTATTACGCCTCCGGCAATAAGGATATCCCGCCTCACGTGCATGAAATTTTTCAAAAAGGCTTGCCGGCAGATTTCCGTTTAATCGGCGCTACCACTCGAAGTCCCGAGGACATTCCCCCTGCCCTTCGCTCTCGCTGCGTGGAAATCTTTTTTACACCTCTAAAGCCTGCACATGTGAAGTCCATTGCGGAAAATGCAGCCAAAAAAGCCGGTTTTTCCTTAGAGGATACAGCTCTTGACGCACTGTGCCAATATGCGCAAAACGGTCGTGACAGCGTGAATATCGTGCAGACTGCCGGCAGTGTTGCTCTGCTGGAGCAGAGGCATAGCATCACAGAACAGGACATAAACTGGGTTGCGGAATTCGGGCGCTATACGCCCCGATATGACAAAAAGGTTACCGACCTTTCCTCGGTGGGCCTGGTGAACGGTTTGGCCGTGTTCGGGCCGGATCAAGGTATGATCATGGAGGTCGAGGCCACGGCCTCTGAAAGCGAAAGCGGAGACGGCAGCCTGTGTGTCACCGGTATTGTGGAAAGCCAGGAGCTGGAGGGCCGGGGACAAAGACTGATTCGCAGCAGCTCTGCCCGCGCCTCGGTGGAAAACATGCTGACGGTGCTGGGGCGCTGCTACGGCATTGACACCCGCCACTATCATTTGCATATCAACTTTCCCGGCGGGACGCCCATTGACGGCCCTTCTGCCGGCAGTGCCATTGTCACGGCTGTGTATTCTGCCATCTGCGGCGTGCCTGTGAGCGGCCGCATTGCTATGACCGGCGAGCTCTCCATTCACGGAAAAATCAAGCCCGTAGGTGGCGTAGCAGCAAAGGTGAATGCGGCGGCAGAGGCTGGCGTGACCACGGTGTTTATCCCCAAAGAAAACCTTAAAAATTTGTTTTGCGATGCCAATATCCGCATCGTACCGGTGGAGCACATCAGCGAAATTTTCGAGGTGCTGTTTGCAGAAAATCCGCTATCGGCACCTGCACCGGCCGCTGCGGCAGCAGCACCGCAGCAGTTGATCAGCGCCAGGGGAAACACAGAGGCAGTGCCGCAGGCAGAAGGCACAAACAGGTAATTGAAAAAAATGGGGCTATGAGGTGTGTCCTTACGCATACACGCCTTAAGCTGTAGCCCATTTTACTGCATAATGCAAAAAGGGGCTGTAGCATTTTGCTACAGCCCCTTTTGGTTATATGATTATGTTTTATTGTGAATTTGCCAGGACCATGATGGAGGTTGCCTCAAAGACACCTACATTTTCCGCACCAGCAACCGTTACATGCTGGCCCACCTCCAGATCGCGCAGAGATTTCATCTTTCCGTCGTTGCTATCTAAAATCTTAACTGTGCTCTTGGTGAACACCTGAGTATCCACAATGTTGCCGTTTGCATCCGGATGGCTGACCCGAAGCATACCATAGGTGGTGTTAATCAAAGTAATTTCACCGGTAATCTGCATGGGAGCGGCCACGGATTTCACTTCAACCTTTGTAATCGTTGCGCTGGTGGTCTCCAGCTCTACCTCATAGCCAATCCGCAGATCGTAAAGGGTGGCTGCCTTTCCATCTAATATAATTTCTGCATCCCGCGCCAAGCTGTATTTGGTGGCCTTGTTACCATTGTTCACCACCAGACCGGAATTATTTTTTGAAATGGTAATTTCTTCAATCTGACCGGTTACCTTCCGGGTGATGCCGATGGCAACGACATTGCTTATTTTGCCGTATTCCAATGTAACATCCACAGAATCACCAGCCTGTAGCTCGTTAAACGTAGTCACGGCGTTGTTCCGGCGGATGGTGGCACCGGAGGCAAGCTCATAGCTCTCCAGCTCGTCATTCTTGGTGCGGAGTGTGATGACAACGTCGGGGTCAAAGGTAATGGACTCCACACGGGCATCTTCAATCGTCGTGGTTTTGCTTTCTGCCTCAATCACCGCAACCTTGCCGGATACCACAGAAACCTTTACATAGTCACCGCTCTTCACATCTGTCAAAGTGCCTTTGCCGCCGTTATAGGAAATCACAACATCGTCGGCCAGCTTATAGCTCATGGTTTGTGTGGAATCAAGAGGAGAGAATTTAACCGTTGTGCCGGAATTATCCGTGCTCTTACCCTTGAAAACAGCCAGGAAGGTTTCATCCACGGCCATCTGTACCACATCCAGAGAATATAGGGCGCCATTAGAGAAGGTTACGATGATCTCCTGCCCTACAGATAAATCCGCAAGGCGGGACTGTTCGCCGTCTAACATAACAGCTACATTGCTGTTGATGGAATACATTTCAGATTCGCCGCTGCTGTCACGGACGGTAATGGTGCTTGCCGTTGTATCAATATTGGCAATCACACCCTCTGTATAGCTATAATCCATACGGGTATACATTCTGTGAATCATCACCGCAATCTGCGCCCGTGTTACATCCCCTAAGGGAACAAAGCTGTTATTTTCCATGCCCTGAATGATGCCGGCTTCGGAAGCAAAATATACATAGCCCTTGGCCGCTGACGGAACCTCTGCCGCATCGGCATAAGAGAGTGTAACCTCCGGATTTGTCTTCAGCCAGACATCGCCGCCCAAGCACTTGGCAATGAGGGTTGCAGCTTCATAACGCTTTAAGGTTTCGTTCTTATTTGTAGAGGAAAGGTAAGTCATAAGGTCCGCCCTTGACAAAACCTTTTTATACATCAGGTATGCCGCTGCTTCCTTTGCATATGTATCATAGGTAGCCAGCACATCCTCAAACAGGACGTTGGAAAGGGAAACAACCGAGGCATTCATTTTTTCGCTGGAGCCCATCATACGGGCACAGGGAAATGGCCTCCTCCTTGGTAATGCTGTTGCCGGGCTTAAAGGTACCGTCCGGATAGCCGTTGATGACCTTGCTTTTTGCCAAATCGCTGATAGCCTCCTGCGCCCAACCATAGCTCGCAGTTACATCACTGAAGCTGGTGGCGGCAAGAACTGCCGGAGACAGTAAAAACATAATTCCAAGCATCAGAGATAACACTCTTTTTAGCATATGAAATTCCTCCTTTGTAAAATCATACTGATTCTCTGTTTTATTATACATCTTTTTTTATGATATTTCAACAGGTTTTTACGCTGTCACAGAAACGTAATATAATTTTTTTAAATAATGTAAAAATTTCCTGCGTATTTTTCGCTACCGGGGACAAAATAGGAGTGTAGCATAACGCTACAAACGACTTATCGGATAAAGGTCAAATGAATGGTGTTATTTTTTTCATTCCGATTAAGCCAGGGAGTGTAAGCCATGAGACGACATTCTGTCAGGTCCACGCAGCTAAAGGATGAGATGGCAAAGGATATCGGTGGTTATGAATGCATTAGGCAAAACTGCGCCGAAGGCCGAAAGTATCCGGTCGGTGAAAAGGACAAAAGGGACAGAAGTGATGAAGCTAAGGAAGGACACACAGGTTAAATCACAAGACTCAGAACACTCAGAAAAAGACGCCCGGAACGGTTTGAATTTTACTTAGGTAAAAGTCTTACAATACCAGGCGCAGGGGCTGTAGCAAAATGCTACAGCTCCTTTTTTTATGCATAAAACTAAGCATCACAGAGGTGTAGTCGCTGATCAACAGAGTATATTTCAAATAAATATACATCCAAAAGATTGTAAATTTAGCTTATAGTGGCAAAGAGACTTTACTAATCGACAATTTTATAGTAAAATATAGAAGTTGCCTTGGCAGATTTGGTTCTGCAAGACAGCAAAATAAAATTGAACGAAAAGCAAGGAGAGATTATCATGAAAAAATTAACCAAAGTTCTGGCCCTAGTGTTTGCTATGGCAATCCTGTTGACCGCCTGCACAGCAGGCCCCTCCGAGTCCGATTTAAAGTACATTCAGGACAAGGGCACAATGATTGTCGGCATGACACTGTTTGCCCCCATGAACTACTATGAAGGCGAAGAGTTTGTTGGCTTTGAAACCGAGTTTGCCAAGGCTGTTGGCGACAAACTGAATGTTGATATCGAGTTTATCGAAATCGATTGGAACACCAAAGAGGTTGAGCTGGCTGCCAAGAGCATCGACTGCATCTGGAATGGTATGACCATTACGCCGGAGCGCGCAGAGGCTATGTCCATCTCCACTCCCTACATGCAGAACAGACAGGTGCTCGTTGCCAAGGCAGAAAATGCTGATACATATAAAACAGCTGATGCACTGGAGCAGGTTGTTGTCGTGGCAGAGGCAGAATCTGCCGGCGAAGAGGTTGCCACAAGCGACGATTTCTTTGCCAAAGCCGCCTATACCGCCGTTGACTCTCAGGCAAAGGCTCTGATGGAAGTTAGCAGTGGCACCGCCGGCGCCTGCGTGGTTGACTATGTTGCCAGCATCGGCATGATCGGCGAGGGCACAGACTATGAGGATCTCGTCGTTGTGGAGACCGAAGAGTTCTCCCCCGAGCAGTACGGCATTGCCTTTAGAAAGGGCAGCGACATGACCGAGAAGGTCAACGAGGCCATTGCTGCTTTAGCTGAGGACGGCACCTTAGAGACCATTGCCAAGAAATATAAGCTCGAGGCTCTTTTAGAGGTTTAATTCCTATCGTAACACCACATTAAATGCAAGGGGCTGTCTCAATAAACATCTTATTTGCATAAATATTCAACATGTAGGGATCAATGCCTACAGCGACCCGAAAAACGGGCTGATGTGGGCATCAGCCCCTACAGAAAAAATATTTTTATGCATTGATTTGTTTAAAGAGACAGCCCCTTACGAATCATGTTTGGGGAGTATGCCATGACTTTTAACACCGTAACACAGGAGCTTTTAGGCGGCTTTTGGCAGAATTGTCAGTTGTTTTTCTTAACGCTTATATTTGCCATTCCGCTGGGCCTGATTATTACCTTCGGCTCTATGTCAAAATGGGCGCCCTTTTCCTTTATACGCCGTTTTTTGTCTGCCCTGCCTGAGCATACAGAAGAATGGTATATCCATTTTTTAATGTCTGTGGCAACCTTTCGGCCCATTCGCTTTGTCACAAGAACCTTTGTCTGGATCATTAGAGGCACCCCGCTTCTTTTGCAGCTTTTGGTTGTGTTTTATGTTCCCGGTCTTGTGTTTGATTATCCCATGACAAACCGACTGCTGGCCGCTTTAGTTGCCTTTGTGATTAATTATGCTGCCTATTTTTCCGAAATTTATCGCGGCGGCATCGAAGCCATCTCCAAAGGGCAATATGAAGCGGGTCAGGTGCTGGGGCTGACAAAGACGCAGGTATTTTTCAAAATCGTGCTGATGCAGGTGATCAAAAGGATTGTACCGCCCATGGGTAACGAGATTATTACGCTGGTTAAGGACACCAGCCTTGCAAGAATTATTGCCGTTGCAGAAATTTTAAAGGCCGCCGAGCGTTTTTCTGCCCGGGGCGTTATCTGGCCGCTGTTTTACACCGGTGTGTTCTTCCTGGCGTTCTGCGGTGTGCTGACGGTTCTGTTCGGCTATATTGAAAAGAAGCTTGACTACTACAAGAGCTAAGGAGATGCGGCTATGTTTGTGTTAGAAGCAAAGGGCATACAAAAAAGCTATGGAAAACTAGAGGTTTTAAAGGGTGTTGACCTTTCTGTTTCCGCAGGAGATGTCATTGCCATCATCGGTCCCTCCGGCTCCGGCAAAAGCACCTTTTTACGAAGTCTTATCAATCTGGAGAAAATTAACGGCGGTGATATCATCATCGGCGGACAGCCTGTGGTCACAGGCGGCGTGTATCAAAAATCGGACGAAGCGAAAAATGCCTTTAAAAAACTGGGAATGGTTTTCCAGAATTTTAACCTGTTTCCCCATATGTCTGTTTTAGACAATATCATAACCGCCCCGGTTTCTGTCAAAAAGGTACCGCAACAGGAGGCTGAGGCACAGGCCCGCAAGCTCTTGCAGCAGGTGGGATTGCTGGATAAGGAAAAGGCTTATCCGTACCAGCTTTCCGGCGGACAGCAGCAACGCGTTGCCATTGCACGGGCGCTGGCGCTGCGACCTGATATTCTGCTCTTTGACGAGCCAACCTCGGCACTGGACCCGGAGCTGACCGGTGAGGTGCTGCGAGTTATACGCAATCTGGCAGAAGAGCATATGACGCTTCTCATCGTCACGCACGAGATGGCCTTTGCCCGTGATGTCGCAGAAAAAATTGTGTTCATGGACAACGGCACCATTGCGGCGCAGGGCACACCGGATGAAATTTTTAAAAACAATCAATGCGAGCGTCTTGCAGCGTTTTTAAAGAATTACAATCAGCATTAAACGGGAATGGGGTGTAGCAAAATGCTACACCCCATTCCTTTTTTACGCACCTATCATTTTCCGATTTTCATACTTATGCTTTGTCGCCATACCGCCCCTAATGTGACGATTGGCCTTGTTTTCCTCCAATACCTTCTTGGCCTCTGCGGCCAAACCGTTGTTTAATAAAAGTAGTCTTTCTGTTATGTCTTTATGTACAGTCGATTTAGAAATGTTAAATTGTTTTGCTGCTTTTCTAACGGTGGCTTTGTTCTCTATAATGTATTCGGCAAGTAAAACAACACGATTGGATATATAATCCTTCACGCTTTCCTTCCCTCCCGGATATTTCTTACTATTTCATCTATATGTAAGAAATATCCGTTTTAGAAGAAATTAAGGCTGTTTGGCGTTCACTATTTTTAAGTCTTGCTTTTGTGCATAATCATACGGCTCAAAACGAGGTTTCTATGAGGTTGTTATACCACTCGTTTTCATAAAATGCAACGAATATTATAAATTTTATCACATTTTTTGCGAGGAATATTTGCTGACACATTACACTTTTTGCCTTAAACAAAAACACCCATAAGAATCATCTCTTACAGGTGTTTGATAAAATTTTATTGAAAGATGCGAGGCCCAAGCCACTTCAATATAAAAAAGTGTTCGAAAAAATAAATCAAGGAACACTTTTTTGTAATTCAGGAAACCACAATATGAAAATGTTGGTTTCTTGAAAGATAAAAAGTTTCTATGTTACTCTCACTGTATGATACGGGGATGTCGAAGCTGAAAGCTTTTTGTCAAATAGCGCAAAGTTGTGCCATTAAAGGGTTTGGAGGATAATGGCTACAAAGCCCCAATTGCAAGTTTGTAATTTCAAATGGACGATTTGCATGCAAGACGCAACATCTGATTCATCAAGATACTGCGTATCATTTGATGTGGCGCGTAGTAAAAAGACGTGAGCGACGTGCCCAAGGCCTCGATTGTAATAACTTTGTTCTTACTCTGATTCTTTAAAAATCTTAACCAATTCCTTTATTGCATCAATGGATATAAAGCAATCTTGATTATCGTATGCATATATGCTTTCTCCTGATGCATATTTGATATCAAGCTTTGCACCATACATATCAGGGAGTCCGCTTACTTTGCTAATATATCCATTATATTGGGCAAAATTGTATTTTGATACAAGTTCCTGAAGGCTTGTCATAAATGATATATCCGCTGTAAAATCGCCTTCTTTTCCAGCACCTGCTCTGTCACGCCATTTGATTTTAGATTTAACTGCTCCATCTTCTAAAACGGCACTCAGCTTATAATTTCTTCCGACAAGCTCGCTTTCTTCTTCTACAACAATGTTATAAAGTGAAACCTCAAATTCAAAGCTGATTATTTCTGTTGAGTCTATGACCTTTGGCGAATCCTCTCCGCTGTTATATGTTTTAACTCCACCGTCTATGTCGTCTGTTTCACGTGCCGGTAATCCGCACCCACTAAATCCTATTGTCATAAGCAAGATAATACTTGTTATAATTCGTGACATATTATTACCTCTCATTTACCCGGCATTGATAAAGCGATACAGGAAGGTTACCACCTGTGCTCTTGTGCAGTTGCTATCGGGACTGAAGGTGTTAGCACTTGTTCCGCCTGTGATTCCGTTTTCAACTGCCCAAAGCACAGCATCATAATAGTAGCTGTCTGCTTTTACGTCCGTAAACGGGTTACTTTTTCCGTTTGGTTTCGGCTGACCTGCTGTGCGCCAGAGGAAGGTAACAACC
>SVKE01000018.1 GCA_015068615.1 Oscillospiraceae bacterium | reverse complement strand
AAGGGCTTTTGCTCATAGGATACCTTCACCATATACACCCTGCAATCAAGGTCAAAATATGAGCAGGCCATGGAAAGAGCCGTGCCCCACTGACCGGCTCCGGTTTCTGTCGTGACGCCTTTTAGGCCCTGCTTTTTTGCATAGTAGGCCTGGGCAACGGCGGAATTCAGCTTATGGCTTCCGCTGGTGTTGTTACCTTCAAACTTATAGTAAATTTCCGCCGGTGTATCCAGCTTTTTTTCCAAACAGTACGCCCGCACCAGTGGTGACGGACGGTACATTCTGTAAAAATCTTTGATTTCCTCGGGAATTTCAAAATAGGCCGTCTCCTCGTCCAGCTCCTGCCGGACAAGCTCCTTGCAGAACACGGCAGAGAGCTCCTCGGCCGTCATGGGCTGCAGGGTGTCGGGATTCAGCAATGGAGCAGGCTTGTGCGTCATGTCCGCGCGCAAATTATACCAAGCGGTCGGCAGCTCATTTTCATTTAGATAGATTTTGTGGGGAATTTTGTTTCTAGACATGTGATGATCTCCTTTCTTGCTTTTAATGTGTTGTATGGTTGTTACATACGCTGCCGGGTATCTTATGGCATTCTGATGAGGTTTTCGCCTGCTTTCCTTGTGACAACAAAAAAACCCTTGATTTGCATAGCTATATGCAAATCAAGGGCGAAAAAATTTCCGCGGTGCCACCTTGGTTTGGGTCTTTGACAACCCCTCTGCGAGATACCAACATATCTCCGACTACTTACGTAAGTCTCACGTCAGCGCATTTAACGCCGCCCTCGACAGTCCATATTACGCAGAGAGTCTTTGTGGAACTCACACCATAATCCACTCGCTCGAAAAGACCGATTCTGCCTTTTTTCTGTCTCAACGGTTTACCATCATATTAAGTTATGAATTATTATAGCATTGTGCGCTACAGAAGTCAATGGTTTGGCAACAATTTTTTTTGCACGCCGCCCAGACTTGACATTATGGCCTGTCCGTTGTACAATGATAAGGCTGAATACATCACGGAGGTGCTTTTCATTTGCAGATTCTGATCAGAGTATGCGGTGTCGTCGGCTTGATTTTAAGTGCGATTCCCTTTCAGTTTAAAAGACATAAACACATTGTGCTTTGTAAAATGGCCTCAAGCCTGTCCTTTTCCGCACAGTATTTTCTTTTGGGGCCGGTGGCCTATACAGGCGCCTGGATGGATTTAATATCGGCCCTGCGGAATTTCCTGTTTTATAAATTCGTGGACAAAAAGCTTTCTACCCTGCCGGTGATTCTTGTTTTCACGGCGCTTGTGCTGTGGCTGGGCATCAGCTCCTGGGAGGGCTGGATCAGCCTGCTGGCGATTATTCCAAAGATACTCACCACCGTGTCCTATGGCATGAAAAACGAAAGGACGCTGCGTTTACTCACCCTGCCTTCCTGCCTGTTTTGGGTGAGCTATAACTGCATTGTCGGCAGCTGGGAGGCTGCCCTTGGAGACCTTTTGACCCTGGCCTCCATCAGCATTGCCATTTATAAATTTGATATAAGAGAAAATCGCCGTATCAAAGCTGAGAGTGAGCGGTAACAAGCCGTCTGGCGCATACTCATACGTCACACTCTCCTTCGTGGGCATTGTCCTTTTTAGCGCTTGCTCTTTAGAACCAGCTTTTCTAAACGGGAGAAATCGCTGTTGCGAATTGTGTCTGCCGTCAGCACCAGCGTGGCACCGCACAGGCAACATTCTAAAATGAGGTCGTTTTCGCGCACCTCGACATCAATCATGTTAGAGCCGCAGTCACAGTAGAGTGCTTCATCATCTGAAAGCTCCTGAATCTTGTCCAGCGCCTTGAGCATCGTCACGCCGTTTTTGCCTGTGTGATCAAGGCCGCAGGCGGAGATGACCTCTTCAATGTAGTGCTCGTTTCTCACAACGGCATTATGCACAGCCTCGTTACGACCCACAAACACCAGTCCAACCACCACATTGGGGCAGGTGAATTCGGAGCAGTCCTTTTTTGCCAGCGTTTGAAAGGGCAGGGAAAATTTATGTATCTCATCACAGACAAGGCATTTGACCGTGATAATAAAGCTGTTTTTGTTTTCGGGCACAATCTGTAGCTCGGACTGTCCGCATTTGCATTGCACGCTGACGCCCTTTTGGCCGGATAATTCAAACATGGAAAAATCACCGAAGCAGATTTCGCCGCAACTGGAGCAGCGGTAGGCTGCTGTTCTGTCAAAATTAATTACCATTTTCATTCCTCGTTCCTGTTATCTATCTCCTTAATCATACTACAAAACGTCGCGAAAGTAAAGAGAAAAATGGCGGCTTCTGAGATTTTAAAAATATTTTGTATATATCCAAAAATATTTTATATTTATGCAAAAAATAATTGACAAATTGTGACAGAAAATATATAATATAAACAATATGAATCCGTAAGAGATTCAAAAAAATTGGGGAGGTATTTATTATGGAAAACAACGTTAAAAAAGGAAAGGCAATAGCCTCATTAGTCCTGGGTATCATCTCTTTAGTAGCTGCTTGGCTGGGATGGGGCGCTATTGTGTCTCTTGTTCTGGCAATCGTTGGTATGATTCTGGGCTCTCAGGCAAAGAAGGAAATGCCCGCTGACCAGGCTGGTATGGCCAAGGCTGGCTTTATTTTAAGCTTAATCGGCTTGATTCTTTCTGCTGTTGTGCTGGTTTCTTGCGTGGCATGCGTTGGCTGCATCGGCACCGCCGGTGTTCTGGGCTCCATGCAGTAGGAACTGTCATGACGCCGTTTTTAGACATTTTCGGGAAACAAATTCCGGTCTATGGCCTGCTCTGTGTAATCGGGGCAGGCCTTGGCGTTTTTTTGGCGTTGCTTCGCCGCAAGCGTGCGGGGATTGCCCGGGAGGATGTCATTTTTTCCGCTACATACGGCATCATAGGCGGCATTGTGGGCGCCAAGCTTTTGTATATTCTGACTCTTGTGCCGGCTATGATCCGTGCTCATGAAAGGATTGATTCATATTTCCGTCTTTTTGCTGAGCTTCTGACAAGTGGCGGCTTTGTGTTCTACGGCGGCTTAATCGGCGGAATTCTAATGGCTATATGGTATTGCAAAAGGTATGGCATCGGCATTATCAAGGTAGCGGATTTGTTTGCGCCTTCCTTGGCTTTGGCACATGGCTTTGGTCGTATTGGTTGCTTTTTGGTGGGCTGCTGTTACGGAAAGCCCGTGTCGTGGGGCTATGTGTACCATGGCTCCGTTAGTGCGCCTCTTGGCGTGCCTCTTTTTCCTGTGCAGCTGTTAGAGGCGTTTTTAAACCTTTTGCTCTGCTTTCTGCTCCTTTGGTTTGACAGGCACAAAAAAACAGAAGGCAAAACAGCGGCCTTATACGTGTGCCTGTACTGCCTTCTGCGATTTTTCTTGGAATTTCTGCGCGGCGATGCTGCCCGGGGTCTCCTCCTTGGCCTGTCTCTGTCGCAGTATATCTCTGCCGCAGGGTTTCTTATTCTGTTATTCTTTTTATTTCGATATAAAAGGCAAGAGAAGTAGAAGGGGATATGCCGGCATTCATTCCACCTTCATGAGCACCTTGACGATTTCACCCACATACATGGTGTGATAGTCCTTTTCCGGATAATTTTTGGCGTCGATGTCCGCAGCGCAAATGGCATCGGGAGAGAGCGCACCGGCGTAGAGCTTTTTGCAGATGATAACAAGGTTGCCCTCAGTAAAATAGGGGGCGCCTTCGCAGCGGCTTACAGTCAGGCCGCTGTTTTTAATTTTATCCTCATTGTGTCCGCTGGCCTTGCCAAAGTACGCAAGGGTGTCCCGATGGCTTTCGTCTAAAAAGGTCAGGGAAAAGCGCTCCTCTGCGTCCACAAGCCCCTTGGTGAAACGCTGTGGACGGATAAAGGCAAACACCACATTTTTATTCCACAATACGCCGACGCCACCCCAGGAGGCGGTCATGGCATTGGTGCGGCCACCGCTTTCGGCGCCAATTAGCATCCAATCTCTGCCAATCATTGTAAAGGGATTCCTTTCAATTTGCTCTGGTGAAATTTCATAAAACTGACTCATTTCATTTTCTCCTATCAAAAAAAATTGTTGCTAAAAAAACAGTCGGCAAACCCACACGCCGGCTAAAAGCCCGGCTAGATCCGCCAAAAGGGCAGCGGGTACGGTATGCCGGGAATTTTTTATTTTAACAGAGCCGTAATACACCGCCAGCGTGTAAAAGGTGGTTTCCGTCGAGCCCATAATCACAGAAGCCATCCAGCCCACAGGCGAGTCCGGCCCGGCACTTTTCAACAGGTCGTTTACAATGGCAAGAGCACCGCTGCCGGATACAGGCCGCAGGAGCGCCAGAGGCATCAGCTCTGTTGGTATACCAAGGGGCCTTGTAATGGGCGCAAGCAAGGCCGAGAGCATATCAGCGGCGCCGGAAACACGGAACAGGGTGATGGCGGTAATCAGCCCCACCAATGTCGGCAGAATGCCAACGAGAGCCTTTAGGCCATCGGTTGCGCCGGCTAAAAAGGCATCAAATACGTTTACTTTTTTTACCAGGCCAAAGCCGATAACCACACAGAAGATAACCGGTAAAACACCGGCGGAAACAGCGCGCAGCATCACAGATGCCTCCTTCGCCGTGCCAGTAGCTTGGCTGCGCAGACGCCTACTATAAGGGCAAAAACAGAGCAAATCCAGACCGGCAGTAAAATGCCGAAGGGATCCTGTGAGCCGGCCGCCGAACGGAGGGTAATCACCGTGGTGGGGAGCAGGCTTAGGGAGGCGGTGTTAATCACCACGAACAGGCACATCTCATCAGAGGCGGTTCCCTTTTCGGGGTTGATTTTATCAAGCTCTGTCATGGCGGCAAGACCTAAAGGCGTTGCCGCGTTTGAAAGCCCCAAAAGGTTTGCGGTCATGTTCATTACCATGGCACTGACAGCCGGCGAATCGGATCTAAGCCGTGGAAACAACAGCCGCGTGACAGGGCGGAGCAGATGCGCCAACTTTTCTGTCAGCCCCGCGCGTTTTGCAATTTCTAACAGCCCGGACCAAAAGCACATCATGCCAAGCAGAGAAAGTGCCATGTCTATGGAGGCCCTTGCACCGTCTAAGGCGCCTTGTGATACAGCCTCGGTATGCCCGGTTATAACGGCGGCTAAGACAGAAAAGAGAATCATGCCACCCCAGATATAATTCATCATACGCGTCCACCTCCTTACTAGAATATGAGGAGAGGACACGTCCAATTCCCGAATTTTAAAATATTTGCTTTCTTTTATTGACGGGCTTTTTCAAATGCGGGGAGAGAAGCCGCGCGGCCAAATGCACGGCCCGCCAGACGGAACGAGAGCCGTGGAGCGTTATATCCGCATAGCCTTCATACAGTGGGCGGCGCTCCTTGTCAAGCGTATATAAATGATTTTTATTTGCTGCCAAAAGGGGGCGGTTACGCAAATCCAGCTTTTTTAAAATGGCCTCCGGAGAGCGGTCTATAAAAAGGACAACACCGGTTTTTTTTAGATATTCCATGTTTTTGGGGTTTAACACAGCGCCGCCGCCGGTGGCGATGATATACCCCTTTTTCTCCGAAAGCTCTTGTGCTGCACGGGTTTCGAGCGTCCTGAAATAGGCCTCGCCATGCTCGGCAAAAATATTGCGGATGGCTTTTCCTTCCTTTTTTTCAATATAATCATCCATGTCGATAAAGGGCATACATAGGCGTCGGGACAGTCCGCGGCCGAGGGTGCTCTTGCCGCAGCCTGTCAGGCCGATTAATACAATATTTTTACTCATGACAGACTATCCTCCGCTGCAGGGTAGCAGCCTAAAATGCGCAGAGAGGAAGCCAGGCCTCTGATTTCATCAATGGCGGTCTGCTCCTCTATGCCGCCGGGGGTGCCGGTGAAATCTGTGTAGAAGGAATATTCAAAGTTTCGTCCCGGCAGGGGGCGAGATTCTATGTATAAAAGATTGAGCCCATGCCTGGCAAAGCAGGAGAGGACGTTATGGAGCGAACCACTTTCATGAGGCAGGGTAAAGACCAGACTGATTTTATTGGACTTGGGATTTGTCTTGCGCTCCTTGGCAATCACCACAAAACGGGTGGTATTTAAGTCGTTTCCTTGAATGGCCTCCTTTAAAATGGCAAGACCATAGAGGTCAGCCGCCCGCTTGCTTACCACAGCGGCAGATTGACCATCGGTCTGCGCTGCGACAAAGTGGGCACTATCTGCCGTGCTCTCCAGCGGAATTTTCTGCACATCGGGCAGGGTATTTAAAAAGTCGGCACACTGCGCCAGCGCCTGGGGATGGGAATAGACCCGCCGTACGTCGGAAAGCCTTGTGCCGGGCAGGGCGGCCAGGTTCTGATTTACCTTGAGCACCGCCTCGCCGATGATGTAAAAATCATGGGCACAGAGCAAATCCAATACCTCGGTGATTGTGCCGGTGGAAGTGTTTTCAATGGGCAACACGCCGTAATCCACCCGGTCATCCTTTAAGTGCTTAAAGATGCCGGCAAAAGTTTCTGCCGCCACCGCCTGCCGTGCCTTGGGGAAGAATTTAAAGAGTGCCTCCTCACTAAAAGAGCCGGGACGCCCCAGATATGCCACACGGGGTTCTTCCTGCGCCAGCTCGACGATGGGTGCAGGGCCGTCTGATGCTTGCAGACGGCGGGATAGCTGCATCACATGGTTAAAAAAGTCTGCCGTGAGTTCCGCATATTCCGGATTTTTAAGTGCCGAGACGCGGCTTTCGATAACTGCCTGCTCACGCTCTGGCACAAAAATGGGCAGATTTCTTTCTTTTTTATATGCGCCCACCTGCTTGGCTACGTCCATACGCGCTTCAAACAGGGCGAGCATTTGACTATCAATGGAGTCGATTTGTTTTCTCAGTTCATTCAGCATAGGTTTTTGCCTCCAACATAAGGTCTGCCGTCACAAAGGCAGCCACCGCTTCTATCACACTCACAGCGCGGGGCACAATGCAAGGGTCATGCCGACCATGAATGGCGAGCGTTTCTTCCTTTCCGGTGATAAGATTTACCGTGCTTTGCGCCTGTGCGATGGAAGGCGTAGGACGGATGGCAACCGAAAAGCACACCGGCATACCGTTTGTGATGCCGCCGTTGATGCCGCCGGTGTTGTTGGTTTTGGTGTGAATGGCGTCGCCCTCAAAATAAAAGGGGTCATTTGCCTCGCTGCCGCGCATGGTGGCAATGGAAAAACCAGCACCAAATTCCACACCCTTCACCGCCGGAACAGAAAACAGCATGGCAGATAGACGGCTTTCCACCGAGTCGAAAAATGGCGAGCCGAGACCTGCGGGCACGCCGTAAACCATGCATTCTATCACGCCGCCGATGGAATCCTGCGCTTTTCGTGCGGCGTCCATTTCATCGCTAAAGGTTTGCAAGCTGCTTTCTTCCAAAACGGCCAGGGGTTGCTCCTTGAGCTTGCGATAGGCAGCAAGGTCGGGATGCGCGCTGTTAAAAGCGGCTTCTGACTTGGTGCCGATGCTTTTGATGTGCGCAAAGATTTCAATTCCCTGCGCTTGCAGATAAGGCTTCAGCACTGCGCCGGCAAAAACCAATGGCGCCGTGATGCGGCCGGAAAAATGACCGCCGCCACGATAGTCCTGAAAGCCGTGATAGCGCATTTCGGCGGTAAAATCTGCGTGAGAGGGGCGCAGGGGACCGCGGCTATAGTCCTTGGAACGGGTATTTGTATTTTCAATCAGTGCGCACAGGGGCGTACCGGTGGTGCGACCTTCAAAAAAGCCGCTGACGATTCTGGGAATATCCGCCTCCTTGCGGGGGGTGGAAAACCGGTCTCTTCCGGGGGCACGCCGAGCCATTTCCTTTTGTATTTCATCAAAATCCAGTCTGAGGCCGGAGGGGAGTCCGTCCAGCACTACGCCGATGGCTTCGGAGTGGGATTCACCGAAGATAGAAAGCTTCAAAATGTTACCAAATATATTAGACATAGCGGCCTCCTTATCAATATGTGCATAAAGACAGATAATCCTGCCAGAAATTGCCGTATGACTTTGCCACGCATTCGCTGCCCAAAACGGTTACAGGACCATCGGCAACTGTTGCGGCAATTGCCGCCGCCATGGCAATGCGGTGATCGTTTGCGCTGTCCACCGTGCCGCCAGAAAGCCCCTTTTTGCCGTGAATAATCAGACAATCGGCTCCTTCTTTAATGTTGGCTCCCAGCGCGGTGAGCATTTCGGTGGTGGTCCGCAGGCGGTCGCTTTCTTTCATCCGCAATCGCCCGGCGTTAACAATGCGGGTTTCACCTGCTGCCTGCGATGCCAAAACCGCCAGAACAGGCACTAAATCGGGAATCTGGCTCACATCAATGGTGATGCCGGAGAGGGGTGAACCAAAGCGCTCTATGATTGATATAATTTCCTTATCCCCCTGATAGGAATTTTTATTAAGACCCAGTACGTTCACGTGGCTGCCCATGGCGTTGGCACAAAGGTAAAAGGCGGCTTGTGAATAATCACCCTCCACAGTCATGTCGTGGGGCAGGTAGCGCTGGCCGCCGGGGATGTGAAAACGCTTGTAATCTTCATTTTGCACCCTGATGCCGTATTGCTTCAGCACATCCAGCGTCATGTCGATATAGCCGGCAGATTCCAGCGGCGTGGTCAGCTCAATGGTGCTGTCATTTTCCAAAAGAGGCAACGCAAACAAAAGCCCTGTGATAAACTGGGAGCTGATGTTACCGGGCAGGCTGTATATGCCGCCCTTTAGCTTACCGCAAAAATAAATTTCGCTCTCTGTTTGCCGGTAGTGTATGCCCTCTTTGTGACAGATATCAAAATAGGGTGTAAGCGGCCGGGAGAGGAGTCTGCCGCGCCCAGTAAAGCGGACGGGAATGCCCGAGACCCAGGCAAGCGGAATCAAAAACCGCAGGGTTGAGCCGGACTCGCCGCAATCAATCAGCGCGTTTTCTGTCGGAAGGGGATTTGCACCGCAGACAGACAGGGTGCAGCCCTCTGTCCCAATCACAGCGCCAAAGGTCTCCATGGCGCGGACGGTGGCAGTGATGTCCTGCGAAAAGGCAAGATTTTTTATTTCGCTTCTGCCGGCTGAAAGACAGGCGGCAATCACCGCCCGATGCGCCTGACTTTTTGAGGGCGGCACGGTGACCGAGCCTGCCAGCTTACAGGGGGTAAGAACTTGCTTCATATGCTTGTTAGCCTTTCCTTCACCGCAGCACAGCGCCCAGCTCTTTTTCAAGAGCCGAAAGAACAGCGCTGACCACTTCATTTACCTCGTTATCCGTCAGGGTTTTATCCATGGACTGCAGCTTTAAGGAATAGGCCATGGACTTTTTGCCCTCCGGCACCTGCTTGCCCTTGTATACGTCAAACAAGGTCAGGCCGGCAAAGAGGTTTTTCGCCTTTTTCTTAATCAATGCTTCAATATCTGCAGCCAGCACCTCGTCATCGGCCAAAATTGCCAGGTCGCGCGTCACGGCCGGGTACTTGGGCAGGGGCTGATAGGTTTTGTTGTTTTTGGAATAGGTGAGCAATGCGCTCATGTCAATCTGTGCCACATAGACCTCCTTATCCAGGTCATAGCGGTCGCAAACGGCAGGATGAATCTGACCGAGCACACCGATTTCCATTTTACCCACCAAAATTTTAGCACAACGTCCGGGATGGAAGGTGGGATTTTCGCTATCGGGCACAAACCGCGCACCGCCTAGGCCCACGCCGCCAAAGAGAGCCTCTGTAATGCCCTTGGCATCGTAGAAATCGCAGTCGCCGAACATGCCGAGGCAAACGGTTTTGCGCTCATCCGGCAGTTTGCCCTCTTCGGTGGGGATGTAGATGGTGGCCAGCTCATACAGGCGTGCGTTTTCAGCCTTAAAGTTCTGGTTGCGCGCCAGCGTCTCGAGCATGGAGTGGATGGCTGTTGTTCGCATCACGGAGTTTTCTTCTCCCAGCGGATTACTGATGAAAACCGCATTGCGCAGCGCATCATCCTGCGCAAGACCTAATTTATCAAACATATTGGGATTGGTGAAGCTGTAGGTGACAATTTCGTTCATGCCGCAAGCACAAAGCAGGGCTCTCGTCTTTTCCTCCAGCTGTTGTGCCGGAGTTTTTACGCTGTGCGCAGTCTCGCCGCACATGAGCGTGGAGGAAATTTTATCATAGCCGTAGATACGCAGCACTTCTTCAGCCACGTCGGCAAAGCCCTCCACATCTGCACGGTAGGAAGGCGGAATCACTGCATCCTTTTGTACCTCAAAATCCAATGCGCGCAGGGTTTTTTCCATAAAGTCTTTATCTATGTCAGTACCTAAGAAGCCGTTAATCCTGTCGGCGTCAAAGGGAATCACGTTGGGCTCTGCCTTTTTGCCATAGATGTCGATGATGCCGTCAACCACCTCGCCGCAGCCCAGCTCTTCCACCAGCTCGCAGGCACGGAGCACTGCGGGCAGGGTGTTTTCGGGGTCAAGCCCCTTTTCGTAGCGTGAGGAGCTTTCGGTACGCAGTCCAAGCTTGCGGGCAGTTTTGCGCACCATGGGCGCCTTGAAGGTGGCGGATTCAAACAAAATGGTTTGGGTGTCATCCTTCACCTCGGAATTCTGACCGCCCATAACGCCGGCCACACCCACGGGCTTTTTACCGTCGCAAATCATGAGCATGGTTTCATCCAGTGTACGCTCCACATCATCCAGCGTGGTTAGTTTTTCACCCGGCTTTGCCCGGCGCACATTCACGGCGGACCCCTCTAAGTCACGCATATCAAAGGCGTGCATGGGCTGACCATATTCCAGCATGATGTAGTTTGTAATGTCAACAATGTTGTTAATCGCACGGATGCCGCAGGCCTTTAAACGGCGCTGCATCCATTGGGGTGAGGGACCGATTTTCACATTTTTAACCAGCTTGCCGCAGTAGCGCAGGCAGCCTTCGGTGTCTTCCACATTGATTGTAACGTAGTCGTTAATATCGCCGCCGCAGCCCTTGACCTCAGGCTTTTTCAGCGTAAAGGGTTTATCAAAGCTTACGGCAGTTTCGCGCGCAAGTCCGATGACGGAAAGGCAGTCGGGGCGGTTAGAGGTGATTTCAAAATCTACAATCGTTTCGTTTAGGTGGAATATCTCGCGGATATCCTGCCCCAGCGGCAGGCCGTCCTCTAAGATTAAAATGCCGTATTCTGCATCGGGGAAGTCCGCTTCCGTCATGCCCAGCTCCTCATAGGAGCAGAGCATGCCGGCAGACTCCACGCCGCGAAGCTTACCGGTTTTAATTTTTGTGCCATCGGGCAGCAGCGCACCATCCAATGCAACAGGCACCGTTTGACCGGGCTTTACATTGGGCGCGCCGGTGACAATTTGTAGCGTTTTTTCACCCACGTCGATTTTGCAGACAACCAGCTTATCTGCATCGGGGTGCTTTTCAATTTCCAAAATTTTACCGGTGACTACGTTTTGCAGATTTTCACCCTGATTTTCAATGCCCTCCACCTTGGACCCGGTCATGGTCATTCTGTGGTTATATTCTGCCGGGGTAATGCCGGATATATCTGTATAATCACTGAGCCAACTCATTGGAATTTTCATTTTCTTTCACTCTCCCTCAAAATTAAAATTGATTTAAAAAGCGCAGATCGTTTTCGTACAACAGGCGCATGTCGTCAATGTTCATGCGGCGCATCACAATGCGCTCAAGACCCAGACCAAAGGCAAAGCCGGAGTATACCGAGGTATCAATGCCGCAACGCTCCAGCACCTTAGGATGCACCATGCCGGCGCCCAAAAGCTCAATAAAGCCTTCGCCCTTGCAGACGCGGCAGCCCTTGCCACCGCAGACAAAGCAGGAAACGTCAACCTCTGCGCTGGGCTCGGTAAAGGGGAAGTGATGGGGACGGAAACGCAGAACAGCGTCGTTTCCGTACAGGGTTTTCATAAAGGTTTCTAGGGTGCCCTTTAAATCGCCCATGGTAATACCCTTATCCACCACAAGACCTTCAATCTGGTGGAACACAGGGGAGTGGGTGGCGTCGACCGCATCGCTTCTGTACACGCGGCCCGGTGCAATGACGCGAATGGGCGGCTTTTGATTTTCCATGACACGAATCTGTACCGAGGAGGTCTGAGAGCGGAGCACCACATTATCGTTAATGTAAAATGTATCCTGTGTGTCGCGGGCAGGGTGATCCTTGGGGATGTTTAAGGCCTCAAAGTTGTAGTAATCATATTCCACCTCGGGACCTTCCGCAATGGAAAATCCCATGCCTACAAAAATATCCTTCACCTCGTCTAAAACAATGTTTAAAGGGTGCTTTTTACCTAAAACAGGCATTCTGCCCTTCATGGTAACATCTAGGCGCTCCTCCTTGAGCTTTGCCTCTCTTGCGGCAGAGGCAAGGCTTGCCTTTTTTTCCTCAATACCGCCTTCAATAAAGCTGCGGACCTCGTTTGCCAGCTGACCGATAACCGGTCTTTCCTCAGCGCTAAGGGCGCCCATGCCGCGCAAAACGGCGGTGAGCTCACCTTTTTTGCCTAAGAGGGCAATACGAATGTCCTCAAGCTCTGCAAGGCTACCGGCACCGGCCAGGGCTTCTTTTGCCTTTTCCTTTGTGGCTAAAAGCTGTTCTTTCATTACTATATGACTCCTTCCGTCTGTAATCAAATTCAAAAAAAATAACGCTCCTCCCAAAGGGACGAGCGTAAAACGTCGTGGTACCACCCTAGTTCCCGGAGCTGACTCCGGCTCATTCGGCGTGTTAACGGGCGCAACCCGGCACGGCCTACTTCCTTGGTTCAACCATGCAGCTCCGAGGTGAAATTTGGGGTGCGCCCTTAACCGGATTTCCTTTCAGCCCATGAGAAATCCTCTCTTTTTGAGGTGGCGGCGACCTTACTTTGCCTCATCATTGCTTTTACAGTTCACATATTTATTTTTCTACATAAGTATATCATATCGGTGAAAAATTTGCAAGTTTTTTTTACGACATCATTAATCTCTCCTAATTTTTTTGGTTAAAAAACAAGAAAATAGATTCCGTAAAAACAAAAAATTAAACAAATTTAATTACAATTTAATTAAAATTACAGATTTTAGTTGACTAAACATAAATAAATATATATAATAATTCTATGTGATTTCACAAAGGAGGAGAACAAAAATGGGCAAGAGCATCACAAAACTTGTGGTTGCAATCGTTGTGATTACCTTGGGCACGTATATTGCGCTCATGGGCATTGACATTCAAATGTTCGGCTGGCATGTCAGCTATCCGTCAGCTTTGGATGAAGACAACGGCATCAGACAGGGGCTTGATCTGGTGGGTGGCTCGGTTATTACCTATGAGGCACAGGCCGAAACAGCCACAGATGAAGAGATGGAGTCTGTAAAAAATGTATTGAGAAAACGTTTGGACGCACTGGGCTACAGTGAAGCTACGGTTTCCCGTCAGGGTGACAAGAAGGTGCGGGTAGAAATCCCCGCCATTCAGGATCCCGAGGAGGCTGTGCAGACCTTAGGTCAGACGGCCAAGCTTACCTTCCGGGATGCGGATGGTAACGTGGTATTAGAGGGAACGGATGTGGCAAGCGCCACAGCAGCCTTCGGTCCCACGGACGAAACAGGTGCCAATAAGCACTATGTTGAGTTGCGGCTTAATGACAGCGGCGTCAGCAAATTTGCCGACGCTACGGCGGCAGCAGCAGCCAGAACTGATGACAGTAATTACATTGCCATTATGCTGGATGAGGAGACCATCAGCAGCCCCAAGGTGGACACACCCATCAATCAGTCCACCTGCATTATCTCGGGCGGCTTTACGGATAACTCAGAAACGCGTGAGCTGGCAACCCTGATTAATTCCGGTAACCTGCCGTTTTCCATTACGGATGTAGAGCTCAGAAGCGTTGGTCCGACCTTGGGTGAGCGTGCGCTGGAAACCAGCCTTTTTGCAGCGGGTATCGGCATTGTTCTGATTCTTCTGTTTATGCTGGTTATATATCGTTTGCCCGGTCTTTTGGCTGACATTTCCTTGGTTTGCTATGTGGGCATTGTGGCGCTGATTATGTCTTATTTCAGAATTAATCTGAGCCTGCCCGGTATTGCCGGCATTATCCTTTCCGTGGGTATGGCGGTGGACGCGAACGTTATTATCTTTGCCAGAATGAAGGAAGAACTCAATCTGGGCAAAACCATCCGCACCTCTGTTGAGTCCGGATTTAACCGTGCCTTTGTGGCTATTTTAGATGCAAACGTGACGACGCTCATTGCATCCGTTGTACTGTACTATTTCGGTACAGGTCCCATTCAGGGCTTTGCCATCACGCTGGGCATCGGTACGGTTGTCAGCATGTTCACAGCCATTGTTGTGACCAAGTTCTTGCTGCGCCAGATGGTTGGTCTTAAGGTGAAAAATATGGCTTTGTTCGGCGCAAAAAGGAGGGACGATCGTGTTTAAGATTGTAGAAAAATTTAGGCTTACGGTTCTTGTGCCGATTGCTATCATTTTGGTTGCGGCAGTGATGTTTTTTGTTCACGGCGGTTTTTATCAGGATGTAGACTTTGTCGGCGGTATGACCATGTATGTAGATATGGCCAAGGATGACGTAAATTTAGACGAGCTTTCCAAATTTATTGAAGAGCATACGCCTGAGGGTGTGAATCCCACCGTGCAACGTTCTGACGGCACACAGGTGGCCATTAAAACCACCCCGATCGATACCGAAGCAAGAGACGCTCTGCAGACAGCCATCTTAGAAGAGTATGCGCTGCCGGCAGAGGCTATTCTGCAGGTGGACAACGTCAGCGCAACGGTGGGCGGTGAGCTGAAGGCACAGGCTGTGCAGGCGGCTGTGATTGCAGCTATTTTAATGCTGATTTATATCACCATCCGCTTTGAAATGAGAACCGGTCTGGCTGCCATCATCTGCCTGGTGCATGATGTTTTAATCATGCTGGCGGTGTACATCATCTTCCAGATTCCGCTCAACACCAACTTCATTGCAGCGATTCTGACCATCATTGGTTATTCGATTAATAACACCATTGTGGTGTTTGACAGAATCCGTGAAAACTACGCTAAAAATAAGCGTGCACCCTTTGCTGAGACTGTGAACATGAGTCTCCGGCAAACCCTGACGCGCTCGATTAACACCACAATTACCACGCTGTTGCCGGTGGTTATGCTGTTTATCTTCGGCGTGACCTCCATCCGTCAGTTTACCATTCCTCTGATGGTGGGTCTTCTGGCCGGTACCTATTCTTCGGTTCTTTTAGCCGGTCCCCTTTGGGTGATGATGAAAAACCTGCAAGCAAAGCGGAAAAAGAAAAAGCTTGCAGCAAAATAAGACAGCTTTACACAAAGTAAAAGAGCTGACCGACCGGTCAGCTCTTTTACTTTGTTGTGTTTGCTTAGTTTTCGTACAGGTTTCGCTTATCAATAATGCGTACGGCCTTGCCCTCGCTGCGAGCAATGCTCTTAGGCTCAACCAGCTGAACCTTGGCATAAATGCCCAGCATGGCCTTCATGGCATCAACCAGCTCTTTTTCCTTTGCAGCCACCTCGCGAATGGTATCGGAGAACATCTCCGGCATCATTTCCACCTGCACCTCCAGCTTGTCGCTGTTGTTTTCGCGGCTGACAATAATCTGGTAGTTCGCGGGATAACCCTTGTTTAAAAGCACGGTTTCTATCTGTGACGGGAACACATTCACGCCTTTTACAATCAGCATATCATCGCTGCGTCCCATGGGCTTACTCATTTTAATCAGCGTTCTGCCGCAGGAGCACTTTTTACGGCTCAGCACACAAATGTCACGGGTGCGGTAGCGGAGCAGGGGGAAGGCCTCCTTTGTGATGCAGGAGAATACCAGCTCGCCTTTTTCGCCTTCCGGCAGCACCTCGCCGGTCTCCGGATTAATAATTTCGGCAATGAAGTGATCCTCGTTGATGTGCATACCGCTCTGCTCGCTGCATTCAAAGGCAACACCGGGGCCGGAAATCTCCGTCAGGCCGTAAATGTCATAGGCCTTAATGCCCAGCTTTTGTTCAATATCCCGGCGCATTTCCTCGCTCCAAGCCTCCGCGCCGAAAATGCCGGCCTTCAATTTAATTTGGTCCTGCAGTCCGCGCTCGTGAATACTCTCGCCGAGATAGGCAGCATAGGAGGGCGTGCAGCATAAGACGGTGGCTCCCAAATCACACATAAATTGGATCTGCCGTTCGGTGTTGCCGGAGGACATGGGCAATGTTAGAGAACCGACCTTATGTGAACCTCCGTTTAAGCCGGGGCCTCCCGTGAACAGACCGTAGCCATAGCTGACCTGTACCACATCTTCATTTGTGGCACCGACAGCCATCAGGGCACGGGCGCAGCACTCATCCCACAGGTCGATGTCATGCTGGGTATAAAAGGCAACAACACGCCGACCCGTTGTGCCGCTGGTAGACTGAATTCTCACAACGTCCTTTAAGGGCTTTGCCAAAAGGCCGTAGGGGTAGGCATCGCGCAGGTCATCCTTTGTCAGAAAAGGCAGCTTATGTAAATCTTCAACAGACTGAATATCCTCCGGCTTTACTCCTTTTAGGTCCATTAGATTTTTGTAATAGGGGATATTCTCATAAGCGTGCTTTACGGTTTTTACCAAGCGCTCGTTTTGCATTGCACGGAGCTTTTCTACAGGAGCGCATTCAATTTCCGGATGAAAATATCGTTCCAACTTCATCAATTCCTTTCGTATACGATTAACATTTCAATCATAACATTTTTATCCGTTTTTGTAAATATAATTTGGAAAATTTCTTTCAAATTATATTCTCTGGAAACTACAATCTTAGGAAAGATTGAAGAGATAAGTGTACAAAAAGAAACGACAACTTTTATACAAAAATTGTCGTTTCTTTTTGTGAAGCAAGTGCTTTAATATCTAAACTTTCTCCGTTAGGATTTCCGGGGTCCCCGAAAAGCCGCTGGCTTTTTGGGGAGAAGGAAGAGCAAGGGAGTGGACGGATGTTTTCGCCATACGGCGGAAACGGAGTTAAACGCACTTTGCTCTGATGTGGTGGGCCATCACGGACTCGAACCGCGGACCATCCGGTTATGAGCCGGGGGCTCTAACCAACTGAGCTAATGGCCCTCTTACATACCCTAGTATTATACCAAAGAATATCCGCTTTGTCAATGGGTGAGAGAGAAAAAATTGGCAACCGAATGCAAACCGACGACGGCAGGCCGGCAGGGGATTTTTCCGAAGGATAAAAAGTCCTTGAAATTCGTATGCATTTATGGTACAATAAAAATATATCGGCAATTCGAGGTCAAATCCATCGAATTGTCAAAGGCATACATTGTATGCATCTCACATAAGAATTTTATGAAGCATAAGGGGAGAGGTACGGTTGAGAGAACAAATTAATATCATTGAAACACTCAGATTATTCTTGCGTCACTGGTGGAAAATTGCTATATCAGCAGTGCTTGGAGCGCTCTTGTTCTTTTTGGTATCTGCCTATGCAATGACACCGGTTTATACATCGAGAGGATCATTGTATGTTAACAACAGTAACACCATGGCAAGCCAGAACGTCACCTTAAGTGACCTTGCCACATCGCAGCAGCTGGCATATACCTATATAGAGCTGCTTTCATCGGACACGTTCATGGCCCAGGTGTTAGAGTATTGTCAGCTTCCGTATACGGCGGCGCAGGTGAAGGGCATGCTCTATATGGTACCGCTGAACGAGACGGAGATCATCGAAATTAGGGCGACTTCATACTATCCCGCGCATGCGCAGACGGTGGTGGATGCGGTGCTTAAAAACGCGCAAGATGAAATTATGCGTGTCATCCAGGCCGGCAACATCACAGTGGTGGATGAAGCCACACTGCCGATTGAGCCCTCCTCGCCAAATGTCGGAAGAAATACAATAATAGGCTTTTTGCTCGGTGCGTTTTTATGTATGCTTGTCATCTTTTTAATTGATTTTTTTGATACGCGCATTAAAAGTGAAGCGGATATATCAAAAATCAGGCAGTTGCCCTTGCTGGGCGTTATTCCCAGCATTGCATCCGTGAAGATGGAGGGGAAGAAAAATGAAGATTCTAAATAAACTAAAGGAGAAGGTTTTTCACAGCAATATAAAAACCGATATAGACGCACGTCAGAATATTATCAATGCAAATACACACTTCAGCGTGCTGGAATCCTATAAGGCTGCCAGAACCAATCTAATGTTTACGATGGCGGAGGAGAAGGGCTGCAAGAAAATTCTTGTCACAAGCTCCATTACTAAAGAGGGAAAATCAACCACCACGCTGAATCTGGCCATCACCTTTGCACAGGCAGGTGCACGGGTTATCGTGATTGATGCCGATTTAAGGCGGCCGCGTGTGCATAGCTATATGGGTCTTAAAAACAATGCGGGCATGGCACAGTATCTGGGCGGTTTTATCGCGGACCATCATGAAATCGTGCGCCATGTTCCCGAGCACAATCTCGACTGCATCACCGGTGGTCCCATTCCGCCGAATCCCTCGGAGCTTTTGCTGTCGAAGGGGATGGCAGAACTTTTGGAGCTTCTATCGGCTGAGTACGATTACATTTTTGTAGATTCGCCGCCGGTGAACGTAGTTGCAGACTCTGTTTCCATTGCCGAAAATATGACGGGAGCTCTGCTCGTTGTCCGTCAGGACTATACAACCAGTGAGGACTTAAAGCAAACGTTGTCTAAGCTGGAGTTCGGCAACATTAAAATTCTTGGCTATATGTTAAATGCCACTACGGAACCGCGGAGTCATTCCTACAAGAAATCGTATTATAGGTCAGGTTATTACTATTAATCCCCTGCTTTAGACGGAGGATAAACGTATGATTGATTTTCATGCTCACGTTTTGTCCGGTATTGATGATGGCCCAAGGAACATAGAGCAGTCACTCGCCCTGCTGCAATCTCAGGCGGCTCAGGGGATTGACACGGTGATTGCAACACCGCATTATTTAAGTGATGTTTCCATTTTGGACTTTGTAAAAAGTCGTGACGCAGCTCTTGCGCTTCTGCGGGAGAGCTTGCCGGAGGATGCACCGCGCATTATTCCTGCTACTGAGGTGGGCCTTTTTTATGGGATGTCGGGCGTTGAGGATATCTCCTTATTATGCATAGAGAACACGGATTACATGCTCATAGAAATGCCCCATGCAAGGTGGAGCGGATGGGAATATATCGAGCTTTCCAACCTGATTTCCCGACGCGGCATCACACCGGTGCTTGCCCATCTTGACCGGTACGTTCAAAAAATTGGGGATTTTAACGGCATAAGGCAGCTGCTTAACATGGGGATTCCGGTACAGATTAATGCATCTGCCTTGCTCAGTTTTTCCGGGCGTGGCACGGTGAAGCGTTTTTTAAAGCGGCATGCTGTTATGGTACTCGGCTCCGATTGTCATCATCCCAAGCATCGCCCCTGCCGTTTGGCGGCGGCCTGCAGAGCTTTCCAAAAAAAATGGGGAGAGCAGGAGCTTATAAACCTTCAGATGAATGCGGAGGCAATCCTTAAAAACCACCGTGTGGAGAAAATTCTATAGACGCATGTCTATACCCTTTGAGGTTAGTATGGTAAAGAAAATTGTGTTATGGATTATCACGCTTGGCTGGGCGGTTCTTATTTTCTGCTTTTCTGCACAGCCTGCCAAAGAGTCCAGTAGCTTAAGTCTTTCCGTTACAACGCGCATTGTCAACTCTCTTCCGGCAGTACGAAACCTGCCGCCGGCAGAAAAAAACGGGATTATAGAGGCGTCGCATGGGTTTGTGCGCAAGCTGACGCACTTTTCGCTGTATCTGGTGCTTGGCTTTGTGCTTTGGGCACTTTTGGTAAGCTATGGGGTTTCTTTTGGTCGCGGCTTTTGGATGGCTTTGACCATTGGCACCCTGTATGCCGTCAGCGACGAGTTGCATCAACACTTTATCCCGGGGCGCAGCAGCGAGATCACAGATGTTTTGATAGACAGTTTCGGCGTGTGTACCGGTAGTCTTTTGCAGCTTGGACGGGTATATCTTTGGCGTTTGTGCCTTAATAAGCGTCGAAAGGTCTCATGAGGAATGATATAGGCTGTCGCGTTTGTCCTGACGCAGATGGCCTTTTTTTGTATAAAGAATGACAGGAGTTTAAAGGAAAAGAGGCAGCTATGACCTATCAGGAAGGCTTAGACTATTTAAAAGAATGCGCTCGGCTAGGCAGTCGGCCGGGGCTTGCGACTGTAAAAGAGCTGTTGCGTCGGCTCGGCAACCCGCAGCAGGGACTTCGTTTTATCCATATTGCCGGCACGAACGGAAAGGGCTCTGTGGCAAGCTTCATTGCCGGTGTTTTGACCAGGGCGGGCTATCATACGGGCTTTTTTGCATCCCCTGCTGTATACAGCTTGGAGGAGACCATCTGCATAAACGGCACTGCCATCAGCCACGAGGCCTTTGCCCGCATTCTCAGCCGTGTGCGGAAGGTAGCAGACGAAATGCCGGAGGACGGCTTTTTTCATCCCACGGAATTTGAATTGCTAACCGCTGCAGCCTATCTCTTCTTTGCCGAGGCGGGCTGTGATTGTGCTGTGGTGGAGGCCGGCCTCGGGGGGCGGCTGGACGCGACCAATGCTATAGAAAGCACGGTGCTTTCCGTTTTGACAAAAATAGATTACGACCATGAGGCCTTTTTGGGTGGAACTCTAACGGGGATTGCCGGCGAAAAATGCGGCATTTTGAAAAAAAGTGTGCCTGTTGCGGTATATCCCTGCCAGGAAGGGGAAGCCATGAGTGAAATCCGGCGCAGGGCGGCAACGCATGAAAGCCCTTTATACCTGCCGGAAACGAAGGCACTTACCATTCATGAGCAGAATCTTTCCGGCAGCGTTTTTAGCTATAAAGCCTATGCCAATCTGCGCATTTCTCTTTGTGGACTCCATCAGATATATAATGCCATCACAGCCATTGAGGCAATATGTGCCCTTGCAGGCAGCGGCTTTCCCTGCACAGAGAAGGCGTTGCGAGAGGGACTTCTGCAAACAAAATGGCCGGGCCGCTTCGAGGTGCTTTCCGCTACGCCGCCGGTGATTTTAGACGGTGCGCATAATACAAACGGTGCCGAGGCCTTTTCAAGAACCATTGAAACCGTTTGCCCGCATCAATCCTTCATCGGCGTTATCGGCATGCTGCGGGATAAGGACTACAAGGCCTGCCTTTCCGTTTTTGGAAGGATATGCAGTCGGCTGATAGTGACCTCCTTGCCTAATCCGCGCAGTGCAACAGCGCAGGAGCTGGCCATGGCAGCAAAGGCTTTGGGTTTAACGGTTTTAGCGACGGCAGAAACGCCGGCAGAAGCTGTTCGTCAGGCGTTTTTGCATCATGCTGATGGCGAAGGTATATTTTGTGTAGGGTCTTTGTATGCACTGGGGGCCTATAAGCAGGCGTGTGAAGAGGCTCTTGGGCGTGGCGACTTGCGATGATTATGCATCATACACATTTCATTTTAGAGCTGTGCAAAATTCTGGCACAGGTCGCAACATGGCAAAATTTTCTTTGGATAAATTTCGACAGTAAACACATAATATGGTTGTAAACTTAAACCAAAAGGAGCAATTATATTATGAAAGCGACAGGAATCGTTCGTCGTATTGATGATTTGGGGCGGGTTGTTATTCCGAAAGAAATCAGAAGAACCATGCGCATTCGCGAGGGCGACCCGCTTTGTACCTTGTTGCTACATACCCCCAAATCCGCATTATTACTGGGGTTTCCGCCTCTTTCTGCAACGCCTTTAATTAGTCCGCAAACGAGTTTTAAGACACCTTTGGGATGATTTAGAG
>SVKE01000073.1 GCA_015068615.1 Oscillospiraceae bacterium | reverse complement strand
ACAGTTAAAATAATCATCAATAAAAATCAAAACGCCGAGCACAAAGGTACAAAGCATGGCGCCGGTTTTGGTTTTGATATGGGTTTTTGCCCAACGACCAAAGGCTGCCGAGCCGCCGGCCTTGTTCACAAGTGCAACCATAATGCCTAAAATAACAAGGAAGCAGAAGATGCCGGCCGTTCCGGAAACAGCGCCGATAAAGCCATCCTGCACCACATGGTCAAGTGTTTTTACCGGGTTAAAGCCACCGGCCAAAAGACCGCCAATGATGATACCGATGGTCAGCGAGGAATATACCTCTTTTGTGATTAATGCCAGCACAATGGCAATGACAGGCGCTAAAAGCGCAACCCATGTGCCGTAATAAGGCGTGTCAGCAGGAACGGTACCCGCGCCCTCACAAATCTCACAGGCCACATCCTCAATGACGCCTGCACCTTCACAATCGGCACAACTCATCACTGCGTCCGGATTGCCGCCACTCACTCCGATACCAACCAGAAGAGCCACAACAATGACCGACATTAAAATGACCAAAATTGTCTTTTTTTTCAAAAAGAACACCTCCATAAGTAATGTAGAAATACTTGCTAAAAGCATAAACCATTATATGACATTTGTCAATAGATTTCATCTAATTTTTTTATTTTTCGGTTGTTTTCGACAAAAAAAGAAATGAATTTTCTGTTACAAACCATAGTAAAGATTGATTATTTATGAAAAACCTGGTATACTTTTTTAAAGAAATATATTTTTACTGTTAGGAGGACAGCATATGAAAAAATCCTACTCGGAAATTACACCTTATGTTAAAAAGCTCGCGGCCCTCTCCGAACACAATAATCATATTGAGCCCGAGATGTATCAAAAGCATAATGTAAAACGTGGACTGCGTGACCTAAATGGCAACGGTGTTGTTACCGGTCTAACGGAAATCTCTAATATAAAAGCCAAGGAAAAAACGCCAGAGGGAGAAAGCATTCCCTGCGAGGGTCAGCTCTATTACCGCGGTATTAACGTCCGGGATTTGGTCGCCGGTTTTGTTCGCGATAACCGATTTGGCTTTGAGGAAACCATTTATCTGCTCCTGTTTTCTGAGCTGCCAAATCAAAATCAGCTGACAGAATTTAAAAACACACTGGCAGATTACAGAAGTCTCCCTACCTCCTTTGTGCGGGATATGATTCTAAAGGCACCCGGCAGCGACATGATGAACATTCTGGCGCGCTGCGTTCTGGCTCTTTATGCCTATGACGAAAATCCTGATGATATTTCCATACCGAACGTTTTGCGGCAAAGCCTGTTTTTGATTTCTGTATTTCCTTTGCTGTCTGTGTATGGATACCAATCCTTTCAGCATTATTATAATGAACAGAGCCTGAATATTCATTTGCCCAAGTCGGATCTTTCCACGGCGGAAAATGTATTACACTTGCTTCGCGGTGAAGGTGCATATTCGCCATTGGAGGCCCACATTTTAGACCTTGCGTTGGTGCTGCATGCCGAGCACGGCGGCGGCAATAATTCCTCCTTTACCACCCACGTAGTCACCTCCTCCGGAACGGATACCTATTCCTCCGTGGCAGCCGCCTTAGGCTCCTTAAAGGGTCCACGGCACGGCGGCGCAAACATCAAGGTTGTCCGTATGTTTGAGGATATGAAAAAAAGCATTAATACGAAGGATAAGGGGCAGATTGAGGACTATCTGGTAAGGCTTTTAAACAAGGAGGCCTTTGACCGGGCCGGCCTGATTTACGGCATGGGACACGCCATTTATTCAAAATCCGACCCCAGATCAGATATTTTAAAGGAATACGCCAAGTCACTCTCCGTTGAAAAGGGCTATGACGATGATTACGCGCTATATGAAACGGTAGCCGATTTAGCACCACAGATTATCGGTGAAAAGAGAAAAATGTATAAAGGTGTCAGCGCGAACGTGGACTTTTATTCCGGCTTGATTTATAAAATGCTGGAGCTCCCCTGCGAGCTGTATACACCGATTTTTGCCATTTCCCGCATTGCCGGCTGGAGCGCACATCGAATTGAAGAGATCCAGAATAACGGCAAAATTATTCGCCCGGCGTATATAAATGTAAAGGAAGAAACAGAATACATTCCTCTTGCTAAGCGCTGAAAATATGTATAAAAAAGACCGTGGCTGTGGTGAAACCCTTCACCGTCCACGGTCTTTTTATATACACATTATTTGGTTGTAGCCGCCTCCACAAGTCGGGCTGCACCATATTGCTCACGGAGCACGTTTTTCTGAATTTTACCGGTTGCATTTCTGGGAATATCTGCTAAAATAATGACTCTCGGCCGCTTATAGCGAGGCAGAGTCAGGCAGTATTCATGGAATTCCTCTTCTGTGGCCGTCATATTCTCCTTCAGCTGGATAATCGCTGCGGTGATTTCGCCAAGACGCTCATCCGGAAGACCGATAACACCTACATCACTGACCTTATCATGCGCCCGGAGAAAATCCTCAATCTGAACAGGATAAATGTTCTCGCCGCCAACGATAATGACGTCTTTTTTACGGTCGACAAGATAAATAAAGCCGTCCTCATCCTGCTTTGCCATATCGCCCGTATACAGCCAGCCATCCGGCGTTAACACCTCGCGGGTTGCCTCTGGATTCTTATAGTAGCATTTCATAACGCCATCGCCCTTTAAGCAGAGCTCGCCCACCTCACCGGGCAGAACCTCATTGCCCGCATCGTCGACAATCTTAATCTCCCATTTATAGCCAGGAACGCCGATGGCACCAACCTTATGAATGTTTTCCACTCCCAAATGCACGGCGCCAGGGCCAATGGATTCGCTCAGGCCGTAGTTGGTATCATAGTCATGATTCGGGAAAACCTCTTTCCAGCGCTTAATGAGGGAAGGCGGAACCGGCTGCGCACCAATGTGCATCAGCCGCCACTGAGATAGACGATAATCCGAAAGCTTGATTTCCCCGCGCTCGATTGCATCT
>SVKE01000017.1 GCA_015068615.1 Oscillospiraceae bacterium | reverse complement strand
AGAGGATCGGCACCGGAAAGCTCTGCAGCAAAATTCCGTGCCGTAAAGCCCTTGCCGCGACCGTAAACAACACCGGTCTGACTGCCACCTGCAGGCTCTGCTGCCGTAATATCTGTGGCGCCGTCATAGTTATCCGGCTCACCATCTAACACGCTATAAAAGGGAATCGTGTAAAGGCAGCCGTCATTTTGAATACGTGCCTCGATCACGGCGTCCTCCACCAAAGCACCACTATCAATCATAGCAGCCTTACTCGGATCCGGCGCTGCCTCCCAGCTTTGTACAAAAATTTCCTGATCAAAGGGATAATTTAAATAAGTCGACATAATTTACCTCCTGTTTTTCTCATTAATTCGCGATATAATTCCGGTTGCTCCTTTTTCAACTTCAGACGGTCCATATATCCCATTTCTTGAAAATCCTCTAATGTGATACCCGCCTTACTCACCCCGGAGGGACGCACAAACTGCACATTACCTCTGCCATCTGTAAACAGATAGCCGCTTTCCTCCTTCAGAGCTTTAAGCTGTTCGGCAAGACCCATAATCTGTCCGTCTTCCAGGCGCAGCCCCTCCATAGAAAGCAGTGCCTGCACGGCTTTCACGTTTCTGGCACCGGCCGCCGTCAGCGCATGCTCTAAAGCCATGGAAAATTGTTCGGCTTCTGCCCGCTTTTCTAGGGCATCAAGCTCTAATGCGTGTTCCTCCTGTAGCCTTTTCAGTTCCTCCTGCAACTGCTGAAAGTCCTCCATCGGCACATAACCTGTTTCAAGCAACTCTTGCACCTGCTTCAGCTTCTGCTCGGTTGCTTCTGCGCCAAAAAGCTTTTTCATTAATTCCAGCATCGTTTCTCCTTTCTCTTGTGCACACATCGGTCGGCCGCACCGCAGGGCACCGTCAATTTCTATTCCGCCGCCTCAGGCGGTATTAGGGCTTGTTTAACGTCTTTGCCCAAAGACAAATGTCCTTATCTCTCCTTTGGAACAGGCAGGTTTCTCTTTGCCTGTTCCTCCGTTTCACCCAGATACCAGCTGCGAAATTCCCAATCATTAATAATTCCCCGGGAGGCCAGCAACTGCATTTCTTCAAACTGCGTCGCTCGGTCTGTCACAACACTGTCATCAAATTCAAAGGTCAACTCGCACTTGCCCGGAGGCGTTAGCGAGAATACCGTCGCCATCATGTCAAAGCCTGCCACCAGGTCGCGCAAGGCTCTCTGCAAGGATTTCTGAATGTCTGTCACTGTCGAATAAGAGCGCTGCCGCAGAATGTTAAGCTCCGTCGCCGTCCGCGCCATGCTGTTTAGGTTAGAAAGTGTACCTCGAGCCACACCGCATAAGTCCTCCACTCGAATAATCAGCTCATTCAACCCGTCAAGGTAAGAGCCATCACGCAGAGTCGGCGCAAACACGCTGTATAAATCACCGCCGCCCATATCCACATCCAGGGCTCTAAACAGCCGTTTGTCAAGGCTTGGTAGCTTCATGTCCCCATTTTCCAACAGGAGTGCATCCACACTGGCATCAATCGCCAGCGTACCGCCCTCATATTCCCACAATAGCCGCGAAAACTGTAAATCCGCCTCCTGCATCAGCTCCGTTGCGCGAGAGTACATAGAAACTCCCAGAGGCGAGTCTGGGTCCACCGTGTTAGCAAGTGGCATTTTAAAGTAGGAAAAAAGCGGCCTGTCTGCGCCTCGTATCGTAACCTCCTCGGCAAGCTCTGCCCATTCCTCTACAGCAGAGAGCGCAACCGGTCTCCCAAGACCCAAAAACCCTCCGCCACAAAAGGCCAGATTACGCACGGTCACACCTTCGCGCTCCAACACGTGCTCCTCCAACCTGCTGTACAACCGGTTGCCCTTTTTTAGCTGTTCTACAAAAACGGCTGAAATCACCTGACCGCGACTGTCTGTTGCAAGCGGAAAGAACTTGTCCGCCTTCACATATTCCACTGCCAGCCTATTCCTGTCAAGATACGGCTTAAAAACCAAGCCTCCGCAGGCACAGGCATATTCTGTACAACGCCTGATATCAAAAATAGTTTTTTGATACACCTGTTTGTCAATCAAATCTGCCCGCGCGCTACCCGAAACTGTCGATTGAAAATCCAGCGTCGCCTGACACGCCAGCTCGCTGGCGATGGTAGGCGCTAAAGACAGGCTTTTTACATTCCCTGTAAGCCACGGCGCCTTGTTCCTATACAACTGTTCCCAAAGCCCCAGCGCTTTTCTCATTGCCTGTGAAAGTAAAACTTTTTTTCCAAGAGCCTGCTCCACTCCCTGTATCAAAAGTGTATTTCCGGCTTCAAAATCCGTCATTTTCCTCTCCTCCTCCAAACTTCCTCCAGTGCATACCGCACTGCATCAATCGAATGATTGTCTCTGTCGGGATATCCACTCACAACCTCACCGCTCTGAGTTGTTTCATATTCGTAACCCAAAAACTCCTTGGCGGCAAAGGGACACCGCGCCGGATCAATCACAATCTCATGCAATGAAGACAACCACTTCATGGAATAATCGACACTGCCCGGTCCCTTCTTGGCCTTCCGCACAGAAAATCCCATTTCTCGCAAATCCGCAATGGATTTAAGTCCCTCGCCGCCGGAATCTGCCGTAATTTTGTCCATGGGTCCTATTCCCTTTTGTTTTAAAAGAGTGCCTATCTCCCTGTTCGGTAGCTTGTTGCCGCTGATTTCATCAAAGATGAAAAGCCGTCTCTCTGCCGGTAAATAGGCCATGCGATGAAAGCGAAACGGGTCCGGATACCATCCCCAGTCAATTCCGTTATACACCCGGTCAAAGCCGGCAATTTCTTCCTGTGTAATAGCTCGCAAGACCACATTGGAAAACACATTGCCACCAATGCCGTTTGCTACGCCTCCGTATTCGTGCTCATAGGCCGAAGGATTTGTTTCTTTAAGATGTTCTGCCTCCTCCAAAAAGACCTTGCCCAGCCACTCCGGCGGCACCTCCAGATAACTGCTTTTTTTCACCAGCCGTGTTTCCTTTGGCATCAGCACATATTGATTTGCCCAATTGCCGGCAGTCTTTGGCGGATTAAAGGATTTAAAAATATACGCCTCATCTCCGCCACGAATCACCGATTGCTCAATGCTTCTAATCTCCTCCTCGCCGCAGAACTGATCCAATTCCTCAAACCACAAAATGCCGATATACCCAAAGGGTACCTTAATGGATTTCAGCTTAGCCGGGTCATCTGCACCTCTAAAATAGATTTTCTGCCCTGTGGGCTTATAGATAATCTCCATGGGATTCACCCGACACTCAAAATTCGTCTCCACATGAAGCTCGGACAGAGCCCATTTCATCTGTGCATATACGCTGTCCCGCAGCGTATCCTTTACGCGCCGACACAAAACTGCATGTAGCATAGAATTAGAAAGCAACAGATCAATCACCACCAGACTGATAAAAGTCGATTTTGCACTACCACGACCGCCGTATAACACATATTCCGTGTGTCCCTTGCTTTTGATATCACGCCACACCGCAAAATATGGCTCTGCCAGCATTCGGGCAGGCATTTCAAAGGCTTTTACTTCTTCCGGTTCTGTCATTTCAGAAAGACTCCTGACCTCTTTAATCGCCTGCAGATCGCCGCTACCTGCCTTTTTAACCAAGGCTCTGGCAATGGCCATTTCATTATCTGTCTCTGCCCTTCCCGAGGAAAGCTCATCCTCTTCACTTACCGGCATTGCCAACAGCTCCCTGACATACCGCCCCAAGTTACCACCTGTGCCTTGCACTTTGTCACCTCCCTTGCGACGTCATCATCCTACCACAAAAAAGTGCCCCAAAATGCACTTTGCAAAATCAGCAAGACATTGAACATAAAACATCAAGGTACGACGATATAATGCAAAAAATCCGGACAGATGTATCCACACCTTCCCCTCTCGGGAAAAGCTTTTTCTCTTCAACAGCAGAATTCCCTTCGTTACACAAAAAAGGCAGCATATCTGTAACAGATATGCTGCCTTTTTCTGTATAAAAAATCCTCAATCAGCCATCACCGAACGCTTATACTCCTTCGGCGTCATCCCCGTAACATGCTTGAAAGTCCTCGAAAAATACTGCGGACTGTCATAGCACAGCTGCATCGCAATTTGTGTAAAATTTAAATTCTTTTCACGAATCAGCCGTTTTGCCTCAGAGATCTTCAGGCTTGTGTAATACTCCAAAAGCGAACGCCCAGTTATATTCTTAAACACTCTTGATAGATAGGTCTTACTGTAATTAAAGCGCTGACACAGCTCATTTACTGAAACCGTCTGAAAAACACGTGACTCTAAATACTTGATAATATCCTGCACGAGGCGGTCATCAATGGTTTCATTCATAGCAGGAAGACGGCTTTCCTTCACCTCAGTACCGCTTCTGAGCAGCATGATCAAGAACTGCTCCAGGTACAGCTTCACCATTTGCTGCCCCCCCAAGGGTGGATTATTCTGAGGGCTTGACCGCTTTAAATGCGTCTCAATAAATGGTAGCATGTAGGACTGTTGTCCTTCTTCAATCATCACTGCAATCAAATCCCTGAGTTTCTGCGGAATGTCTATAACTTTTTCTCTAAAAAAGCGCATGTCACGGGATTTACAAACAAAGGTGATGATAAAGACATTAGGCGCAGTCACATTATTTGCAGCAAGCCTGTGAAACTCATTAGGCTTGTGAAAAACTGCCTGCCCCTGCGTGAGCACAATCTCTCTTTCCTCAGCTGTAGCAATCACCTCGCCCTTATCCACATAAACCATTTCCCAAAAATCATGGGATTCTCCCGGATAATAAAAATTCTTGGATAACTCAAAATAATGAATGGTGACAATGCTCTGTACCCGAATCACGTGTTTAACCGGTTTAATCTGATACATACCGCCTCTCTCCTTTAATTACATATTAAAAACAGTTTACAATAATGCACATTTAAGAGACAATTATATATTGTTTTGTCAGAATTTCTGGTATATCATAATATTGTAAAAGTATGATTTTAAGCCTAAGGAATATAGAAAACCGCAGGCGCTACACTTCTCCTTAGGTATTGTACCACAAAAATATAAAAAAGTAAATAGGAGGACTTTTTTATGAAAAAAGGTATTAGTATTTGGTCTATTCCTGATAAGTCTTTGGCAGAAGCCTTCCAGTTAGCAAAAGAGCTGGGCTATGAGGGTGTTGAGGTTGCCTTCGCCCCGGAGGGCGGCGAACTCAATATGGATACAACCGAAGAGGACGCGTTAAAAATTAAGACAGCAGCAAACGAAGCTGGTATAGAGCTGTATAGTGTTTGCTCCGGTGCAGGCTGGAGTATTCCTATAACCTCTGATGACCCTGCTATCCGCGAAAAGGCAAAAGCAATCATTCGCAAGCAGCTGGATGTTGCAGCTTGGCTGGGCTGTGATACCATTTTGGTCGTGCCCGGTTATTGCGGTGTCTCCTGGCGTCCCGAAAATCCTGTCGTTCCCTACGATGTAGCCTATGAAAGAGCATATGAGGCCATTCGTGAGCTGGCGCCCTATGCCGAGGAAAAGAAGGTTGCCATCGGTGTGGAAAACGTATGGAACAAAATGTTCTTATCCCCCCTGGAACTGCGTGATTTCATCGATAAAATTGGCTCTCCTTATGTGGGTGTTTATCTGGACGTCGGCAACATGGTGCAGTCAGGCTACCCCGAACAATGGATTAATATCTTAGGTAGCCGCATCAAAAAGGTTCACTTTAAGGACTTCAAGGTTGCCACCAACAGCTTTGTTGACCTGCTCGAAGGTGACATTAACTTCCCGGCTGTTATGGAGGCCTTCAAAAAAGTCAACTACGACGGCTGGTGTACTGCAGAGATGAGTGCATATAAGAATTATCCTGATGCCATCTTAAAGGTCACCTCTGTTGCAATGGATGAAATCTTTGCATAAACAGCGAAAATTGCCCTAGTGAAACGGAGTTGTAGTATGAATATGAAAAAATATGGCATTGCCTTAATCGGTTGCGGCAGCATGGGCGCGGCACACCTGGATGATATCTATTGCAAGGATGATGTGGAGATAAAATGTGTGTGTGACATAAATGAGGAACACGCAAAGGATTTTGCCCGCAAATACCGAGCAGAAAGAACAGAGACTGATTACCGCAAAGCGGTCTCCGCTGAGGATGTAGATATTGTCATCATTGCCACCTATCCTCAGTCCCATCTGGAAATCCTGACAGCCTGCCTGCAAAACGGCAAGCACGTTCTGTGCGAAAAGCCCATTGCCTCCAACTTAGAGGACGGTAAAAAAATGGCACAGCTGATTAAGGAAAATCCCGCATGCAAGGTTCATGTTGGATATATCCTGCGCCATAATAAAACCTATCAAAAAGTGGCAGAAATGATTCAGTCCGGCGCCATCGGCAAGCCGATTGTCATGCGTATGACCCAAAACCATCATACCATGGACTGGCAGAAATATTTAAATCTCATCAAGGATACCTCGCCCATTATAGACTGCGGTGTACACTACATAGATATCATGCACTGGGTTACCGGCGCAGAAATCACAGAGGTATCCGGAATCGGCCTTAGAACAGAGCCGGATGTACCAAAGGGTAAATATAACTACGGTTTAATGACTGCCAAACTCTCTGATGGTTCCATCGGTTACTATGAGGCCGGCTGGAGCAACACCATCTCCTCCTGCAATGTCAAGGAGTTCATGGGTCCTCGCGGCAGAATCAGAATCACCCTGCAAATGCTGCGCTCCGAAAATCACGAAGAAGGCGACATGATCGAATATTATAAATATCCGGAAAAAACCTACGAAACCATCAATATAAACTGTAAACGCAAGCCCACTGGGGATCAGCTGGAGGATTTAATTCACATGATCGAAACAGATGCTCCCGGCAGTCCCACCATCGATGAAGTAATAGATAGCTTTACATGGGCCGTCAAGGCCGACGAAATAATAAGAGGAGGTCTTTCAGAATGAATGTCCTAGCAATTGGTTGCCATCCCGACGATATTGAAATTAACTGCGCGGGAACTTTGGCAAAATGTGTCAAGCGTGGTGATACTGTAACTGTTTGTCACGTGTGTAACGGCAATTTAGGTCACGTCATCATCCAGCCCGATGAGCTGGCAGAAATCCGCAAGCAGGAGGCCATCAAAGCCGGTTCCCTGGCTGGCATCAAGGTTGTCACCTGTGACATTGGTGATTTAATGGCCTATGAATCCAGCAAGGAACAGCGCGATAAGGTCGTTGACGTCATTCGTGAGGCACAGCCGGACTTTATCATCACCCACGCCCCTAACGACTATATGCCCGATCATGTGGCCGTCAGCCGTCTGGTGTTTGACGCTTCCTTTGCTGCAAGCGTACCGCATTACGAATCAAGAATTGCCACACCCTCTGAGGTGACACCCATTTTCTATATGGATAACCTGGGCGGAAATGAATTTCTCCCGACAGAGTATGTGGATATTACAGAGGAAATCGACCTAAAGCTCGAGATGCTTGAATGCCACGAAAGCCAGCTCAAATGGATGAGAGAGCATGATAACATTGATTTTGCCGATATGGTTAAAACCATTTCGAAATATCGCGGTTATCAGTGCGGTGCACAGTACGCCGAGGCCTTTTCTCAGTGTATGGTGTACCCCAAGCCCACCACAAAAAGAATGTTGCCCTAATCATATAATAATAGGAGGAAAATAAAATGAATTTTGCAAGTACTGTAAAAGGCTCTTTACTTGAGGGTTTTTATCCCGCTGGCTGGGATATGGAGAAAATTGATGCATGTTGCTCCAATGCCCCGGAATCCGTTTTTGACCGTCAGAACTTCTGGCACAAGGATTTTCAGCCCATCTCCTGTGAGAATGTAACAGAGTTTGATATGCTGATGGGTCACGAAATTGCCAACACCATCAAAAAAGCACGTGAAAACGGAGAAAAACTTATCATGATTCTCCCCGTTGGCCCCATGGGTATGTATAAATGGGCTGTTTTCTTCTTAAAGGAATGGAATGTTAAGTGTGACCACCTGCACTGCTTCAATATGGACGAATGGAGCGATGCTGATGGCAACACGCTAGTCTCCAATGACCCCGCTGCCTTTACGAACGCCATGGAACAGGCCTTCTATAATCCTCTGGGTGAGCTCACTGTTCCCAAGGAGCAGAGAAATTTTGCCACCAAGGAAAACCTGCCGCAATATCCTGAAAAAATCGCTAAGCTAAAGGCAGAAGGCGCAAAAATGGTGCTGATCTTCGGCATCGGCAGAATGTGCCACATCGCCTTCTGGGAGCCCCAGTTTGCCGCTGAATTTTCATCCGAAGCAGAATGGATAAAGCAGCCTTATCGTCTGGGCGCCAAGCTGCATCCCTTAACCATTGAGCAGAACGCCATCACCAGCTTTAAATCAAGAACCACGCTGGTTCCCTGCCGCGCAAATACCATTGGCCCCGGCATCTTCATGCAGGCTGATTATATCATCGGCGGCTGTGACGGCGCGCTCTCCCGTGGCATGCAGTGGCAAGGCATGAGCCTGTGGATGACCCTGCGCTACGGTCCCACCCCCTGGATTACCTCCAGCTACATTCCCACCCTGCCTGGTAAGCTCTTCTTCTTAAATGAGCTGGCCGGTCCCTTAGTGGCAGAATGTAACTAATACAAATGAACAAATTAAAGGGGCTGTAGCATTTTGCTACAGCCCCTTCTTTTTTATACCTTGAGCAGTCTTACTGTGTTTTGTTACGAAAAACGCCTTACTCTAAGGAATATTTTTCTTCAAACTCCCGATAGTACTGCCTATATAGTTCGGGATTCTGTTCCCGGAATTCCTTTGCATCCTTATGCAAATCAAACACACCACGGCTTCTAATGAGCTGCTCTGTTCGATTGGCAATGTTAGCGCTGTGGTCTGCAATGCGTTCCACATGACTCAACACATCTAAAAATATAATCGCCGCATCAAAACAACAGTCCTGATAGGCCAAGCGGTCTACATGGCTGTCTCGCAGCCTCTTGCGCATATTATCTATCACATTTTCATAGGTCTGGACTTTACGAACCAGCTCCTGATCCCTTTCTTCATAGCAGATGATGGAGCTTTCATAAATATCACCCACCGCTCTCATAATTGTATCCAGCTCATGCCGGGCCGTTGCAGATAGGCTGATGCCATTTTCGCGTGCGCGCTCTGCAATTTTAAACAAATTCTGACATCGATCACCCACGCGCTCCGCATCAATCAACACATGGAACAAGCTGGAGGTGATTTTGCTGTCCTCCTCACTTAAATCCTCGTCAACAATCTGCATAAGATAGCGTGTTATTTTTGATTCCAACTCATCAATGCGCGTCTCATTTGCATATAAGCGCTCCTTGCCTGAGATATCGCCGTCCAGCAAAGCTTTTTTGGCCAGATTGTAGTTTTCCAAAGCAAGGCTTGCCATGTTCAGGGTTTCACGGGTTGCCTGAGAAACGGCGAGAGCCGGCGTTTCTAAAAAGCGAGAATCTAAGGAGGTGGTTTTAGGCTTAACAGCTTCCTTTTCTCTCACCAGCTTGTCCGCAAGCTTTACTAAAACCCCGGAAAACGGCAGCAGAAGCAGCGTGTTGCAGATGTTAAAGACCAGATGAAAATTGGCAATGCCGCTTTTATTAATCGGCTCATTCCAAAAGGGCAAAAAGCCGCGCAAAAGGTATAGTGCCACCAGAAAAACAACCGTACCAATAACGTTAAAGGCCAGATGTATCACGGCTGCCTTTCGGGCATTTTTGCTCGCACCGACACCGGAAAGCATGGCCGTAACACAGGTACCGATGTTTTGCCCTAGAATAATTGGTGCTGCTGAGGAAAAGGTCACACTGCCGGTTACCGTTGCCGCCTGCAGAATACCCACCGAGGCGCTGCTGCTCTGGATAATGGCGGTAATGGCCATGCCGGCAAGCACGCCTAAAATCGGATTGGTCAATGTTTCAAAAACCCTGCGGAATTCCTCCAGCTCACGCAAGGGGCTAACGGCGCCCTCCATCATACTCATGCCGATAAAAATCATGCCGAAGCCCGATAGAATGCTGCCGACCGTGCTAAGGCTTTTCCGTTTGGAAAACAATAGCATAAATACACCAATACAAATGAGCACCGGCGCAAAATTTGCCGGCTTTAAAAGACTTAGATACCAAGCGCCACCACCAATGTCAGAGAGACTCAAAAGCTGTGCCGTAATGGTTGTGCCGATATTGGCACCCATGATGACACCAACTGTTTGAGAAAGCCTCATAATGCCGGAATTGACAAAACCAATGACCATAACAGTGGTCGCGCTGCTGCTCTGAATCAAGGCTGTTACCAAGGCTCCGGCCAAAACGCCCTTAAAGACATTCCCGGTCATTTTTTCAATGATGTGGCTCATTCGTTGTCCGGCTGCACGCTCCAGACCCTCACTCATGACATGCATACCGAACAAGAACAAACCGAGCCCTCCTAAAAGAGAGATGAGCATTCCCGGTAAACCTTGCATAACATCCGTCCTTCCGCTTACATTATACGCTGTAAATCAAATCGCTGTAGGTCGGAATCGGCCAGTATTCTTTACCGACAATACCCTCCAGCTCATCGGCAATTTTTCTCACCTCATTCATTGCAGCCACCACAGATTCCCTGGAAAATTTTGCCTGCGCCACATAATCCTCGCCGAAGCGCTCGGATTTCTCGGCCGCGCGCTCCAGCTTCTTTAAAGCCTTTGTCAGCGCCGAAAGGCCGGATGTGGTCTTGCGAAGCACTTCCTCAAGTGCCAGCGTGTCGCAGAGGGAATCTGCCGATTTGATATGTAAAATGGTTTTGGCCGTATCATTTGCATATTTTGTGCAGGCCGGAATAATTTGTCTATTAATCATCTGCAAAAGCGTCCGCGCCTCAATGCCTACAATTTTAATATACTTTTCCATCTTAATTTCATAGCGCGACTCCAGCTCTGCTCTACTATAAACATGATGCTTTTCAAACATGGCAATGGATTCGGGCTGGATAAAGGCTGCATAGGAGTCAGCTGAATTGTTGATGTTGGGCAGCCCACGACGTTTTGCCTCCAAAACCCACTCATCGCTGTAGCCGTTGCCGTTAAAGATAATGCGCTTATGCTTCTTTATCATTTCCGCCAGCAGCTCATTTAATTCCTTATTAAAATCCTTTGTCCCTTCCAGGCGATCGGCAATTTGTGCCAACGCCTCAGCAACCACCGTGTTTAAAACCGTGTTCGGGCCGGCGATAGAGGCAGAAGAAGGCACCATTCTAAACTCAAATTTATTACCGGTAAAGGCAAAGGGCGAGGTTCTGTTTCTGTCTGTTGTGTCAAGGAAAAGGTTCGGTAGGCTGGGCACACCGGTATCCAGCACCCCGCCACGCTTTGTGTCGTGCTCCTCCCCCGTTTCCAGCTGCTCTAATATATCCGTCAGCTCATCTCCTAAGAAGATAGAGATAATCGCGGGCGGCGCCTCCAGCGCACCCAGACGAAAATCATTGCCCGCATTGGCGGCAGATGCGCGGATTAAAGCCGCATGGTCATCAATAGCGCTTATCACGGCACACAAGAAGACTAGGAACTGTGCATTTTCTCGTGGCGTTTTGCCGGGATTTAACAGGTTGACGCCATCAGAGGTGGAAAGGGACCAGTTGTTGTGCTTGCCGGAGCCATTTAAACCAGCAAAGGGCTTTTCATGCAACAGGCAAACCATGTTATGATGGTCTGCAATCTTGCGCATCAGCTCCATGGTAATCTGGTTATGGTCACAAGCCACATTAACGGTTTCAAAAATCGGAGCCAGCTCATGCTGAGCCGGTGCCGCTTCATTATGCTTGGTTTTGGCCGGCACACCAATTTTCCAAAGGGCTTCGTCCAGTTCCTTCATAAAGGCAGAAACTCGTTCCTTCAAGGTACCGAAATAATGGTCATCCATCTCCTGTGTCTTAGGTGGCTTTGCCCCTAAGAGGGTACGCCCTGTAAACATCAAATCCAGCCTCTTTTTAAACATATCCTTATCAACAAGAAAATATTCCTGTTCTGCACCGCAGCTGACCTGAACGCGAGTGGTTTTTGTGTCGCCGAACAAACGTAGCACGCGTATCGCCTGACGTGAAATTGCCTCAACAGAGCGAAGCAGCGGGGTTTTTTTATCCAGCGCCGCTCCGTTATAGGAACAAAAGGCCGTGGGAATACAAAGCGTCAGGCCGCTGGAGTCTTCTTTTAAAAAGGCAGGCGAGGTACAATCCCAAGCCGTATAGCCCCGAGCTTCAAAGGTGGCACGCAGACCACCGGAGGGAAAGCTTGATGCATCCGGTTCTCCCTTAATGAGGGACTTGCCGGAAAATTCGGTCAACGCGCGGCCCTCTTTAGAAAGAATCAGAAAGGAATCATGCTTTTCAGCAGTAAAACCATTTAGGGGCTGAAACCAATGCGTGTAGTGGGTGGCACCGTTTTCAATGGCCCAATCCTTCATCGCATTTGCAACAATGTCCGCCGTACCCGAAGGTAGCGGCGTTCCCTCCTCAATTGTTTTTTTCAGCTCCATATAGGTTTCCTTCGGCAACCTCTCGCACATAATGGTATCGTTGAATACATGGCAGCCATACGTTTCCTGTAGATTTTTCTTTAACATATATACCCTCCCAATTCTTTTGCTTTATTCCTGCGTTTCTTTTTCTTCTGCTTTCGCTGTTATCGGTCTTTCCGTCGGCTTTTCCATTGAATCCACCGGGTCAAAACCGCATGTTTTACATCTATGATTATCTACCTCTTCCATTTGCCTACGAGCACGCCGTCTGCCTCTGATAATAAAAATAACCCCGAGCACAACACAAAGAGCTGCCACACATTGCGAAATGCGGACGGGACCCAACCAAAGACTATCCTGTCGCATACCCTCGATAAAAAACCGACCTGTGCCGTAAGCGGAAAGATAAGCCAAAAAAATTTCCCCGTCAAAAAGTCGGCGTTTTTCATACACATGCAAAAGGAAAAAGACCATTAAATTCCAGAGGGATTCATAAAGAAAGGTTGGATGCACCGTAATTCCCCGATCAACAAGCTGCATGCGCAAAAGTGCCGTTTCCGTCAGGCTGCCGTAAGCCTCCGCATTGACAAAATTGCCCCAGCGCCCGAGAATCTGGCCAATTAAAAGCCCAAATGCACAAACATCCAAAATCTTAGCCAAGGGCAGCTTTTTCACCCGGCAGTACACCAGTGTGGAAATGAAAGCGCCAATAATGCCGCCGTAAATAGCCAAACCGCCCTCCCAGATCTTAAAGACAGACAGAAAATCATCCCTATAATCCGCCCACGAAAAAATCACATAATATAACCGTGCACCGATAATGGCCGAGGGCAACCCCAAAAGAATGATATCCAAAAGGCTTTCGCTGGAAATATCCCGCTCCTTTGCCTTCTTTTTGCCGTAAAGGTAGGCAAGAACAATACCCAGAGCAATTAAAATGCCGTACCAGTGAATGGTCAGCCCGAAGAAGGTAAAGCCCCGGGAGAGTGTAAACGGCCCGATTCCAAGACCGGGAAAGGCAATGGTGTTTGTCATGGTAAAATCCCCCTTGCTGCTGGTTTTAGCGTGGTGTAATGACAGAAAGAACGCTGCGCTCTGTGTCAAAATACGTTGTCAGGCGTTCATGCAGGGTCATCGGTGTTACCTTTTGTATCACCTCGGTAAAATCAAAAAGACCAATTCCGTTAAATACTTGGCTCATATATTGATGCGCCACGCCACTCAAATTATTAAACTGCTTGATATACCGCCCCGTCATGGCACGGCATACCCGTTCTATTTCCTCGGAGCTGAGCCCCTCTTTTTGCACCTTTTTCAAGCCTTCAAAAATAATGTCACGCACGTCCTCCGGATTGCGGCTTTCGCCGGATAACACAACATAGCCATATTCCCTTTCACAGGCAGTTTCGGCATCCATACCGCCTAAAATATACCCTCCGTCATACAGCCTTGTATAAATGGGGCTGGTTTTGCTGAACAGAATCTCGCTGATTATAGACAGCTCCAAATCCTTCTGCAGCAGTTTTTTCCCCTCATAGCCACAGTCCGCATCCTTAAATCCCAACATAAACATGGGCACGCTGACATCCATGGCGCTTGTAACAAAGCTCTCTCTTACGCTGTGCGGCTCGCTGCCGTAAAGGCGCACAATGTCGCCCGCAGGCTTCTCTACCTTCTTAAGATGCGCCTCAATGCAGTCTGAAAGCATCTCAGGGGTCACATCCCCGATAATAAAAAGACACATGTTAGAAAGGTGATAAAAGGTGTTATAGCAGGTATAGAGCGTGTCCTTGGTGATGCTCGCAATAGAATCCACCGACCCTGCAATGTCAATACGCACCGGATGCTCATGGTACATAGCGCCTAAAAAGCGCATCATAAGCTGCCAGCCCGGATCATCATCATACATGCCGATTTCCTGACCGATAATACCCTGCTCCTTTGCCACATTTTCATCGGTGAAATAAGGCGCTTGCACAAAATCTAAAAGAATACCCAGATTTTCTTTAATATCCTGCGTACTTTCAAAGAGATACGCCGTAACGTGAAAGCTTGTGTATGCGTTAGCATTCGCGCCGTGTCGGGCGTAGCTTTCAAAAACATTGGAACCGTCTGGCTGTTCAAACATTTTGTGCTCTAAAAAATGGGCAATGCCGTCCGGTAGCAGAATTTCCTCCTTGCCTCCCGGCGCAATAAAGCGATTATCCACGGAACCAAAATGGGTGCCGAATATCGCATAGCTTTTGCTGTAGCCCGGCTTTGGCATGATGGCAACCTTCAGGCCGCTCTCATGCTCGGCGCTATAGAGTGTTTCCCGCAGGGTTTCATTATAGTGCTTTATAAATTGCATGATTCCGCCTCCTTCCGGTCATGACCCTTCATGAGGTACACCATTTCCGGCTTGATAAGCCCTGCTATTTCGATGACCTCCTCCGGGGTGACGGCAGCAATTCTTTCGCATTGCGCCGCAAGGCTGATGTTGGTTCTGCTGACAGCCTGACCGAGATAATAATCCTCCAGATAGCTGTTGTTATCTCCTAAAGAGCGCAGAGAATTGACAATGCTCTTGACTGATACATCAAATTCATAGTCGGAGATATCGCCCCTTTTCATCGCTTCTATTTGGGCAAAAATTTCCTCTTCTGCCAGCTGACGGTTCTTTAGCTCAATGCCCGAGGCAATCACCATCAGCCCTTTATAGCGCTCCAAGCGTGAGGAGGCATAATAGGCTAGGCTCAGCTTTTCCCGCACATGATTAAACAGTTTGGAATGGGCACCACTACCTAATATGCTGTTATAGACCATGAGGGCACTGTAGCGCGGATCGTCGGGGGTGATGCCGGTATAAAAGCCCATGGAGAGCTTTGCCTGTGAAATGTCATAGCTTTCTGTTACGCGCTCAAGCTGCTCCCTCGGCCGGTACAGAGCCGTGCGGGGATATTCCCCCGGCGGGTTAATCGCATAAAAGCGTTCCTCTGCCAGCCTGCGTATCATATCAATATCCGTTTCACCGGTGACAAAAATGTCCACAGGGCTTTCGGAAATAACCTTTTCATAATGCTGATAGAGCAACTGCGGGGTAATGGCCCGAACGGATTCGACATCGCCCAGTTCATGAACGGCATAGGGCTCTCCGGCGCACATGTTTTCAATCAACCGCCAAAGAGCATACGACCGCTTATCGTTAATCACGGCCTCAATGTCGTTAATCAGATTGACCTTTTCTTGCTCCACATAATCACTCCGGAAGGCGCCATCTGTAATCTGGGGCGAGAAAACCATATCAAACAGCAGGCCGGCCACCTTTTCCACACACTTTTCGTCGGCGGGCACAAAATGGTCTGCCACAGTGCTCACCATAAAGGATACAATCTGATCCTCTCCTTTTCGTCTGATATCCGCATCAAAATAAGCACCATACAAAGATTGCAAATATCGGCCAAGCGCAGCATCATCCATAAAGCGAGCGTTGCCGCGCCGCAAAACATCGACTAAAAGCGCGTTTTTTGAGGCCTCCTCGCAGGTCAGCTGCCTGTGAAAATGTAAGCCCACAGAAACAGTCTTAAACTGACTCGTTTTAATATAATGTAAACGGACGCCCGGTTTTATCATATAGGTTTCTTGTACTGCTTCCATTTTGTCATTCCTTTCGGTCAAGTTATTCCGGCACTCTCCTTTTCTGCAAGAGCCGCCGCATAAATCTCACGTCTGGGTAGGCCTCGGTCGGCCGCTGCCGCCTTTTGTGCCTCTTTTGGCGTGAGTCCGTTGTTTGTATAATAATTAATATGTTCTAAAATCGTTAAATTATTTAATGCACATTCCGATGGGAGTGGTTCTGCCGCCCCTTCAATCAAAAGGACATATTCCCCCTTTGGCTCATGCTCTTCATAATACGCAACAGCCTGCGACAGGGTTACGCGTTTAAACTCTTCAAATTTCTTCGTCAGCTCCCGCGCCAACACAATGCGTCTGTCTCCTAAGGTCTCATATAAATCCTTCAGCGTTCTTTTTAGCTTGTGGGGCGCTTCATAAAAAATCATGGTATTAGACGCATGCACAAGCTCGGCCAAATGATCACGCCGACTTTTTCGATTCATGCTTAAAAAGCCCTCAAAGGAAAATCGCCCTGTCGGCAGTCCGGAGGCAATAAGAGCCGCCACCGCTGCCGTCGGCCCGGGCACAGGCACCACGGGGACGCCGTTTTCTATACATAGCCGGACAAGCTCCTCCCCGGGATCTGAAATAGCCGGCGTGCCCGCGTCAGAAACCAGAGCCACTGCCGCTCCCTGCATAAGCTCACGCAGGATATATTCTCCCTTTTGCTTCTCGTTATGCTGAAAGTAGCTGGTCAGAGAATTCTTAATGCCCAAATGGTTTAACAGCTGTGCCGTCCGCCTTGTGTCCTCTGCTGCAATCAAATCTGCCTGCTCAAGTGTGCGGATGGCGCGCAGCGTGATGTCCTCTAAATTGCCTATGGGTGTCGCCACCAAGTAGAGCGTGCCTTTATTTAATGTCTTTGTTATTTCTGTCATACATCTTCTCCTGTGTGCAGGCTGACAATCAATCCGCTTTTTCTATTCTTCTGCCCCTCTATCACCATAAGCCGCGGTACAGAACCGGACTCCTTGGCATACAGGGCCAGTCTTTTCGGCTCCAAACGCTCGCGGCGCATGAGTGCCATCACATCTGTCAGGCGCTCAGGACGGTGTACCATATAAAATCGTCCGCCGCTTCGCAGCAAATAGGCCGCCGCCACAATGCAATCCTCCAACGTGCAACAGACCTCATGGCGGGCAATGGAAACGCTGTCACGCCGATTTTGCTTGCCTGTATCATTTTTCATATAGGGTGGGTTACAGGTGACTGCATGAAAGCTTTCCGCTGCAAATTGACTTTTAATCTCGCGAAGGTCACCCTGTATAATTTCTATATCATCTGTAAAGTTGTTTAGCTTCACACTTCTTTGCGCAATGTCCACCATTTGCGGCTGTATCTCCAAGCCAATGAGAGAAAGACCGTCAACTCTGCGATGCAAAAGGAGCGGCACAATGCCCGTGCCGGTGCATAAATCCATGACGCGCTCACCAGGTCTTACCACTGTAAAGTCCGCCAGCTTAACAGCATCGGTACCAAAGCGGAATTCATCCCTACCCTGAATAATCCGATAGCCGCCTCCCAGGTTTTCAACAGTTTCATTGTCCCTTAGCTTTACAGCCTCATCAGCTGATTTCATGACGACCCTCCAAAGCCCGCGTCAGCGTTACCTCGTCGGCATATTCCAAATCGCCGCCTACCGGAATGCCGTGGGCCAGACGAGTGGTTTTCACTTCAAAGGTTTTTAGTAATTTGGCAATATACATGGCCGTTGCCTCCCCCTCTAGATTGGGGTTGGTTGCCATGATAACCTCCCGCACGCCGCCCTTTGTAATTCTGTCGAGCAGCTCCTTAATACGGATGTCATCAGGGCCAATGCCGTCCATGGGTGAAATTACACCGTGCAGCACATGATATACGCCGCGAAACTCGCGGATTTTTTCAATTTTAATCACATCCTTGGGCTTTTCCACAACACAAATCAGGCCTTGATCCCGGCGGGAATCAGAGCAAATCTCGCAGGGCACCTTTTCCGTCAGTGACTGACAGACAGGGCAAAAGGTGATGTGATCCTTCGCCTCTAAAAGAGCCTTAGAAAAGGTGAGAACCTCCTCCCGCGGTAGCTTTAACACATAATAGGCAAGACGTTCTGCCGTGCGTTTTCCTATGCCCGGCAGCTTTGCAAATTCCTCAATCAGCTTCGCTATGGGTACTGCATACATCGTGTTGGGCCCCTTTCTTAGTTGCTTACTTTTGTTCTGTTTCTCTCTCCGTTAAAACAAACGCACCCAGCTCCCGGGCAAGAATTTCACCATATTCATCCGAACGTACCGCAGGCCGTCCGGCATAGTGCATAATGGCATACCTAAGTACGTCAATATCCTTAATATGAAAACAGACAGGCGCCGCACCGGGACGATTAAAAATCGTAAGTGCCTGCTTAATTTCTTCCAGCTTTTCAGTTTTAATCTCAAGTAGTTGCCTGTTTTTACCAACAATTTTCCCATGAAAATCCAAAAAGACTGTTTCATTCACCGATGAAACCGCATTGAGCATTGGAAAATCAGGCGATAAGGGCGACAGCTGCCATATGGCCTTTGTCATAGCTGCCGTAAAGGCCGGCCCTTGGTCAACAAGCCCCAGCATGGCACATTTTTGATGCACGAAGGAAGGAACATAATCCTCATAGTCCTCCGGCAAGAGATATTGCCCCGCTATCCCAACGGCAAAAAGCGGCACCGTAGCAAAGCCCTGAATGTCAGACAAAAGCTCCAGCGCATCCTGAATATCCATCCCGGTGACACCGGCGGCAGAAACCTCCGCAGCCTGCAGGGTTATCAAAAGAGAGAGGGCGCATTTCACGCCTGCCTCCCCCGCTTGTTGCGTAAAGCCAACGCAAACCGGTAGCTGCGTTCCTTCGCGAGTGGCATAAAGTGCACATTTTGCTGTCAGAATATCGGTAAAATCCGTCAGGAAAATTATGGAAACCCCCATCTTCTCCAAAAATTTTGCCTGCCTGAGCACGCGACTATAGCACTCCTCATAGGAAAGTGTGCCGCCGGATTCTGCAAGACCTTCCTTTGGTGCTGCAATGCGTCCGGCCACAAAGGCCTTGTCGGCCGCAGCCTTAAAAACAGCTGCGAGGCGCGCCTCCTCTGCCGCATCACAAGCATCGGCGGGCGGCGCAAGTAACACATGCGCTCCGGCCTCCACCTGCGCCGCACAGTCGGAAATGGTTTCCTCCGACAGCGGGCAGAGAGATAGAATATTGGATTGTAAAATATTTTTTAGCTGTGCAGGGGTAATCGGAATCACATCCTGTTCGTTAAGCTATTGTTTTATCCAGCATGGCAAACATGGCATCCATTTGCTTTTTGCGCATCAGCAAATTGCCCTCGCCATCTACCTGAACCAGATAGTTTCTGTCATTATAAGGGATGCAGCTAACAACCACACGCGTACCATCTGTGCGTTCATAAGTAATGGTATAATCTGTCGCATTGCTGGCAAACGGCTCGGTCATAAAACCATCCAGCGTGAGGCCGATGACAGCCTGATAGGCTTTTCTAAAACTATCCCCTTCAATCTTTTTGTCATTAATTTTAAAGCCTGCAGCATCGCCCTGTCCGTCAATGGTAAGTGTATAGTCGCGGCCTGAGCCGGATATCACAATACGCTTGACGTCATCAATATTTTCAATATGAATCAGCTTATCCACAAAGTCCAGATAGCCCGGCTCTAAAAAGTCGAGCTTTGCCGTCTCCACCTGATAGACGGCCTCATCACCCACCAACTGAATGTAGGTGCTGCTGCCCTCTTGTCTGCCCACCGTAACGCTATAGCTCTCCGTGCCGTCCACGCTGGTGAGGGTGTACCGTGCCCGCGGGCTATCAAAACCATAGGCCGTGGCAGATGCCGTGCCCGCTGGAATAACCTTCTGTGCCGTTTGCGACACAATGTTGGTCAACAGCTCTTCGCTAATGGTATAGGAATTTGCCGTCTTAATGAGAGGTGCCTTCATTTGCCATTCGTAAAGCGCTTCTCCCGCATCATTTTTTCCGACCTCGGCATACACAAGCAGAATCTCCTCTGCGCCAGTCTTTTGAATATGAATGCTGCCCACCTCTTCTGCTTCCATGCTATATATGTCTGTCTCCAGCAGCTTCTGCAGAGAAGCGGTGAGGCTATCGCAACCGGAAGCACTCTTTGTATATACCTTTGTTTCACCGGCTACCATGATATAACGAACCGAGCCATCCACGCTGAGGTTACCCACCAAAATGGTATGCATGGTGCCGTCCTTCATTTCAATATCGACAGAGCGAGCCGGCGAGGAAAGGCCGTACTGCGAAAAATCCTGTACATTTTCCGCTAAAAGCTCTCTTGCCGTAATGGAAGCACATTCATACAGGAACGTTTCCAGCCGGGATTGATTAATCTTAATGGCCGGATTGTGATTTACCAGCCACGACTCTCCGCTCCGGTCAACAGAATAACTTTCTTCTTCGTTATGTACGGTCACAGATAGAATGGAATCCTTCTCCACCTTAAACATATTGACAGTCGGCGCCACGGAAGGAGCCGGCGTCTCATCCGGCTGCGGCTCATAAACGGTGATGAAATAAAAGCCGCCAATGAGCACAGCAATAACAGCAACTAAAATGACAATGTTTCGTATCGGTTTCAAATTTCTTCAATCCTTTCCGAAGTAAAATACACATTTATTGTACAGGATTTGCCGGCAGGCTGCAACCGGGAACCCACAATCGTCACAAAAATTTTACAAAGCACCGACAGTTCTAATCAAATTGACCTCGCCGGCAGAAAGAGCCACCGTCCGGCCATCCTCCTGCAGAACGAGCAAACGAGCCGCATCGTCAATCCCAAGCACACGACCAAAGCAGGCGTCATCGCCCTGCAGGTAGCTAATCTTCTCTCCCATCAGGCAGGAAGCACTGCGGTATTCTTCTAAAAACGCTCGCTCCGGTAGGCCTTCATAAAGTGCAGAAAAGCTTTCCAGAATTGCCACCGCACAAGCAGGCACCTCCATCCTTTTGTCCGGCGCAAGCTCCTCCAGCGAGGTGGTTTTTCCCCTGATTTCCTCCACATACCCATCTTTCGGCGGTCTTAAGTTTAGGCCAATGCCCAAAATCATATACGAAAGTCTGCCATCATCTGAAAACTGCCCTTCTGCCAAAATACCGCATAGCTTTTTTCCATGGTACTGCAAATCGTTGACCCATTTAATATCCACGGCCACATCCGTCAACCGGGCAATCGCCCGACGTACCGCCACCGCAGCACAGGCCGTTATCAGGCCGGCGCTGTCAACCCCCTGCGCAGGCCGCAGAATGAAACTCATATATAGGCCGTCACCGGCAGGCGAATAAAAGGTGCGGCTCATACGGCCCCGCCCGGCAGTTTGTCCGGCTGCCAGCACAACCGTTCCCTCCGATGCGCCGTTTTGGGCCAGCTCCTTTGCCACATCATTGGTTGAGGTCACTGTATCAAAGCATAGCAGCCGATGAAAAAAATCGCAAGAGAAAAGGGCTTTTTCAAGCTGTTTCTCCGCTATAAAATCCCGATTCATGGCTTCACACTCCATTATTATAATTGTACTACAATTAAGGCTGAACGTCAAGCCTTTCTTGTCGGTAGGACAGTCATAAGACAGAGCTTGGCCGAATATACATAAGACACACACCCTGCCACACCCGGCACGGCAGAGAACACAGGAGGAAATTTTTATGCGCAGACGAAATCGAAGGTTTAAGGGCCACATTTTTTCCGTGCGGCTCTATCAACCGCCCCTTATCATTTGTGTGGTTGTGATGGTACTGTCTTGGCTTGCAATCTCCGGAATTCCTCAGCCCGGATTGCCTGTCTCATTTCTCACCCAATGCATTCACGAATCGGTGCTTGCCTTTAACGAAGGACCACAGCTGGAATGGCAGCTTTCCTGCTATGACCTTTTGTACAATACAATCCCTTCCATGCGGGCTTCTGCAGAAATGAGCAAAAAATATGCCGCCAAATACGGCGGCATTAAAAAAAATGAAAATAATGATAAGGAGAAGGCAGAAGAGTCCACCATTCCCGGCCGGGAGGAAAACCTTGCATCAGGCGGAATCACCTTTATTAATACCCCCGGCTTCTCAGTAGATGCTAAGGAGCTTTTACACATGCCTCTTGGCTTTGTGACTCAAAACAGCGACCCCAAGGTTTTAATTGTCCATACGCATACCTCTGAGGCCTATGCAGAAAGTCCCTCCTCGCGCAGCGAGGAGCCGGATAAAAACGTGGTCAGCGTCGGCGCGCAAATCGCCGAGGTGCTTAAAGAAAGCGGCATTGGCGTCATTCATGATACAAGCCGGAACGACTCCCCCTCTTATAACCAATCCTACAAAAAAACAATGGCGCTGATTGATGAAAATTTGACAAAACATCCAACTCTTGAAATTGTTCTGGATATCCACCGCGACTATATCGAGCGAGATGACGGCTCTCTCGTTAAGCCAACTGTCTCGGTGGACGGTAAAAAAGCGGCGCAGATTATGTTTGTCATGGGCACGGATGCCATAGGTCTGGAGCACGAAAACTGGAG
>SVKE01000072.1 GCA_015068615.1 Oscillospiraceae bacterium | reverse complement strand
AAGCTGCGTGACTGGGTGTTCTCCCGGCAGCGCTACTGGGGCGAACCCATTCCGCTGGTGCACTGTAATACATGCGGTTGGGTAGCGCTTCCTGAATCCGAGCTGCCGCTGACGCTGCCGGAGGTGGATAATTATGAGCCGACGGATAACGGTGAATCGCCCTTGTCTAAGATTGAGGATTGGGTGCACACAACCTGCCCGAAATGCGGCGGTCATGCCGTGCGCGAGACGGACACCATGCCTCAGTGGGCCGGCTCTTCTTGGTACTTCCTGCGCTATATTGATCCCCTGTGCACCGATGCACCGGCATCACAAGAGGCCATTAACTATTGGATGCCCGTCGATTGGTATAACGGTGGCATGGAGCATACGACCCTGCATCTGCTTTACTCTCGCTTCTGGCACAAGTTTTTATACGATATCGGCCTTGTGAACACACCGGAGCCCTACAAAAGGCGTACTTCTCACGGAATGATTCTGGGCGAGAATAACGAAAAAATGTCTAAATCCCGCGGCAATGTGGTGAATCCGGATGATATTGTAAATGATTTCGGTGCTGATACCTTCAGAACCTATGAAATGTTTATTGGTGCCTTTGATCAGGCAACCCCATGGTCGATGAACGGCGTGAAGGGCTGCTACCGCTTTATGGAGCGGGTGTGGAATCTGCAGGAAATCGTCAGCGCAGAAGAGGGTTATTCTGCTGATCTGGAAAGCCTGATGCACAAAACCGTGAAAAAGGTCACAGAGGACATAGAGCGCATGAAATTTAATACGGCCATTGCAGCGCTCATGGCTTTGATTAACGAATTTTACAAAAAGGGAAGTATTACCCGGGGTGAGCTTCGCACCTTCCTGCTGCTCCTAAATCCCACGGCACCGCATATCACAGAGGAAATGTGGGAAAAAGCCGGCTTCTCCGGCCGTCTGCATGAGGCCACATGGCCGGAGTATGACGAAGCCAAGACTGTGGATGAGACCGTGGAGGTCGTTCTGCAGGTCAATGGCAAGCTCCGTGATAAGCTGTTGATTTCTGCCGGCCTTTCTAAGGATGAGATGGAGCAGGCCGTGCTGGCAGACGAAAAAACAAAGACTCTGCTTGAAGGAAAGCAAATTGTGAAAACCATTTGCGTGCCCGGCAAGCTGGTGAACTTTGTTGTGAGATAGGGTATAGATAGAACAAAAGGGGCTGTAGCAAAATGCTACAGCCTCTTTTTGGGGATGGACGCAAAATAGCGCAGATTGGACAAACTGAGTCCCGAAGCTGTACAGAGGTACAGCAAGAGGCGAAGTTTGTTCGAAGTGCAAAGCATTTTAATCTAAAAAATGTTTTAAAACGATTTTTTGCCACTCATAATTTCATTCTTATAATCTCTTTACAATTACAATTTGCTGTTATTATAGGCTTTTTATGCTTTGTACGGTCTGGGCATTTTGCTACAGCCCCTTTTAAAATTCATCCTCATCTAAATCTGGCTGCGGCAGCTTTTCCAAACGGTTACGCTCCGGAGAGGCCACAGTGATCACCGTGACTGATTTTGCACCGGCCCGTTTTAACAGAGCAGAAAGGGCATCGGCCGTGGCACCGGTGGTCAGCACATCATCAACCAGCAGAATCCGCCTTTCGCAAAAGGCTTCTGCCGGCAGATGCAACCGAAAAGCGCCACGCACATTTTCAATGCGATCCACATAATGCTGCAGGCTGCTTTGCGCAGGCGTGTCCTTAATCTTCACAAAGGCCTTGGCGCAAAAGGGCAGCTTTGTTTTGCCGGAGAGATGCCGGGCCAGCAGGGCTGCCTGATTATATCCGCGCCTTTTGTAGGAGGCTTTCGAAAGTGGGGCGCAGACAATCATATCAAAGTCAGTGCTGCGGCAGGTTGCCTGTAGCGTGCGATACATCATTGCAGCAAAGGTGCGGCAGTAATCCCGCCTGTCACCGAACTTAAATGCCAGCACCGCCTCTCGCGCCGCGCCGGTATATACCAGACAGGAAATCGCACGATCGAACGCGTGCCGATGCGTCAGACAGGTTTCGCACAGTCGTTCGCCGCCATATACCGGCCGACCACAAATGTGGCAGGTTACCTCGTTTTGCAAAAAGGTCAGCCGCTTGCTGCATGTATCGCAAAAGCAAAGCTCATCAGGGCGAAAAGACAAAACCCGGCCGCAGATTATGCAACGGTCGGGGAAGAAAAACGATAGAATTCGATTGGTTATTTTATTTAACATATTTTGATGCCATTTCACGCAGGGCCAGCAGATAGCTGTCCTTGCCAAGTCCGCTGATCTGCGCCTTGCAGACAGGCTTGATAACGGAAATCCTGCGGAATTCCTCACGACTGTGGATATCAGAAAGGTGCACCTCGATGGCTGGCAACGACACAGAGGAAATGGCATCGCGGATGGCGTAGCTGTAGTGGGTATAGGCGCCGGGGTTAATGATAATGCCGTCCGCTGTGCCGTAGGCGCTCTGTATTTTATCAATCAATGCGCCCTCGCTGTTGGATTGAAAAAAATCCAATTCCACATCCAGCTTTCCCGCCAGCTCCTGCAAAGAAGTGTTTATTTCATCTAAGGTCATGGTGCCGTACACCGCAGGTTCGCGGATGCCCAGCATGTTCAGGTTCGGGCCGTGAATCACAAAAATTTTTTTCTGCATGGCAATCATCCTTTTAATAAAATATAAGTAAGTATATCACAACTTCTTGCTGTTTGCAAGAGAAAGGGAAAATAAACAGGCCGGCCGACATGCCGGCGCAGTACCCGGGCTTGTTTAACTTTTTAAAAAACTTTCAAAAAACAGTTGACAAAGGTAAAAAGAGGTGGTATAATATAATTCCGCGCTAAAGCGACGGAATTGTGACGGTGTGAAGAAATTGCTTCGCAATTTCCCTGTTGTCAGAATCCGCGCTAAAGCGACGGAATTGTGACGGAGTGAAGAAATTGCTTCGCAATTTCCCTGTTGTCAGAATTCTTGCTTCAAAGCGCATCCGAACCTTGAAAATTGAACAGAGCAGGCTCTTATAATTCATTTGAGTAATTTTGGATGTAAATCCGAGAAGAAGTCAGTAAGTG
>SVKE01000071.1 GCA_015068615.1 Oscillospiraceae bacterium | reverse complement strand
GTTTGTATCATAGTCATGGTTCGGGAAAACCTCTTTCCAGCGCTTAATGAGGGAAGGCGGAACCGGCTGCGCACCAATGTGCATCAGCCGCCACTGAGATAGACGATAATCCGAAAGCTTGATTTCCCCGCGCTCGATTGCATCTAAAATATCCTGCGCCCAGGGCACAAGCAACCAGACGATGGTGGCCTTTTCGTTAGAGACCGTCTGCAGGATCCACTCCGGCTTAATGCCACGCAGAATCACGGCCTTAGAGCCTGAGAGGAGCGATCCAAACCAATGCATTTTTGCACCTGTGTGATACAGGGGCGGAATGCACAAAAATACGTCCTCACGACTTTGAGAATGGTGCTTCTGCTCCACCTCGCACGAGGTCACAAGAGCCTTGTGTCTGTGCAAAATAGCCTTGGGAAAGCCTGTGGTGCCGGAGGAAAAATAAATGGCACCATCATCCTCATCTGCAATCTCCACCGCAGGAGCCACAGATGAGCAATATGTAATCATTTCCTCATAACTGTCTGCATATGCGGGTCTATTATCCCCCACATAAAAATAATGCCTGATTTTAAGATTGGGCCGTACCTTGTCCAGTCTCTCAACAAATTCCGGACCGAAAACCAAAACGGAAACATCTGCTAAATCCGAGCAGTATTCAATTTCCTCCGCGGAAAAGCGAAAGTTCATGGGAACGGCAATGGCGCCGGACTTTAAAATACCAAAATAAATCGGCAGCCAGTCGATGCAGTTCATCATTAAAATGGCGACCTTATCCCCTTTTTTCACGCCGCGGGTCAGGAGAAGATTAGCAAAGCGATTGGCTGCTACATCAAATTCCTTCCATGTCAGCTCTCTTCTGTACTTCCCTACGCCGGAGGCTTCAATCAAGCTATATTCACGCCAGGAAACATCCAGGCCCGGTTGGTTTTCCGGATTCACCTCTACAAGGCTTACCTCATTCGGCTGCAGACGTGCATTTTTTTCAAGAAAATCTGTAATAGGCATAATATCAACTCTTTCTTACATTCAAATACAAGGGGCTGTAGCATTTTCTACGGCCCCTATATATAGCTTCTTATTGCTCGTCACCCAGAGCTTCCTTTGCAGAGACCAGCACCTTGCTGTCATAGCAGGCAAACATAGCATCTACCGCATCCCGATTCTGTTTAGGGGTGATGAGACTCACAACAGGCACCAAAATCAAGCCGGCAATCATCGCAAAGGCGCCACAGTTAATCGGTGATTGCAGGGCTGCCGGAAAGCTGCCTCTTGCAAGCATATTAAGCACCATAATGCCCGCACCGAAAATGAAGCAGACCCAAACAGAGGCTTTAGAAATCCGCTTGCTGTATAGTCCATACAGGAAGGGCGCCAGGAACGCACCCGCAAGGGCGCCCCACGAAATGCCCATCATATCCGCTATGTAGCCCAGCTTATCCTTATTGATAGCAATAAAAGCAGAAATGGCTACAAATATCACAATGAATATGCGCATGATCAGCACTTGCTTTTTCTCGCTCATGTTTTTTACGATATGTCCCTTGATTAAGTCCAGCGTCAGCGTGGAGCTGGATGTCAGCACCAAGGAGGACAGGGTGGACATAGAGGCAGAAAGCACTAAAACAATAACAACGCCGATGAGAACGTCCGGTAGGTTCTCAAGCATTTTAGGAATGATGGCGTCATAGCCGCCCAAGGGCATATCGCCCGCTTCCACCGCAAGACCGGAAATTCTGCCGAAGCCACCGAGAAAATAGCAGCCACCTGCAACGATGATGGCAAAAATCGTAGAAATAATTGTGCCCTTGGCTATATTCTTTTCGCTTTTAATGGCATAGAATTTTTGTACCATTTGCGGCAGACCCCAGGTGCCAAGTGATGTCAAAACAACAACACATAACAAGCTGAAGGGATCAGGCCCGAAGAAGGAAGCATACGCACCGGGAACGGTGTGCTCTACATGGGCAAGCTCAGACAGCGCACCCATAAATCCACCATGACCATTCAGCACCGACGCTATAACGGCTACAATACCTCCTATCATGATAAGACCCTGAATAAAGTCATTGATCGCCGTAGCCATATATCCGCCGGCAATGACATAAACGCCGGTTAAAATTGCCATGATGATTACACACACGTTGTAGGATATTCCGGGAAATGCCATTTCAAACAACCGGGACAGCCCATTATATAACGAAGCTGTGTAGGGAATCAGGAAAATGAATACGATAAGCGAGGCAACAATCTTTAAGGCGTTGCTTTCATAACGCTTACCGAAATATTCCGGCATGGTGGCTGTGCCGAGGTGTTGCGTTTGCAGACGAGTGCGCCGTCCCAGAAGCACCCAGGCAAGAAGCGAGCCGATGAAGGCATTACCAAGGCCAATCCATGTGGAGGCCACGCCGAACTTCCAGCCAAACTGACCAGCATAGCCCACGAAAATAACCGCAGAGAAATACGATGTGCCGTAGGCAAAGGCCGTCAGCCAGGGACCGACACTTCTCCCACCCAGCACAAAGCCGGAGACGTCTGTTGCATGCTTTCTGCAATAAAAGCCCACACCTACCATGATTCCAAAAAACAAAACCAACATAATAACTTTTACTGCCATTTTTACCATCCTTCCTTATATATATTTTGTTTTTTGAGGACGGAAGGCAATAAAAAAACCGTCCCCCGAATTCAATCAGAGGACGGATAAAATCCGTGTTACCACCTCAGTTCGCAAATGCCTCACGACACCTGCCTCATCGAGTAGCGCAGAATAAAAAACAAACTTCCGCAGTACCCAGCGCAATAACGGGCGCACCCGGCAAGAGTTACTAAAAAGGTTCTCCCTTGCAGCTCCCGGACTGTATTCAGTCAACTTCAAGGCTCCGGCTCACACCATCCGCCGTCTCTCTCTGCCCCATCCATAGCCTACTTGGTTCCGTTCCTCGCTTTTTAATCATTGTAACACAGGTCAATGTGTTTGTCAATATTTTTTTGAAAGAGAAACATCAGCCAATTAAGTAAAAAATCCGCACACTCTCGTGTACGGATTTCTGGTGGAGATAAGGGGATTCGAACCCCTGACCTTTTGACTGCCAGTCAAACGCGCTCCCAACTGCGCTATACCCCCAAACTTAACAGTGCATATTGTACCACATTATGTGTTGCCTGTCAAGTCATTTTTCTTAAAAAATTTCACCAACAGGGGATCTGTCCTCA
>SVKE01000016.1 GCA_015068615.1 Oscillospiraceae bacterium | reverse complement strand
TTTATTTGTATTACAATTCAGAGCGATTACATTCAGGAATAGGTTACAAGACGCCTAATTCTGTATGGATATAAAAATTCACTCTTTTATTTGTCCGAAATACTTGACAAGTTTCTGTAAAATCGACAAGACTCTATCAAATCTTGTCGATTTTGGTGCGAGTGTTCATAACGTGTCAAGATTAAACTCACAAAAAGTTGGTAGCGACAGTGAGTCGTCGTGAGGGCGTTTACAACCGAACAGACGAACCGAGCGTGACTTTTTGTGAAAGAGGAGAAGCAAGGAAGCGGGCGGATGACTTTTTTATATAAAAAAGTCGAAGCAAAGCGAACTTTGCTTCGACGTGGTCGGGGTGACAGGATTTGAACCTGCGACCTCTTGACCCCCAGTCAAGCGCGCTACCAAACTGCGCCACACTCCGCTATCTTAAACTGACTATATTATTATACAACACAAAATGCGATTTGTCAAACAAAAAAAACACATTTTTTAAATTTTTTTGACCGCAGAGATTTTTTACTCTCTGCGGTCAAAAACTTCTACTTTTGAATCATGCTAATATCCCGTTCAATAGGCTCATTGAAAATCATATGATGATAAACTTCCTTTTTCTCGCCTTCAATTAAAAACTGTACTTTATCAATATTGGAAAGCTCTGTGAGTGAATTGACAATGGAAAAAATGGTCATACGCTCTGCTGCTGTTCCCATTGCATTCTTGGGAACAAATCCCGAAGAAAGGTTCACAAAACATACCTTATCCTTGGTTTCAACAGATAAAATCTTGGTTTCTGCCGGTATGGTCCGCGTCGCATTCTGATCCTTGGGACCTGCAATCAGCTCTGCGAGTACCAGCTTTTCCATGGAATCACCTCTGGGCACCTTAATGCGGCGAATTTCGCGCACCAGATTTTCTGCATTTAAATCAGAAAAATATAAAGTGACATTCGACTCGTCCTGCATCAGCGCGTCCGCGTCGAACACAACATCCGACTCCTTTAAAACGCCCTGCTCTTCTCCGGCGGCATTCTGCAAGGGCGTACCCTCAACAGTCAGCAGAACGCGGTCAATCCCTCTGACGGAGCAAAGGGATTTCACCACCGAGGCCGTTGCCAGAACATCATAAATACTCTCCTCGTTATAAAACTCTCTGGATAAATCCACCGAGGCAAGACCGCTTGAGACGGAAATGTCCAAAAGCTTGGTGCCGGCTCTGACAACAGGCTTTAAATCGGGATCGGTCGGGCCTGCTAAAAGCATTTCTAAAACATAGCCCGGAATGTCCTTGGCATCTTTTTTTTCTACATCCAAATTGACAGCAATTAAATCCGTTCCCTCTTTATTTGCAAAATACAGAACCGCGGTTTTCTGCTTTCCTAAAAAGCCGCTTTCACTCGTGCTGCCCGGTCTGCTACAACCAGCCAGTACAAACAACGCTGCCATAAGTAACATTAAAACTCTCTTTTTCATAGTCAAAATTCCTTAGCCTTTCTACCCACAAACTATGCTATACTCTCCAGAACCCCTTCGTCTTATCTGCGGGTAAATAAGACGTATTCTCTCTTTTCTAATTCTATCATACTATAAAATCATTAAAAAAACGTAACAAAACCATTAATTCTGTGAAAAATATTCAAATTACAATCTTTTGATTGTAATTCACAGAATAAAAAAGCCTTAAAACAACGAGGTGTGCAACTCATCTGTTTTAAGGCCTATGATTCGTCAGTTTTGCAAGCTGCTCCTCCAGGGCTTTTATTCTATCTGTATACTTAACGATGTTTTTTGCCAAAGCATCGTCAGAGCGCTTTAGGCGTATATAATCATCCGCCAGATTAAGCGCCGATAAAACAGCCGTCATCGCCGTGCTAAGGCCCGGATTGGACTGATTGACCTGCTTCATGGTTTTATCCACCAAATCTGCTACGCCCAGCATATATTCCCGGGACTCCTCCGAGGTAATGGTATATTCCTGACCGTTAATCTTCACAACAAGCTTGTTTTGTTCAGGCATAAAAGCCTCCTCTCTGCCGCCAATGCGGACATGAGCTATGCAAGTTCTGCTTCAATAATGGCATCCATCATCTTTTCAATTTCATTTTGTGTTTTGCCCTTGGCCACCACGAGCTCGCTAACCAAAATCTGTTTGGCATTCGACAGCATTTTTCGCTCACCTGTGGACAGACCGCGCATTTTATCCCGGAACATCAAGTTTTTCACCACATGCACCACGTCGTAAATGTTACCGCTTTTAATGCGCTGCATATTTTCACGATAGCGCTTATTCCAATTACCGTCCATTTCCTTAGGACAGTTTTTAAACTCTGTGAGCACCCTGTCTGCCTCCGCGCTGTCGATGACATCGCGCAGACCTATTTCCCCGGCAGTTTGCATCGGCACCATGACCTTCATATCCCCCACCGGAATCCGCATAATATAATAATTCTGTTTGACGCCCATAATCTCGCGTTCTTCAATTGCTTCGATAACCCCGGCACCATGCATGGGGTAAACTACCTTAGAGCCTATTTGATAATCCATTACCAAAGACCTCCATCTCAGGGTATGTCAACCATTACTTATATTGTATTACAACTTCCTCAAGTTGTCAAGCAAAAATGAAACATTTCGACGCTATACGCGCGTAAAATTCGCATATTTTCGCCGTATTTCGATATAAAAAACAGCCCCGACGGGCTGCTTTATAAGTCGTTTTTATAACAATTCGGCTGCCATATCGCCGCTCTCTCTGGCACGTTTTAAAAGGGTTGCCGTGGAAATGGGGGAGATAAAAACGCGGCTTTTTTTATCAATTTCCGTAATCACAAAGGATTTCGGCAAATCCTCCGACACATTGACCACAAAGCCTTCATCCTCTGCCACGCGCAAAAATTCACGTGTGATTCTGGAGGTGCTGGTCACATCCAAATCCAAAATAGCAATGACATCGGCCATATTCACAACCACATCCGAGCCTAAATGCAAAAACATACTTCTGCCCCTTTATCAGTTTCCTTCTGCGTGACCGCCGGTCACGGTAAATATCTTCCCACGTTCCAAAAGACCGTCCAGCTCTGTACAGGTAATGAATACCTGCTTGTCCGGAATCCGCCCAGCAAGATAGGCCCTGCGGGTCTGATCCAGCTCACTCATAATATCATCTAAAAGCAAAACGGGGTATTCTCCATATTCTTCATACAGCAAATCCGCCTGCGCCAGCTTTAAAGATAACACCGCGCTACGCTGCTGCCCCTGAGAGCCAAAGGACTTAGCCTCTTTATCATTAATAAAAATCTCAAAATCATCCCTATGCGGGCCATACAGGGTACACCCCTGCTCCACCTCCCGCTCAAAGCTGCTTTCCAGCTTTTCCAGATACGATGCCTTATCTAAAAAGCGGGTTCTGTACTGAAGATCGAGCTTTTCTCCGGAGGCCTCCTCGTGAGCCTTTTGCGCCAGCTTTCCCAGCCGCTTCATAAACTCTCGACGGTAGTTCACCAACTCCATGCCGTAATCCACCAGCTTTTCATTCCAGACAAAAACCGTCTCTCGCATGGCACCGGCCGCATCGAAACGAATCTTTTTTATCAGCCGGTTGCGCTGCTCCAGCGTCCGGTGATACAGGCCGAGCGTGTGATAATAGGCCGGGCGTAGCTGGCTCAGCGCCACATCCATAAACCGCCGCCGTACATAAGGCCCTTCCTTCACCAGGCCAAGCTCCTCCGGATAAAACAGCACCGTATGCAAATTTCCAATCAGCTCGCTGAGCTTTGTAATGGAGAGCCCGTTTATTTTAATCTGCTTCTTTCTGTCCCGCAGAATGATGATTTCAAGAGTTTGCTCACGATTTCTGTCGCAAAAGGTCAGCACAGCCCTTGTATACTCCTCGCCAAACCGAATCAGCTCCGCATCCTGCTGTGTGCGAAAGGATTTTCCCATGGAAAAAAGATACAGCGCCTCTAATAAGTTGGTTTTTCCCTGCGCGTTGCCGCCGCAGAAAACATTGGTCGCCGTATCAAAGACGAGCTTTTGCTCGCTGTAATTACGAAAATTCTGCAGACAGAGACTTTTAATGTACATGGGTTATTCCACCGTGATTTCAATATATTCCTCGCCCAGCATCAAAAGCACCTCATCTCCGGGGTACAGCTTTTTGCCACGCATGGTACAAACTTCCTCATTCACGCTGACTGCTTCCTCTAAAATCAGCTCCTTGGCATCACTCCCTGATGAGCAGATACCGGCAAATTTTAAAAGCTGGTCGAGCTTGATATACTCCGTATCTATTTTGACTTTCATAAGGCTTCTCCGTCACTGCCTGTTTTCCAAATTGGAAACAAGCTCCTCCACAATTTTTTTTGTGTCCTCATTGCGTTCCATGCTGGTTTTAATGTTATTAATGCCGTTTAGAATGGTCGCATGGTTCCGCCCGCCCAGCTCCCGGCCGATTTTCGGCAGGGAAAGACCCGTAAATTCCCGCATGAGATACATAGCGATGTGGCGGGCATAGGAAATTTCCTGTGTGCGCTTAGAGGACAGAATTTCATCTGAGGTTAGGTTAAAATAATTTGCCACAATAGACAAAATATATTCCGTGTTCACATGAGGGTCGTCCGATTTATTTAAAAATTCTTTAATGGCTTCGTCGGCCAACTGCATGGTAATGGCACGTCCCATCAACACGTTATAAGCCGTCAGCCGCTTTAAAACACCCTCTAAATTTCGGATGTTGGATTTTAAATTTTCTGCTATGTAAAACAAAATGTCGTCCGGCACCTCAAAATTTTCCTCGCTGGCCTTTTTCTTTAAAATGGCCACCCGCGTTTCCAAATCCGGCGGCTTAATATCCACAATAAGCCCCCATTCAAACCGGGTGCGCATTCTGTCCTCTAATTCCTTGATTTCCCGCGGGGGTCTGTCGGAGGTCAGAATAATCTGCTTATTTGCTTCATACAAGGTATTAAAGGTGTGGAAAAATTCAACCTGCGTCTGATCCTTGTTGGAGATAAACTGAATATCGTCAATAATTAGAACATCACAAGTTCTGTACTTGTTTCTAAAGTCCACTGTCTTTTTGTCAATCAGCGTATTGATAAAATCATTGGTAAATTTTTCACTGGTAACATATAAAATATGTGCAGCAGGATTTTTTTCTTTAATTTGGTTACCTATGGCCTGCACCAGATGTGTTTTGCCGAGACCGGCGCCACCATAAATAAACAGAGGGTTAAAGGCCTCTGCCGGTCGCTCCGAAACAGCCTGCGAGGCTGCATGTGCCAATCGGTTGGAATCGCCCACCACAAAGGAGGAGAAGGTATACCGCGGATTTAAGGTTGTGGCATCATCCCCCCGAGCAGGATAAGAGACGCTATACTCAAGCTCAGCCGGGAGGGGCTCATTAAAGTCTAAGAGCACAACTGTATAAAAGCGGTCAGCAGCAAGGTTAATGGCTTCCTTAATCGCTTCTAAGTGCATGGATTTAACAATTTCAAAATGAAGCTCGGTGGGCACCTTTAAATAGATGGAATCCTCTGTCATGCCCACGGGCAGAAGAGGCTCAATCCAATGGTCATAGGCCGATTGGCTCACCTCCGGCTTTTCCTTTAAAATTTTCAATGCCTGATACCAGATAGACGATAATTGCGCCTTCATCCTTCGTGCTCCCCCAACTGTTCATTAATAAATACTCTGTGCCTTGTACATTTTCTGTCTGATTCATAATTATAGCATAATTCAAAAAGAGAATCAAGTATATTTTCACGCGAAATTAAGGCTATCGGCATCAGCCCCTCCGGCAGACTGCACAAGCCCTTTTGCGTAAAATCTCCTCATGGTAAAACCTGTTTCTGTTTTGTAGTATATCATAAAAGAGCAGAAAACGCAATCCCGCGTCCAAAGAGCACCATGCTTCTGTAAATCTCTGGACTCTTGCTGCCTTTTGTGGTAAAATAGAAAAGCAGAAACACTGCAATCTAAACAGAAAAAGGTGAAATGCATGATTTGGGAATATTTACGCGAGGAAGAATTTGATGCAGCCATAAAGGCTTCGGCGGGAGTTTGCGTAGTACCCGTGGGTTGCATGGAAAAGCACGGGCAGCACCTGCCCGTCGGCACAGATTCCATTTTGGCAACGGAGATTGCACGCCGCGCGGCAGCGCGCGAGCCTGTGTGCGTGTTTCCCACCATACACTTCGGCGAAAAAACCGGCGCAGGTGAGTTTCGCGGCACGGTCATTTTCAGCAATGAGCTGCGTCAAAAAATATTAGAGGAAACCTGCCGCGAAATTCATCGGAACGGATTTCATAAAATCCTTTTGTTTAACGGACACGGTGGCAATCAGTCCATGCTTTCTCAATTTGCCCGCAGCACCCTGTATGAGGATGCGGGGTATTTGATTTACGATTATGCCCCCGGCTCTGACTTTCCCACACCAAACAAGCTGCTCTCCGGCAATTACGGCTCCCTGACGAAGGAGGACAAGGATGTACTAAAAGCCTATGTAGAGGCAAAAAAACGCTATGGTCACGCATGCTTTATTGAAACCGGCTGGATATATGCCAGCCATCCGGAGCTCGTGCGGCTTGACAAGGCCGACCAGGAAAGCGGTAGCTCTACCCACCGTTTTGATGAGTTTACCAAGCGGAAAATCAATTCTCCCTTTGCCTGGATGGCCGACTACCCCAATTCCTACGCCGGAGACATGCACGATGGTATGAACGAAAGAATTGCTGATGCCATGATGGAATATTCCGTGACAAAGACCGCTGAGGTATTCCGCTTTTTAAAGGAGGAAACCATTTCCGAGGACTATTACAGGGAATGGCAGAAAAAACAAAATGGCTGTTAAAATCAGCTCATGAAGAAGTGGAAGGAGCTGTAAAACCCATGCTGTCAAACGCTCGGCGGCGCAGAGAGCAGATTATAAAAATGGCCTCATATCAATTGTCAGCTGCTCTTCAAGATTAATGAGCCTTTTTGCAATATCCTTAGATACCTCATCAGCCGCCTTGTATTGGTTTAAATACCGGTTCAGTGATTTGACGCCCATGTTACAGCCGTCTGTAATCAGGTCTGCAACAGTAGCATCCGATTCATTCATTGCCAGCTTAACATTTGTTTTAATCCAAGACATTCCCTTTGCCATCGGTGCCGGGTTTTTCCCTTCATCCTTATACCGGTCCAGGAGGCCTTGAATTTCTGTATCCAGCTTGTCGTGCTCAGCCTTGCAGGTCTTTAGTGCTTTCTCCATTTCCTCTCGGCTGACGTACGACAGCACGTCCTCTATGGACGAAACACCCATTTTAACACCCGCATCACATTCTCTGAGCAGCTTTATCGTATCCGACTCTATCATATTTGTTTTACTTCCCTTCTTTTCGTGATGTATGAGTTATTATGTTCATTTTTCCCCTCATTATGCAAAGAGCGATAAAGGATGCGAGCCCCTTTTAAACAGTTATGCGAAACCGCCGGGGTGTCAAAAGCAAAAGCATTCCCACATAACCTCCGCCACCTGTTCGCAAGGACATGCTACTTATCAGCCTAAAAGCGGTACAAAAGCTGCCTATGACTATGCAATGAAAAAAAGGCAGAATGATAATAAATGTTAAACAAGTATAATAACAATTATTTTTTATAGAAAATAATTTTGTTTATTGTGCGAATTGAAATGCGAGTACAAGTATGGTATACTTAAAACAAAAAAAGTGGCAAAAAGTCAAGCGCCGTTGTGAATATATTGCATACGAAATATGCTGTTGAGATTGCAAGACTTGGCCCCCTTAATAAGGCTACTGGTGCTCTATTGATTGCGCAGCCTAATATAAGTCGTTCTATTAAGGAACTTGAATCGCATCTTGGAATGACAATATTTGACCGAAGTGCAAAGGGTATGGTGCTTACTTTTGAAGGTGAAGAGTTTGTAAGTTATGCGCAAAGCATCTTGAAGCAAATTGATGATGTAGAAGACCTATATAAACAAGGTTCGCCCAAGAAACAGAAATTTTCTGTTTAGCAGTTTGTGCCTTTAATAAGGCACAAACTGCACAAACAGTGAAAGGATGTTGTGAAATGAAAATTACAGTATGTATTGGTAGTTCGTGTCATATTAAAGGTTCACGTCAGATTGTAGAACGGCTCCAGTATCTAATTGGTGCAAACAAGCTTGATGATAAAGTAGAACTCGGAGGCACATTCTGCATGGGTAAATGTCAGCAAAGCGTGTGCGTAACTGTGGATGATAGCTTCCATTCTGTTACACCTGAAATGGTAGATGAATTCTTTAAAAAAGAAGTTTTAGCGAAAGTATGAGGATGATATGGTAATTCAAATATGCGTTGGCAGTTCTTGTCATTTAAAGGGTGCGCCTGAAATTGTAGAGTTGCTTACCAAAGCAACCCAAGAACACCATCTTGAGGATGAAATAACACTTGCCGGTAGCTTTTGTATCGGCAAGTGTAATCGTCAAGGCGTCACGGTTCAGGTTGATGACGAAATCCATGTAGGTATCACCCGTGAAAATTTTAAAGATTTTTTTAATGATAAAGTGCTTGCAGTAATTGAAAACAAAGGGAAGTGACTGAAATGCCAAATTGTTTAACACTAAAAAAATCAAACTGTAAAAACTGTTATAAGTGTATTCGCCACTGTCCTGTCAAGGCAATTCGTTTTTCCGGCAATCAGGCACATATTATCGGAAATGAATGCATTTTGTGCGGACAGTGTTTTGTTGTTTGTCCACAAAATGCAAAACAGATTGTCGATGAAACCGAAAAAGTAAAGGTGTTACTGCAAAGCGGCGATCCCGTTGTTGTAAGTATAGCACCATCCTTTGTTGCAAATTACGAAGGCGTGGGAATTAATGCAATGCGCGATGCCCTTCAAAAGCTTGGCTTTTACGAGGTTGAAGAAACAGCAATCGGTGCAACAATTGTTAAAAACGAATATGAAAGAATGCTTAAAGAAGATGAGCGTGATATTATCATCACCTCTTGTTGTCATTCAATTAACTTGCTGATACAAAAATACTTCCCCGCAGAGCTTGCATATTTGGCAGATGTTGTTTCTCCTATGCAGGCTCATTGCATGGATATTAAAAAGAGATTTCCAACGGCAAAAACTGTGTTTATAGGCCCTTGCGTTGCTAAAAAAGATGAAGCAGAGCATTATGAAGGTATTGTTGATGCAGTTTTAACCTTTGAAGAACTTACAAATTGGTTAAAGGAAGAAAACATTGAGCTGAAAACAGATATGGATTCCAACATCGAGAGTCGTGCAAGATTTTTCCCAACAACCGGTGGAATCCTTAAAACAATGGTACAAGATGCTCCCGGCTATACGTATATGGCCCTTGACGGAATCGAAAACTGTGTTGATGCGTTAAAAGACATTGAAAGCGGAAAAATCCATAAATGCTTTATTGAAATGTCTGCATGTGTAGGTAGCTGTATCGGCGGTCCTGTTATGGAAAAATATCACCGCAGCGCACCGATTAAAGATTATATTACCATAGCAAATTATGCTGGTAACAAAGACTTTGATGTCGTGCAGCCTGATAATATGGAGTTGAAAAAGCAGTTTACATATATTGAGCACAGATTACAGAAGCCTTCTGAAACAGAAATTTACAATGTTCTTCGTCAGATGGGTAAATTCAAGCCTGCCGATGAGCTTAACTGCGGTTCCTGTGGATATAACACCTGCCGCGAAAAGGCTATTGCTATTTGTCAGGGCAAAGCAGAAATTTCTATGTGCCTACCCTTCCTTAAGGATAAAGCCGAAAGCTTTTCTGATACCATCGTTAAGAATACACCAAATGGTCTTATCGTTCTTAATGAAGAATTAGAAGTGCAGCAGATAAATGAAGCAGCAAGAAAAATGATGAACATTCGTTCAAGCACAGATGTACTTGGCGATTTAGTTGTTCGTATTATGGATCCAAAGGACTTTACGGAAGTAAGAACTACAGGCAAGGATATCAGAAACAAGAAAGTATATCTTGCCGAATATAAGCGTTATGTTGAACAGTCGGTCGTGTATGATAAGGATTCACATCTTCTTATTGGTATTATGCGTGATATTACCGATGAACAAAACGAACGGGAAAAGAAAGAAACTATCAGCCGTCAAACTGTAGAGGTTGCGGATAAAGTTGTTGATAAGCAAATGCGTATTGTTCAGGAAATCGCATCTTTACTTGGCGAAACAGCCGCAGAAACAAAAATTGCACTTGCAAAGCTAAAGGAGTCGATACAGAATGAATGATTTATGTGCAGATATCGGCTACAAAAGTATTAATCATTACGGTGAACAGCTTTGCGGTGACCATGTAGAAATTATTGAACAAGATGATAATTCGACGGTTATTGTTCTTGCAGACGGACTTGGAAGCGGTGTTAAAGCAAGCATTCTTTCCACACTCACATCCAAGATTATTTCAACAATAATGGCGGCGGGACTTCCTCTTGAAGAATGCGTATCTACTATTGCGGCAACGCTTCCTGTTTGCTCGGTTCGTGGTGTTGCATACTCAACATTTACAATTATGCACATCATCAATAATGAAACTGCTGAAATCATTCAGTACGATAATCCACAGACGATTGTTCTTCGTGATAATAAGAATTACGATTATCCCAAAACAGAAATGAACATTGACGGGAAGAAAATATACAAGTCTGTTATTAGGCTTAAAGAAGGCGATATTTTCATAGCTATGAGTGATGGTTGCCCTCATGCCGGAATCGGCATGGCTTACAACTTTGGTTGGAAGCATGAGGATATTGTCGATTTTATGGAAACTATGTCGGTAACCGGTCTTACCGCAAAAAATTTGTCCACTCTTTTAGTGGATGAATGTGATAAGCTTTACGGACAGAAGCCCGGTGATGATGCAACAGCATGTATTGTAAAAATCAGGAAAAGAGAGCCAATGAACATCTTGTTTGGACCGCCCTCTAACCGTGATGATTGTGACCGTATGATGTCACTGTTTTTCTCAAAGGAAGGTAAGCATATTATATGCGGCGGAACCACTTCATCAATCGCTGCAAAGTATTTAAGAAAGCCTTTGCAGGCAACTCTGAATTTTGAAAAATCAGACGTGCCTCCAATCGCAAAGCTTGAAGGTGTTGATCTTGTAACAGAAGGCGTTATTACAATGAACAAGGTAATTGAATATGCAAAAGATTATCTTGGTAAAAACGAATTGTATGAGCATTGGAATTATAAGCGTGATGGTGCTTCGCTCATTTGTCAGTTATTGTTTGAAGAAGCAACAGACATAAATTTCTATGTTGGTCGCGCTATAAACCCTGCACATCAAAATCCCGATTTACCAATAAATTTCAGTATTAAGATGAATTTGGTTGAGGAACTTTCAAAAAGCCTGAGAGAAATGGGCAAACGCATAAAAGTAAGTTATTTTTAAGGAGAGTGAATGATGAGAAAATTTGATACTAAAGTTCAGCATTTGAAATATAAGGTGCTACGCGAAGTTGCAAAAGAGGCTTGGAATGACACTCTTCTTGAAAACGTTTTGGAAATTCCCAAAGCCATTGTTCCAGGAAAGACACCAACAATGCGTTGCTGTGTTTATAAGGAAAGAGCTATACTTGCTGAGCGTGTAAAAATTGCTATGGGTGGAGATAAAGAAAATCCAAATGTAATTGAGGTCATTGAAATTGCCTGCGATGAATGCCCGGCAGCAGGTTATGAAGTAACAGATTCCTGCCGTGGATGTCTCGCCCACAGATGTGAAGATGTATGCAAAAGAGGAGCAATTTCATTTGACCATAATCATGTTGCACATATTGATAAAACAAAATGTGTTGAGTGCGGTCAGTGTGCAAAGGTTTGCCCTTATTTCGCTATTGTGAATCGTAAACGTCCTTGCCAGAATGCTTGTAAAATAAAAGCTATTTCTATCAATGAGGATAACGCTGCTGCAATTGATAACAAAAAGTGTACAGCCTGCGGAGCTTGCGTATATCAGTGCCCGTTCGGTGCTATTGTGGATAAGTCATATATTCTGAATGTGATTGACCTGATTAAGAAAAGTGAAGATAATCAAAAGTATAAGGTATATGCCATGGTTGCACCTTCCATTTCCAGTCAGTTTACTTATGCAAAACTCGGTCAGGTTATCAAGGGACTTAAAGAACTTGGTTTCTATACGGTAATTGAAGCAGCGCTTGGTGCAGATATGGTTGCGCAGGCAGAATCAAAGGAACTTGCAGAAAAGGGATTTTTAACAAGCTCATGCTGTCCGGCTTTTGTAGCTTATATAAAATCGGCCTTCCCGGATTTGGTAAAATATGTTTCCCATAATCTTTCACCAATGGCAACACTTGCAAACTATATCAAGGAAACAGAAGCGAACGCAAAGGTAGTGTTTATTGGACCTTGTACAGCGAAAAAAGCTGAAGCACAGCTTGAAGATGTAAAGCCTTATGTAGATGCTGTTATGACGTTTGAAGAGCTTCAGGCTCTTTATGACAGTAAAGGTATTGACATTACAACTCTTGAAGAAGATGTTTTGGAAAATGCATCATATTTCGGTAGAATCTTTGCACGTTCCGGGGGGCTTTCTGATGCAGTTGCTCAAGGTCTGAAAGAACAGAATATCGAATTTGACTTAAAGGCAATTCCTTGTAACGGAATAGAAGCTTGCAAGATGGCACTTCTCAAAAAGAGCAAGGGTGTACTTGATGCAAACTTTATCGAAGGTATGGCGTGTGTCGGCGGATGTATCGGCGGTGCAGGATGCTTGACTCATGGTGAAAAGAATAAATTCGAGGTTGACAAATACGGCAGAGAAGCTTTAGAAAAAACTATAGGCGGTGCTGTATCCATACTGAAATAATAGACGAAAACCAATATCGGCTTATGTAGCTTTACTGCGTAAATCCTAATTTGAGATTTACGCAGTTTTGTGTAAAACAAAAGGAGCGCATCATTTGATGCGCTCTTAATACTTTTAAATTAACCTTCTTCAACCTCATTAAGGTTAAGCGGGGTGTTTATAGAACCCTGGGTCTGTAGCATGTTGTATTTAGACCACACGGATTTTTCCCACAGATTAATCTTTGCTGCTATATTTTCTGATACGCGAATCTCGCGAACCTGTAATTCAGGCTTCATGTACTTTTTCAAGGTGTTCCCTCCTTAACTGTTTTGCAGTTTTTATACATTTTAATCTCTTATGGATTATTGAGCCGCGGGTGTTTTTCCTATCGTTGTTGTTGCTGAGAATGTCGCATCACCGGAAGCGTCAATCGCATAAGTTCTTACGTACAGAGTATCTGCAGCTTCAGCGTAGCTTGCATCTGCAGCAGCACGAGTATCTATAACTTCAATTGTAAACTCGCCGCCTGAACCAACACCCAGTGCAGGAAGTTTTCTAACATAGGTCTGCTCACCACGATTATCTAATGCTTCCTTTGTGTTAATATTCTCCAATTTTGTTTGATCATTGGAGAAAATAATACCACATTCAGCTGCATTAGCTGCAGTACCGGTAACAGTTAAGGTCTTTGTCAGCTGATTAGCAGCCTCTACATAGGTAACACCACCAGTAGTCGGTGTCACTGTTGCATCAGCCACTTTTTCTGTGCATGCAAATGTTAAATTCGCATCAGCAGTCGCTATATAGGTATAGGTTGCATAACCTTTTTCAGCAACAGCAACCAAATTAGCTGCTGCAGCCTCGCTATCACCTACTTTAACCGTTGCATCTGCTATGGTATAACCGGTAGCGGGCAGTACGTAGAAGGTAATAGCTTTACCTGCAAAGTCAGTCACAGTAGCTTCCTCATCTTTTGTATCAATCAATTCTCCTTCATCTGCAATCACATAGCAGTTTGTACCGGAATAGGTCACGGTGTACTCACCGATTTTAACGTCTACCTCTTTGCTCTCATGAGCCGTAAAGTTCGTTGTGCTCCAGGCTGTTCCCGCAGAACCCAGTCTTACAGCAGAACCAACGCCCTCTGCATTGGCAACCTCGGTCGTAAAGTCAAAGGTGATACCGGCACCGGTTGATGCCTCGTTAAATGCCTTCTGATCAATGTACACAATCTCACTATCCTGAATACCACTGGTTGCAGGATCGCTTTCCTTGTATACCAGATATGCAACCTCTTCACCGGCTGCTAAGCCATAAACCGTTGTTGCTACATCTACATACTCCGTGCCGTCTGCTCCGGGAGTGCCATAAGTCGTCGTTGTGAAGTATGTTGCAGCCATAGCAGACACGCTCATGCTAAGAAGCATTGCTGTTGCTGTGGTCGCTGCCAAAATTTTAATTAACCCTTTTTTCATAATCACACCCACTTTTCATAATAATTTGTGTTTATTACAATCATGTTCTGATTATACTACAAAAAAAATTTCTTGTCAACTAAATTTGGTAAAGAAATTACAAAATTTTAGTTTTCGTCAAATTGACTAAAACGGTAATGACGGAATTATGAAATCTGCTATTGTTTCATCTCTTCCTGCGGAACGACACGTAGGTCGTTCCCTGCAATAACAGCAAGAGGGTTCCTCCTCTTTATAGTGAAAGACCCGGTTAAAAAATGAAAATTCCTACAGCCTGCAATGTCGCTTTCCTTTGCAGTGTTGAAAAACCTTGTCATGCGCTTTCCTTTTCCCTCATATAGTATAGGGAGGTGAAAGCCGTGAAAAGAGCCCGGCGTTTCTTTATAAACTCTCTTATTTTAGCCTGCAGCGCTGTTTTTATGCGTGCTGTGGGCGTTGCCTTTAATGTGTATATCACCAACCGGGTCGGCGCCGAGGGGATTGGCCTCTTCGGCCTGATTATGTCTGTTTACATGCTGGCCACAACCATCGCCTCCTCCGGCGTGAATCTCGCGGCCACGCGCCTTGTAACAGAAGAGCTTTCCCGCGGCTGTCCCGGCGGCACCAAAAAGGCCATGCTGCGCTGCCTGTGCTACAGCGCGTGCTTTGGCCTTACCGCGGCATGCCTTTTGCTTGCCTTTGCCCCGCAAATCGGCACCCATTGGCTATGCGATACGCGCACCATCCGACCCCTATATCTTTTGGCATTCAGCCTGCCCTGCATTTCCCTGTCCGCTGCCATGAGCGGCTATTTTGTGGCGGTGCGCCGTGTGGCAAAAAGTGCCTCGGCTCAAATCTTTGAGCTTCTTGTGAAAATTTCTGTCACGGTTTTTGCCCTGCGGCTTTTTGTCGGCCGAGGCATTGAATATGCCTGTATTGCCATGGTGGGCGGCGGCAGCGTGGCAGAGATTTGCTCCTGTCTGTACCTATATCTTTTTTATCGACATGACCGCCGGCGCTACTCCGATTCTCTCAACTGCAGCCGAGGCTATACGCGCCGTCTTCTGTCAATTTCCCTGCCCGTGGCCGTCAGCGCATATCTTCGCTCCGGTCTTGTAACGCTGGAGCATTTACTGGTGCCGATAGGCCTGAAAAAATATGGTGCCTCGGCTTCGGCCTCACTTGCCCAATACGGCGTGGTTCACGGCATGGTGATGCCTGTGCTACTCTTTCCCTCGGCCATACTGACTGCCTTTTCCGGCCTTTTGGTGCCGGAGCTCACCGAGCTGCAAACACAGCAGAAGGCGCGGGGCATCAACCGCATTGCAGAGCGTGCCTTCCGCACAACCCTTCTTTTTTCCATTGGCGCTGCTGCCATCTTTTTTGCCTTTGCTTATCCCTTGGGTGAGGCGCTCTATCACAGCGGCGATGCAGGCCTTTTTATCAAGCTTTTGGCTCCTCTCGTTGCGGTGATGTATATGGACGGCGTGACAGATGCCATGCTGAAGGGGCTGAATCAGCAGGTGTATTCCATGCGCTATAACATCATTGATTCTGCTGTGAGCGTGGCGCTGATTTACACCCTTCTTCCCCGCTTCGGCGTCAACGGTTATGTGGCGGTCATCTTTGCCACCGAGCTTTTAAATGCCTTTTTAAGCATGAACCGCCTGATTCAGGTGGCAGACTTTTCCCTTTCCATTAAAAAGGACATTTTGTTGCCGATGCTTGCCGCCGGCCTTTCCGTAGGCTTTGTGTATCTGGCTGCCGACTGCTTTGGCGGCGTTACGGCAGAGCCTATTTGTCTGATTCTCTGTATCGCAGCTGCCATTCTTCTCTATCCGGCGCTGCTTTATGCTTCAAAAAACCTCTGAGAGCCGAATCTGCCAGCCCTTTTCCAAAATGGCATCAACGAGCTGCGATTCCGTCACCATACGCAGAGGCTTTAAATCCTTATCCACAATGCAAACGACATAAAAGCTGTCATAGCCCAGCATTTTAAAGATATCCCGCGCCCGAACACTCTCTATGGCGCTGATGTGCCGCGAGCGCATGGCGCCCTTTTTGCGCAGCTTTTCCTTGGAATATAAAATCTCGCGCATCAGAATGTATTCGTTCTCCCGCTGCTCCTCCGTCAATCGGAAGGCCAAAAAGGCCGCCGCCATTAAAAGGCTTACGTTCAGCCTTGTGATGCATAAAAGCACAAGGCCTGCGCCGGCTAAAAGGAGGGTGACCACCCGACTGATGCGCCTCATAACAGAAACCGCCGAAAGATACCCCAGCCGACGGACAAGCATGGCTTTCACCACCCGTCCGCCGTCTAAGGGCAGGCAGGGCAGAAGATTCACCGAGAGGGTGAACCAATTCAGCATCCGAAAGGCCAGCAGAGCCAGATTTTCCGCTCCGTAAAGGCTCTCCAAAGCCCGGGCGACCAGCAACATCAAAAAATTTGCAAAGGGGCCGGAAAGGGCAATGAAAATCTCCTTGCCCGGCTCACGAATGAGTCCGGCAGAGAGCCGGAGCGTCATGCCAAAGGGCAACAACATTAGACTGCCGACCCTCTCTTTAACCAAAAGCGCAGCAAAAAGATGGAACAACTCGTGTATGGTTACCACCGCATAGGCTAAAAGCAGCGTAAACAGCCCACCGGACCACCAGGCAAGCAGGAAGAGAGGCAAAAGGCTCCAATGGATATAAAAAAAGCGCGTCACTTTAATCATGATTCTGTCCGCGGAAAGCTGATAAATTCAGCCGGATCCAGCCAGGTATCGCCGCTGCGCACCTCAAAATGCAGATGTGGACCCACGGCCTTCCCGGTGGCTCCCACCGTGGCAATCGCCTGCCCCTGCTCTATGCTGTCTCCCTGTGAGGAGAGCAGCCTTTCACAATGTGCATACAGGGTATATACACTCTCGCTGTGCCGGATTAATATGTAATTGCCGTAGCTGTCGCTCTCCCCTGCTTCAACCGCCTCTCCCGATGCTGCCGCGCGGATGGTCTCTCCCGCCGGCGCACCTAAATCCACGCCATAATGAAAGGCCTCCTCACCACTTGCCGGGTCTGTGCGCAGCCCAAAGCCGGAAGTCACAGCCGCCTCCACCGGCATAGACAGATGCATCAGCGGCTCTCGGCTACCCAGGTCCTCCGCATTGTCCTTTTGCAGTATGTGCGTCTTAAAAAAGTCATGCAGCTGCCCCGGCATCCGGCTGAAATCCGTGTGCTCTGAGAGAATCAGCCGAATCGCATGTTCCACCGGCGCAAGCTCCGGCAGGGGCGAAAGTCTGGCTCCCAGCGCTGCTGCAAAGAGCAGAAAACACGCCACCGACTGCTTGAAGATAATTTGCCTATAGTGTCCGCCGCCTTCTCGCACTCTGCGTCGAGGCGTGCTGTATGTACCGCGGCGTCTGTAAACCTGTTCCATATTCTTGTCCCCTTTCTTTTCTTATTTTAAATATATGGAACAAGCCCCTTAAATATGATATAAAAAGAAAAACAACCGCACAGCAAGCATCTGTTTCTGTGCGGTTGTTTTTTAACAAAATCCTTTATGCATCTATTGCACGTCTCGCTTTTTTTCTTTTAACAAAGACCCAGCCCGCCGCGCCGCCACCAAGGACAACCGCAGCCCCGCCGCAGATACCGACAATCGCACCGACGGAAATGGGTAGCTTGAGTGCCACAGGGGGTACTTCATACAGCAGGAGGAACAGTCGGTATAAAATCAGTGCGGCCTGCTCTCTTGTAATGTCTGCCTGCGGATTGAGCAGTTCTGTCCTGTCCATAATGCCCTCACGCACCGCCATGGCAACCAACGCTCTGGCCCAGTCGCCAATCTGCTCCCTGTCAGAAAAGGAGCTTAGATATAGCTCTGCATCCTGTGGCAAGGTGTAGCCCTTTTGGTCAATTAAGGTACGCGAAGCAAGCGCCAGCATCTGCTCCACGGTCATGTTCTGCTCACCGCCGAAGGTCGTATCCGTAAAGCCCTCGACAATGGCCCGTGCTTCAGCTGATGCCACATAGGGGTAAAACTCACTGTCTGCCGGCACATCGGCAAAGCTTGTGGTGAGATTTCTGTCTAAAGCAAAGAACATGCCCACCAAGGCCTGTGTGAACTGATACCGCGAAAGAGGCTCTGCAGGCCGGAAATTCGCACCGTCTAGGGTTAGATAGCCCTTGGAGACCATAAAGCGGATGGCCGCCTGACTTTCTGCAGACAGATCACCGATATCATCAATCTGTATGTTGTTTTCCAGCACCTCATATTGACCGGAATAGGGTGTTTCAAAGGAAATGGTTTTGGCATTTTCATCATACTGACCACCCCAGTTATCGCTACCGCCGGCATAAGAGGCCATAATGGTGCTGAGCACATCTCCGGCGGGGAGACCGAAGGTGACAGGAGCGCTGAGCTGCTCAATCAGCGTTTCCTCCTCTGTCAGGAAATTAATGGTGTAGATGTGCTCTTTTGTTTTAGAAAACTGAATGATGAGCTTGCCGTATTGGTCAGTTAAAACACCCAGATTTTGAGAAGAAAGCTGCACATAGTGTTGCGCATCACCTAAGAGCAGGCGCAGACTGCAATCGCCCAGAGTGTCCTTAAGGCCGGCATCCAGCGTAATCTGGCAGGGCTTTGCATTCTTGCAGTTTTTCCACAGCACACGAACGATGACCGTCACAGGCTTATCCAGCATCACACCCCGTTCAAGAAGCAGACCGTCTACCGCTGCCTTGGCCTCCTGTGCCTTTTGTGTGACCTTCTCTATAACCTCCGCCGTCACGGTTAGCCGATTGCCACCGGAAGATACTTTGGCGGCGCAGATGGCCGACAGACCGCTTTCGATAAAAGCGGAAAGCTCTGTTTTGGCGCCGTCGTTGGGCGTTAAGCCGTCCATATTATCCAGAGCCTCCCTGAGGTAATCCACCAAATCCTCTGCATTTTTAAAGGAAGAAATTTTACCAAAGGAAAGACTCATGTTTGAGACACTCACCGCCCGGGCCGCCAGCGCGTCCAGCTCCTCCGGAGTCAGCGGCGTGGCGTGCTTTTCTGTCACCTGCCAGCTGTTTTGCCCATCCTTACGGCTGCAACGCACAACTGCACCCTGCTCGCCGCCGTCTACCACAATGACCACATAATACACACCATCTGCCAGCTTGTAAATGCCCTTAATTTCGCCGTTCAAACTTGCCGCGGCGGCAGCGGCCACCTCAGCTGCATAGCTGTCATTTCCCTCGTTCACCCTCGGAAAGTGAGGATATTCGGAATACCCCTCGGCATACTTTTCGAGCAGGTCAATCATGTCCTTGCCCTCTGCCCATTTATGGTTCGGTCGATAATTATACGGGCCGTTTTCATCATAGATGGGATAGACCTCTTTATTGTCTTCCCATTGATCTATATAATCCGGCATATCCATCATATTCCCTTCGCCGTCTGAAAGGCGCACGCCGTCCCAGGACCAGTAATTCCCGTCGGCATTAAACTCCAGAGAATGTAGCGGCTCTAAAGCGGCTTTTGAAATTTTATAGAAAAAATAACCATGATGATAGCTTGCCTGATTGCAAATCATAATGGCCGGAATCTCATCGTAATAGCCGAAATTGGCACAGCCATAGAGCGCCTCATTTTTAAACAGAGTGGCCTTGTCTCCGTCCCAGGACCATACATGATAGCCGCTTGACCAGTCGCTTTTACCGGCCAGAAGCAGGGGCATCCCGTCATTGGCATTGTCCACTAAAATGGCCTTAGGATTTTCAATGGAACGAATCGCATCGGCATAGGCCCGCGCCATCTCGGCAGTCATCATACACTTTGAGCGATCGCCAAAGTAGACCATCTTTTCCAAAATCTTTTCAACCGGCTCTGCCGGCGCCTTCACTCCCAGAGCGGCCACACAATCTGCCGGAGATAAATACTCTCCGTTTAAAGAGGTGAAAAGCTCTCCCGGACCGTTCACGGAGAATAGATGCTCTACCTCCTCCTGCACCATGCCGCATCTATCAAGGAGCATTCGCCAGCGCGCACCGCTTTCACCCATAAGGCCCTGCTCGCTGCTTGCCCGCTCTATTTCCGCCATCTCAGCCTCTGTCAGATCCCGAAGGGTAGAGGTATGAACAAATCGGCTGCCATCCCAAAGACAGCCCTCATCCGCACCACTTCGGGTCAGACTGTCTGTCAAAAGCAGTCTGTTGCCCTGTCTGTTGGCAGAAATGGCCCAAAAACCACCATTGGTCAGTTCCCGAACTGCCTCTTTTATAGCGCCGTTTTCATATGTATATACTGCATACACAGCCGTTTTCGTGCCATATACGTCCTCATCTTTTGTGGTGGGCTCCAGCCAAACCACAAATAGCTCCTCGGTGCTGTCGCCCAGCATGTCCTGACAAACAACCGAGACCACACCGTTTGTATTCATAACGTAATCCGCTGAACCCATATCAAATTCACTAATGCCCTTTTCGCTTACCAGTCGTTGCACAAGCTGCCGATAGGCCTCTTTTGCATTCTCTGCCGCTGCAGAGGATATCGGCACAAGGCCCAGCGCACCCAAAAGCACCGCAACAGAGAGCATAAAGCTTCCAGCACGGCGCAGCATTTCCGTTTTCTTCATAATAATTCCCCTCTTTGTAAAAAATTTTTCCTTGTTTATTATACTCCTCTCTTTTAAAAAAAGCAAGTGGATAATCCTCTCTTGAAAATTTCTTTAGCAAAAAACTTGTAGAACGGAAAATAGTATGGTATAATAATGTGATAACGTAAAAAAGGTGGTGACAGCCATGCCCATTCCGCGCAGCCTAATCAGAAGACTGACCGAAAACAATGCCGTTTATGCCGATGCGCTTTCTCTGGCACTAACAGATTTTTTTTACGAAATCCAACCCACGGAATTCGACGGTTTTTTTCACGTTTTCGCCCGCTTTTCCGATGGAGCCTCTGCCGCACTGCAGATTGACAACATCAGCGAAGCGATTGAGAGCTTTAGCTGCACCTGTGATTCGCCACACCCGGAGGATGGCGCCTGCAAACACGTGGCTGCTCTGCTTTTAAAAACAGAAAATGACTTTTTTTCTGATAGCTTTGCGCGTACCGGCTCACCACAGCCGCAGCCGGCAGAGACAGCACCCATGCTCCGAGCCTTGATGTCCAGCCGTGCCGCTTCATTAAAGGCAAGTGCCGCCCGCCGCGCCGGCGCGGAAAAGGCCCTCATTCTTCCCCATCTGCAGCTGGACGAGGAGGGTGCACGCCTTTCCTTTAAAATCGGCTGCAAAAAAGCCTATGTGGTAAAGGATTTAGGAGAGCTTTATAACGCAATAAAGAACCAAGTTACCGCACCCTGCGGCAAGGCAGACAGCTTTTTTTATGCGCCGGAAAGTTTTACTGATAAGCCGCTGGTGCAGTTTTTTATGGAATATTATCCTCTTTGCGCAGATGAATTCAATCCAAAAACGATGCTTCTTACTCCGGCGGCTCTTGATAAATTTACAGCACTTTACGAAAACCGCAAGCTGTGTTCCTCCGCACAGACGCTGACCTTTTTGCCGCAGTCGCCGTCTTTCTCCCTGCATGTACGTCGCGCTAAGGACTTTTACCGTTTGAGTCTCAGCCGAACGGATTTCACGCTGATTCACGGACAAAACCGGTTGTATATCAAGGAAAACGATATTCTCTATCTCTGTGGGCGGGAATTTATGGAAAGCTGCGGAGAGCTTTTAGCCTGCTTTGTCTCCGGCAGTGAACGACCCTGCGTACACGCAAGCGATATGCGTGCATTTTACAGCATGGTGTTACGGCCCGCCTCGCGCTTTATAAGCATTAAGGCCGAAAATCGGGATTTTGTTCCGCCACCGCTTAAAACAAAGGTCTATCTGGATATTGATAAAAAGAAGAAGGTCTCAGCCAAAACCGAATTTTGCTATGGCAATGATAGCTACAACGCCTTTGACCCCAATCGAGATTTAAACAGCGTTTGGGACATTGAAGGCGAAACCGCTGTGGAGGAATTAATCCGAACATATTTTCCGGATGTCGAAAAAGAGCCCGGACTTGCCTCTTTTTCTTTTGATGAGGAGCTGCTTTTTGCGCTGATTGCAGAGGGAATTCCTGCCCTTCGCGAGCATGCGACCCTCTTAATCAGCACAGAGCTTCGCTCCGTGCGCATCCGCTCCCTGGAGACGCCCCGCATGGGCGTTCGTTTGGAGTCGGACCTTTTGCAGTTGACTTTTTCTGCAGATGACTTGTCTCCCCAGGTTTTATCTGCAGCCCTCTCTGCCTACCGCCAGAAGAAAAAATATATCCGCTTGGAAAACGGCACATTTCTAACACTGGAATCAGATGCCATAAAGGCTTTAAACACCGTGACCGAAAGCCTTGGTCTTTCCGGCAACGACCTTAAAAAAAGGGACCTGGCCGTGCCTTTATACCGCAGCTTGTATATAGACGAAATCTCAGGTCTCCAGCTGGAGACGGACAGCTCCTTTCGCAAAATGGCAAAGCGCTTTAAACAGCTTGATGAGGAAAGTCTTCTGCCGCCGGCCGAGCTGTCTGGGATCCTGCGCGATTATCAGAAATTCGGCTTCCGCTGGCTTTCTCTACTCTCATCCTATGGCTTCGGTGGCATTTTGGCAGATGACATGGGTCTGGGAAAAACCCTGCAGATATTAACTCTGCTGCAGGCCTTTAAGGAAAAGGAGGGGCGTCTATCCGCTCTGGTTGTTTGCCCGGCTTCCTTGGTGCTGAACTGGGAGAACGAAATCCGCCATTTCACACCGTCATTGTCCTCCTGCTGCATCATCGGCACAGGAGCAGAGCGCATCTCACTACTTAAAAACGCCAAGCAGTACAATATATGCATCACCTCCTATGACCTTTTAAAGCGCGATTTGGAGCATTATGGAGACATGGCCTTTGACTTTGAAATTATTGACGAAGCCCAGTATATAAAAAATCATAACACCTTAAATGCAAAAACGGTTAAAGCAGTCAGCGCTAAAACTCGCTTTGCCCTCACGGGAACACCTATTGAAAACAGTCTGGCAGAGCTTTGGTCTATTTTTGATTATCTCATGCCCGGCTACCTTTACAGGTACAGTAAATTTCGCAGGGTTTTTGAAGTACCCATTGTAAAGGAAAATGATGCAGCGGCCCTCGCTGAGCTGAAAAAGCTGACAACCCCCTTTATTTTAAGGAGGTTAAAGCGTGATGTGCTGAAGGAACTCCCCCCCAAAACAGAGACGATTTTATACACAAATCTTGCCCAGGAACAACGAACGCTGTACGCAGCCAATCTTGCCTCCATGCAAAAGGAGCTATCAGAACAGTTAGAAGTCGGCATATCCGGCAAGGGACGGATGATTGTTCTTTCCATGTTGACACGGCTCCGGCAGCTTTGCTGCGATCCGTCACTTGTATATGAAGGTTACAAGGAGGAAAGTGCCAAGCTGGAGCTGTGCATGGAGCTGGTGGAGAGCTCTGTAAATTCCGGTCATAAGCTGCTCATTTTTTCTCAGTTTACCAGCATGCTGGCTATTTTAGAAAAGCGACTCCGGCATAAAAAAATCCCCTATTATCTCATAGAGGGAGCCACCAAAAAAGAAGAACGGACGGCTATGGTCAATGCATTTAATCAGGATGATACGCCCGTCTTTTTGATTTCGCTGAAGGCCGGAGGCACGGGCCTGAATCTCACCGGTGCCGATATGGTTATTCACTACGACCCCTGGTGGAACCTGAGCGCTCAAAATCAGGCCACAGATCGCGCCCACAGAATTGGCCAAAAAAACAGCGTGCAGGTGTATAAGCTGATTGCCAAGGATACCGTCGAGGAAAAAATCCTCACCCTTGCTGCCAAAAAACAGGCACTTGCAGAGCATGTTCTGCCAGATGAAAATACGCTGCTTGCCGGCATGACAAAAGAGGAGCTTTTAGATTTATTTAAATCATAAAAAAAGACGAGTCAGTGGTCACACTGATTCGTCTTTTTTTATGACGACCGGCGAACGGTAAAAATCCAGACCGTTCTTGCCGGCTTTTTTCTCGGGATATAAAAGCGTATAAACATCTGTGGCAAGCAGGTCAATCGAAAACATCCGCCTTGCGCCCGCATCCGTAAAGGATGCATCCGCCGCCTTTGTAATAATGGGAATCTTAGTGGTTCTCTGCAGCTGCCGCAGCACCTCGCGGCCTTTTTCTCCAATGCCCAAAATGCGCGCATACGCCGGCTCTAAGGATTCGTCCTTCCGGGTCACACCAAGTAGCACCTTTGTTAAGATTCGGTTAATCCGTGCCTGTAAATACCGCTTTGTTTTGATGCCCTCTGCTATATCTGAAAAGCTGCGGCCTTCTGCCGCTGCCTGCTTGATGCGCATTTCAAGGCCCTCAGAAACGCCACCGATGGCTTGCAGCTCCTTGGCGTCCATTCGCATGAGAGTGTAGCATAAAAGTGATGATACGCTCTCCGGAAAAAC
>SVKE01000070.1 GCA_015068615.1 Oscillospiraceae bacterium | reverse complement strand
ATTTAGTGACGGCTTGAAATTGAAATAAAAAAGATTATTTCACAGTGAAATAATCTATTGCATTTTGCACCGTTTATATGTTCGTATGAATATTGTTCATTAGTGCCAGAAAAAAGCACTTCGTAAGAAGTGCTTTTTTCAATAAATCATCTTATTTCAGCCTGATATTTACGGCAACGGCGTAATATCAATGCAGTCAAACGCAGAGAGGAAGCTCTTTAAGAAGTTGTAGATTTCTGCAAGGCAATCCTCGGAGTCGCACTGAATATCAAGCGGCATCAGCGGATCGTGCAGCGAGAGGCGTAGCAAAAACCAACCATCTCCGATATTCACACGGACACCCTCGTAGTTCGGTTCTTCCAAGCTCATGTTGCTACTTTTTTGCACAGCGGCAGAAAGGGCATCCAAAATCTTTTTGCCATCCTCTTTAAAGTTGCTACCGGTCAGATTCAGTCGATGGCCCGCAGCCAGTTTCGGCTCCTTCAGGTTCTGAATCAGCTCTGTCAGCTTACGTCCCTCGGCGCGCATTTTAACAGCTTTAATCAATAGCTTGGTGACAAGATAGGCACCGTCATCTAAAAAGTAGTTTTCGAGCAGTGCCGCATGTCCGCTGGTTTCAATGGCAAGCGGGCAGTAGGAGCCTGCAGCGTTTAAACGCTTTGCTTCATTAATCACATTCTTATAGCCACGTTTAAAGCGATGGTGAACACCACCCAGCTCCTCACGGATGAATTCACCCAGACCGCTGGAGGTCACAGAATCTGTGACGATGGTTCCCTTTTTCTCCTCCAATAAAACGGCAGAAATCAGGGCAATCAGCTTGTTTTTATTAATTTCGCGTCCGGCTTCATCCACAATGGCCGCCCGGTCGACGTCGGTATCAAAAATTACACCCAAATCGGATTTTGAGTCTAAAACAGCCTTTGAGATAGCCTGCATGGCCTCCTTATTCTCGGGGTTTGGAATATGGTTGGGGAAGGTGCCGTCCGGCTCTAAAAAGCAGCTACCGGAAACATCAGCTCCCAGAGGCTTTAAGACCTTTTCTGCATAAAAGCCGCCGGCGCCGTTACCGGCATCTACAGCAATCTTCATGCCGGAGAAGGGCAGAGAAAGACCGGTTTCCTTGCAGATGATGCCTGCAATGTGTGCGGCATATCTGGATAAAAAGTCAAAGCTCTTTACCGTGCCTGTGCCGCTACCGATGCGACGGCCCTCCTGAGCGTAGGAGAGGATGTCCGTAATGTCGCTGCCTTCAAGACCACCCTCGGGCGTGAAGAATTTAAGGCCGTTGCGGTTAAAGGGCAGATGACTGGCCGTCAGCATCACAGAGCCGTTTACCTTGAGCTCCTCGTCTATGGTGCTCATAAACATGGCGGGCGTGGTGCAAAGACCAAAATCAAGCACAGTGACACCGCTTTCGGTAAACGCCCGGATGCAGGCATTTTTAACCCTCTCAGCAGAAATGCGGCTGTCATGTCCGATGGCAATGGTCAGCGCCTCGGGCGGAAGGTTATATTTTACATTTAAAAATACGACAAAGCCTCTGGCAATGGCTTCCACCACCGGGTCTGTCAAATTCACCTCAGCACCGGGCACACCTTCACTGGCTACGCCACGGATATCGCTGCCGTTTTTCAGTGCAGCCCATTCTTTTAAAAGCATGTTCATCCATCCCTATCTTTATAAATTTTATGTATAGCATTAGTATACCAAATATGACCGCTTATTGCAAGACATACGCAGGAATTTTCGTAATGCTATGTATCATAATTATTTTACAAAAAAATACAACCCCGAATGCATTCGGGGTTGTACAAAATTTGTTAATGCTTATTCCTCTGTAGCTTCTTCAGCAGCCTCTACAGGGATTTCAACTGCATCGCCGATGGTGTCGGCAGGTGCCTCATCATGGTATGAAGTGGGTGCTTCATCCTCGGCCGGTGTCTCTTCTAAAGCGGGTGTCTCTACAACCGGCTCCTCAGGGAGAAGGGCACGGATGGAAAGGGCAATCTTCTTGTTTTCCCAATCAATGTCCGTAATCTTAACCTCAACCTCCTGGCCGATGGAAAGCTCATCCTGTGGCTTTGCAATGCGTTTATTCGCAATTTGAGAAATGTGAATTAAGCCGTCAACCGTGGGCATGATCTCAGCAAAAGCGCCGAAGGGCATCATGCGGACGATTTTTACCTTAATGACATCATCTACATTCAGCTTGGATTTAGCAATTTCCCAGGGGTTATCCAAGGGATTTTTATAACCCAGAGAAATCTTCTTGGTTTCCTCGTTAATATCCTTGATATATACCTCAATGGCATCACCAACGCTGACAACATCAGACGGATGCTTAATTCTGGCCCAGCTCAGCTCGGAGATATGTACCAGACCATCTACACCGCCGATATCAACAAATGCGCCGAAATTGGTGAGAGATTTTACAACACCTGTATACTTCTTGCCGACCTCTGCGGTTTCCCAGAAAGCATTTAAAAGCTCCTGCTTTTGTGCAGCAAGAACAGCCTTCACGCTGCCGACAATGCGCTTTCTTCTTTCGTTTATATCAATAATTTTAAAGGGAACCGTTTTGCCAACGAGTTCATTTAAGTCTGAGAGATATCTGTCGTTTGCCAGTGAAGCAGGTACGAATACGCGATAGCTCTTATATGTCACAATCACGCCGCCGTTTACGACGCCGGAAACTTTCCCCTCTAAAATTTCTCCGTCCTCTGCGACCTTTAAGATGGACTCCCATGTTTTGATGGAGTCGAGCTTTTTCTTGGAAAGCATAATGTTTCCGTCTGCATCGTTCACACGAACGACAAACACCTGAACCTCATCACCCGGTTTGACAATGTCTTCCGGTGTGAGAGAGGGATCATCGGAAATCTCTGAAGCGGGGATGATACCATCCTGTTTTACTTGTAAATCCACAATAACCTCTGTGGGTCTAACTTCAATTACAGTACCGGTAACGATGTCTCCTGTATTTAAAGTTTTCAGGGATTCCTCGAAGAGTGTTGCAAAGTTTTGGTCCTGGTTTTCCATTTTGTTGATAGCCTCCTTTATTATAACAGCCGGTGTCGATGCGCCGGCAGTAATGCCGATTTTTTTGTTTCTAAACCGGGTGAGGTCACCCAGCATAGTGATGGACTCGGCACAATAGGCCTCGTCACAAACGCTTTTGCATATTTGATAAAGCTTTTGTGTGTTGGAGCTGTTTTGCCCGCCGAGGACTAACATTACATCCACCTCTGC
>SVKE01000015.1 GCA_015068615.1 Oscillospiraceae bacterium | reverse complement strand
GATGGCGTTCTGCTTTTGGTGGACGCGTTTGAAGGCCCCATGCCTCAAACGCGGTTTGTGCTGAAAAAGGCGCTCTCGCTGAATCTGAAGCCTATTGTTGTGGTGAACAAAATAGACCGTCCGCAGGCGCGTCCGCTGGAAGTGGTAGACGAAATTTTTAATTTGTTTTTGGATTTGGGCGCCAGCGATGAGCAGGCCGATTTCCCCATTGTGTATACCTCGGCCAGAGAAGGCATCAGCGGCCTTGAGCCGGATGGTCTTGTTCCGGGCTTAAAGGTGCTGTTTGATACGATTGTAGATACCGTACCGGCACCTGAAGGAGACCCGGAGCAGCCCTTTAGAATGCTGGTTTCTAACATTGATTATGATGAGTACGTGGGCCGCATTGCCGTGGGTCGTGTGGATCGAGGTAGCGTACGTATGGGAGAGAGCCTCACGGTTTGCTGTGCTGACGGAACAACGCGTAGCGCAAAGGTCGGCCGCATCTATATGCATGACGGCCTGCAGCGCATAGAAGCAGGGGAGGCGTCTGCTGGTGACGTGGTGCTCCTGTCCGGTCTGGGCGATATCGGCATCGGGGAAACACTTTGTGCGCCGGCGGCCGTAGAGCCGCTACCGGTAATTACCGTGGATGAGCCCACAATCTCCATGAATTTTTTAGTGAACAACAGTCCTTTTGCCGGTCAGGAGGGTGAATACGTCACCAGCCGGCATTTACGAGCCAGACTCTTTAAGGAACTGGATACCAATGTGAGTCTAAAGGTAGAGGAAACCGACAGCGCCGATTGCTTTAAGGTATCGGGTCGCGGTGAGCTGCATCTTTCTATTTTGATTGAAACCATGCGCCGTCAGGGCTATGAATTTCAAGTTTCCCGTCCGGAGGTTATTCTAAAGGAAAAGGACGGCAAAACCCTGGAGCCGGTGGAGCTGTTATACATTGATTTGCCGGAGGAGTATGCCGGCACGGTGATTGAAAAGCTTGGAAGGCGTAAGGCGGAAATGCAAAATATGCAGCCGTCAGACGGCGGTTATACCCGTCTTGAATTCCGGATTCCTTCCCGTGGCCTCATCGGCTATCGCAGCGAGTTTTTAAGCGATACCCGGGGTAATGGCGTGATGAACACCATATTAGACGGTTATATCCCCTATTGCGGCGAAATTGAAAGCCGCACAAGAGGCTCTATGATTGCCTGGGAAACCGGCGACAGCGTGGCCTATGGTCTGTATAATGCGCAGGAGCGCGGACGGCTGTTTATCGGCCCCGGCGTGACGGTATATGAAGGTATGATTGTCGGTGAAAACGCCAAAAACGAGGACATCACGGTAAATGTGTGTAAAAAGAAGCATGTCACCAACATGCGCGCCTCCGGTAGTGATGAGGCTCTGCGCCTGACACCGCCGGACAATTTAAGCTTGGAGCAATGTCTTGAATTTATCTCGGATGATGAGCTGGTGGAGGTAACGCCTAAGAGCGTTCGTCTGCGCAAAAAGCTTTTGACGAAGGGCGAGCGGGATAAGGCTGCCGGCAGAAATAAGAAATAGAAACAAAACCGCAGGAGGTCTTTTTTATGTATAAGATTGTAGCGAAGGATGTTTTGAATGAACAGGTTAAGCGTTTGGTAATCGAGGCGCCGCTGATTGCCAAAAAGGCAGAGCCGGGGCAGTTCATTATTTTTAGAATTGATGAGGATGGTGAGCGCGTGCCGCTGACCATTGCCGATTATGACAGAGAGGCTGGCACAGTCACCATCATTTTTCAGGAGGTGGGGTATTCCACTCGTCGTTTAGGCGCACTGGAGGTTGGTGACAGTCTGCTGGATTTTGTGGGGCCGCTCGGTAAGGCTTCAGAGCTTGAGGGCTATAAAAAGGCTGCTGTCATCGGCGGCGGCTTGGGAACGGCCATTGCCTATCCTCAGGCGAAAAAGCTGAATGAGCTTGGCTGCTGCGTGCATACCATCACGGGCTTCCGCAACAAGGATCTGGTTATTTTGGAAGATGAGGTCAAGGCCGTCAGCGAAAAAGCCATGATTATGACAGATGACGGCTCAAACGGAAACAAAGGCTTTGTTACAAATGCACTTCGTGAGCTGATTGAAAGCGGCGAGCAATATGATCTTGTGATTGCCATCGGTCCCCTTGTAATGATGAAGGCCGTTTGTGATGTGACTAAGGAATATAACATTAAAACAATTGTCAGCATGAATCCGGTGATGATTGACGGCACAGGTATGTGCGGCGGTTGTCGACTCACGGTGGGCGGTGAAACCAAATTCGCCTGTGTAGACGGGCCGGATTTTGACGGACATTTGGTAGATTTTGATGCGGCTATCCGCCGTCAGGCTATGTACCGCGACAAAGAACGGCAATCTCTAGAAACTCATGAATGTAGATTGACAGGAGGGAACAGACATGCCTAATATGCGTCTTGATAAGGTGCCCATGCCCGCGCAGGAGGCAGGGGTGCGGAACCGTAATTTTGATGAGGTGGCTTTGGGATATACGGAGGAAATGGCTTTAGAGGAGGCCGAACGCTGTTTAAACTGCAAAAATCGTCCCTGTGTGTCCGGCTGTCCCGTGAACGTAAAAATTCCTGATTTTATCAGTCGTATCAGGGAAAAGGATTATGAAGGAGCCTATCAGACGCTCAAGGAAACCAACGCGCTGCCGGCTGTTTGCGGGCGCGTGTGTCCGCAGGAAAATCAGTGCGAAAAGCATTGTGTGCGCGGCATTAAGGGCGAAAGCGTCGGTATTGGCCGTCTGGAACGGTTTGTGGCAGACTGGCATATGCAGCATGTGACAGAAACACCCCGACAGGTGCCCTCGAACGGTCATCGTGTGGCCATTGTGGGCTCAGGACCTGCCAGCCTGACCTGTGCCGGCGATTTGGCAAAGCTGGGCTATGAGGTTACTGTTATGGAGGCCTTTCATGTGGCCGGTGGCGTTTTGATGTACGGCATTCCCGAGTTCAGACTGCCCAAGGACATTGTGCAGAAGGAAATTGCCAACCTAAAGGCCATGGGTGTTGCCATTAAAACCAATATGGTAGTCGGTAAAATCTTTTCGGTTGATGAGCTTTTAGAGGAGGGCTATGAGGCAGTCTTTATCGGTAGTGGTGCCGGTCTTCCCAGCTTTATGAACATTCCCGGCGAAAATTTAAACGGCGTATACTCTGCCAATGAGTTTTTAACACGTATCAACCTGATGAAGGCCTATCGTTTTCCGGAAACAGACACACCTGTTGCTGTGGGTGAGCATGTGGTTGTGGTCGGCGGCGGCAATGTGGCCATGGACGCAGCACGCTGTGCGAAGCGTCTGGGCGCGGAGAAGGTCAGCATCGTATACCGCCGCTCCGAGGAGGAAATGCCGGCTCGCCGTGAGGAGGTAGAGCATGCGGCAGAGGAGGGTATAGAGTTTAAACTTCTGACCAATCCGACCCGCATTTTCGGTGATGAAAAAGGATTTGTAACGGGCATTGAATGTATTGAAATGGAGTTGGGTGAGCCGGATGCCGGCGGACGTCGCAGACCTGTTCCTAAGAAGGGGTCAGAGTTTGAAATACCGGCTGAAACTGTGGTTATTGCCATTGGCCAAAGTCCGAATCCGCTGATTAAACAGACCACAACCGGTCTGGAAACCCAAAAGTGGGGTGGCATTGTGGCAGATGAGGACGGTGCAACCAGCAAGGAAGGGGTATTTGCCGGTGGCGATGCTGTCACAGGTGCCGCAACGGTGATTCTGGCCATGGGTGCCGGCAAAAAAGCAGCGGCGGCTATGGATGCATATATACAGTCGAAATCCAAGTAAATTTTAAAAAGTATAAAGGCCTTGTTGTTGCTCTGTATGACAGACGTGTGACAACAAGGCTTTTTTACTTTGCTAAAAATTTTTTGCATTTTTTTCATTTTTTTTGTTTGAAAAGCAAAAAAAAGGGTATATATACAGAGGATTCGCACATAAAATATACCACAAATCACTGATTTAAAATTATTATTGTAATTTGTAGTGCAAAACATATTCATCGCCGGCGAGGAGGATTTTTATGAACCTGAGAGAATTCAGTGAGCAACGCGAGGCAGAAAACTTATCCGAATTTGCCGTGCTGTCAAAAAATTCAAAGGGCCGTGAGCATCCGCTTGTACCCTGCACAGTCAGAACGGCCTTTCAGCGTGACAGGGACAGAATTATTCATGCAAAATCCTTTCGCCGCCTCATGCATAAAACGCAGGTTTTTCTGGCACCGGAGGGAGACCATTACAGAACCCGGCTGACGCATACGCTGGAGGTCTCGCAGATTGCCCGCACCATTGCCCGGGCTCTGCGGCTGAATGAGGATTTAACGGAGGCTATTGCCTTGGGGCACGATTTGGGTCATACGCCCTTTGGACATTCCGGTGAGGATGTGTTAAACCAGATTTGCACGGAGGGCTTTCGTCACTATGAGCAGAGCCTGCGCGTCGTTGAGATTTTGGAGGGGGAGCGGGGCTTAAATCTCACCCTTGAGGTGCGGGATGGCATTTTGAACCATGCTGGAAACAATGAGGCACAGACCCTGGAGGGCCAGATTATCAAGCTGGCTGACCGGATTGCCTACATTAACCATGACATTGATGACGCGGTACGCGGTGGTGTTATCGCGCCGGAGGACATTCCGGCAGCGTGCCGACACGCGCTGGGTGAAACCCATGGCGAGCGGATTCAAACCATGATTTTAAATGTGATAGAAAACAGTGAAAATAAACCGCATGTTGCCATGACTCCTGACATGCACGAGGCCATGATGGAGCTGCGCAGCTTTATGTTTCAGAATGTATATACAAGCCGGGTGGCCAAGGCAGAGGAGGATAAGGCCAAGGGCATTTTAGCCACGCTTTTTAAGCACTTCATTCATCATCCCGAGGCGCTCCGGGAGCAGGGTTTGTCCGGTCATGTCTTTTCCGGTGAGCGGGATGTGTGTGATTACATTGCCGGGATGACAGATAACTACGCCATTTACATTTATAAGGCGCTGTTTATGCCCGAGGGCTGGCAGGTAAAATAAATTTTTTGCATTTTCATGTATTATTATGTAAATAATAGGGCAACGTATTGAAGACTACCGACAGTTTTAGTAAAAATTCCCATGAAAATAATATTGTCGGCACTAAAATTTATTTTTTACGTAAAAAAATTAATTTTTTGAAGGATTTTTTTATTTGCTGTCGAATAAACATATAGCTTAATCGAAAAAATTACGATTGGGAGAGAAAGCCTTTGGCCCGCTACGCACAAAGTTCAATCAATGAGGTCAGCAGAAGAAACAGTCTGTCCGAGCTTGTTTCAGGCTATGTCAGGTTAAAACGCAACGGGACAAGCTATGTGGGCTTATGCCCATTTCATAAGGAAAAGACGCCCTCTTTTCATGTGGACGAGGAAAAGCAGCTGTTTTATTGTTTCGGCTGCGGCGCTGGTGGTAATATTTTTGATTTTGTGATGCGTGCCGAGAATCTTGATTTTGTGGACGCCCTGCAGTTTTTGGCGCAGCGAGCCGGTGTCACCCTGGTGGAGGAGCAAGGAGGCTCAAGGGCCGACCGCGAGGAGGAGAGCCAAAAAAGAAAACGCATTTTGGAAATGAATCGGCTGGCAGCGCGACACTTTTATGAGAATTTGAGTAAGCCCGGGGCAGAGGCCGCCCTTTCCTATATGCAAAGACGCGGTCTTTCCAAGCGTACAGCGATTAAATTCGGCGTGGGCTTTGCGCCGGAGGCCTGGGACGACATGCTCGCCTATCTGCAAGCAGAGGGCTACACGCCGGAGGAAATTGTCACAGCCGGTCTGGCGGTTAGAAATGAAAAAGGCCGTGTGTATGATAAATTCAGAAACAGGCTGATGTTTCCCATTATTGACGTGCGAGGGAATGTGATTGCCTTTGGAGGTAGAACGCTGGGAGACGATCAGGCTAAATATATGAATTCCCCGGAAACGCCTGTCTTTCATAAGGGACGGCATTTGTTTTCGCTGAATTTGGCCAAGCAGTCCGGCATGAAGGAGGGCCTGATTCTGGTGGAGGGGTATATGGATGTGATTTCTCTCTATCAGGCCGGCATCTGTAATGCTGTGGCGGGCTTGGGAACCGCCCTGACGGAGGATCAGGCAAGGCTTTTAAAGCGCTACGCCAGCCAGGTATACGTCTGCTATGACAGTGACGAGGCCGGGCAAAAAGCAGCACAAAAGGCCATTGCTCTTTTAACGGAGGCAGAGAACACCGTTAAGGTGATTAGCTATAAAGGGGCTAAGGACCCCGATGAATATATACAAAAAAAAGGTGTCGAAAGCTTTCGGGCTCTCTTGGCTGAATCCAAGGAATCTCTGGAATATCAGCTTTTGCGGCTCCGGCAGCAGTATGACTTGTATGATGCAGCTCAAAAAATCAGCTTTTTGACCGAGGCGGCAAAAATTCTTGCCGAGGTGGATAGCGAGGTTGCCCGCGAGGTTTACATCAAGCGCCTTTCGGCAGAAACGGACATTTCGTCGGAAGCCATTAAAACAGAGATTTCCAAGCTGATTTATTATAAAAATAAAAAGGAAACACGTAAGGAAATGTATGCGCAGAACACGCCGGAAAAGCTTTCGGCAGATTTTTCTGCAGGCAGCCGTCAGCAAGCTACGGCTACATATAAGACAGAGCGCATGCTTTTAAACCTCATCTTTTATCATCGGCGTGCCTTTGAAATTGCAAGCAGCACGGTCAAACCCGAATGGTTTACAAGTGATATACATGAAAAGCTGTTTTCTGCAATTGCGGCATATCGCGAGAGAGAAGAAGAGGTCAGCGCGCCGGAATTTTTAACCACCTTGTCTGATGAAGTCCTGCGGCAGGCGGCAGTATCGATACTGTATCAGGATTTTTCGGGCGAGACCGTGCAGGCTGTGAAGGAGGCTGCAGAAAAGCTGGAAACCGCATACTTAAAAAAACGGGCCGGGCAACTGGTCGGGGAAGGTAAAGTGAAAGAAGCAAATGAAATCTTGCAACGTATTAAAGGAAGGAGAGGGTGATATGTCGGCAGAGGTTGAAGCCAAGAAAAAACACGCCATACAGGATTTGATTTCCCGAGGGAAAAACAATGGGATTTTGACCTACAAGGAAATTATGGACACTCTTTCCGATTTTGAAATGGATCCGGAACAAATCGAGGCCGTATATGAGCTTCTTGAAAAAGAGGGCATTGAGGTTGTGGCCGATATGGACAAGGAGCTTGAAAAAATCGAGGAGGAAATCGGAGACATCACTTCTTTAGAAGAGGTCGATTTAAATGCCGAGGTTCTTGAAATTTCAGGTGTTGAGGGTGTTTCGGTCGATGACCACGTAAAGATGTATTTAAAGGAAATCGGCAAGGTGCCGCTTTTAGCGCCGGATGAAGAGACTAAGCTTGCTAAGCTGATGGCACAGGGCAACGCAATGGCAAGACGTCGACTGGCCGAAGCCAATTTGCGCCTGGTTGTCTCTATTGCCAAGCGCTATGTGGGCCGCGGCATGCTCTTTTTGGATTTGATTCAGGAAGGCAATCTGGGCCTAATTAAGGCTGTTGAAAAATTTGATTATACCAAGGGATATAAATTCAGCACCTATGCAACATGGTGGATTCGGCAGGCCATCACCCGCGCTATCGCAGACCAGGCAAGAACCATTCGTATTCCGGTGCACATGGTGGAAACCATCAACAAGCTGATTCGCGTATCCCGTCAGCTGGTACAGGAGCTGGGACGAGATCCTCATCCGCATGAGATTGCAAAGGAACTCAATATGTCAATTGATAAAGTGCGCGAGATTATGAAAATTGCACAGGAGCCTGTTTCCTTAGAGACACCCATCGGCGAGGAGGAGGACAGCCATCTGGGTGACTTTATCCCGGATGATGATGCGCCGGCACCCTCTGAGGCGGCTTCCTTTATGCTTTTAAAGGAACAGCTCAGCGATGTGCTGGATACGTTGACCCCTCGTGAATCCATGGTGCTTAAGCTGCGCTTTGGCTTAGAGGATGGCCGCGCCAGAACCTTAGAGGAGGTCGGCAAGGAATTTAACGTAACCCGCGAGCGTATCCGTCAGATTGAGGCAAAAGCACTTCGTAAGCTGCGGCATCCCAGTCGCAGCAAAAAGCTGAAGGATTATTTGGAATAAAAATTAAAGGCAATCTCAATGAATTAATAAAAGCACCTCTTTTCGTTTCAGCGTATAAAGGGGTGCTTTTGTATGCGCAAAAAGAGTTCATAAGTCGACTCCAATGAACAATTTTCTTAATTTTGGCAAATCATCTTGTAAATTGGGAATCTTTGTGTTACAATATACCATAGTATAATATAGCAGTTTTTAGAAAATCCTTTTCGACTGTACAAAAAGGAGAACCCGATTTGAACAAAGGTACAATGAAAGCATATATGATAAACACCTTGCTCATCATAGCACTCTGCGCAGCATATTCTCTGCTTGGCGGCCTTTTGCAGCTGGTGCTGGGGCTTTTAATCAGCGCGTTGATGGGTGTGACCTTTTACCGGCAGCACTATGGCTTTGGTATTTTGAATTCACTTTTAATCATTATGATATTTTCCCTGTTTGGTGGAGTGCTGTTTGCGATTTCAGCCGCTGCGCCTTTAATTCTTTTGGGAATTGCGCTGGCTTTAGGGACGCGCTTTAAGCTGTCACTTGGCAGGCTGCTTTTTCTGTGTGCTTTTTTGTTTGTTGCTAACATTGTGGCAAGCTTTATGCTGGCGGGAAGTCAGTCGGGCGGAGAGGTCACCTTAAGCGCATCCATGCTGGAAATGGGCCGTATGTTAAAGGAGGCCTTCAAGGCGCAATATAGTGATCCGGAGCTTGCCACGGTGATTGACCGTGCGGTGACGGAGGCGGTGAATATGTCCATCATGCTTTCGCCGTCTATTTTCATGATTATAAGCGTTGCGCTTGCCTATCTTTTGATTACGATGTATAAAAAGCTGCAGATAAAAAACGATGTGGATATGGCCTTTTTAACGCCCTTTGAAATGCTCAGGGCCGATCGCCTCATGGCTGTTTTATACCTTGTGCTGCTATTTGTATTTTCGGCAGCTCCGGCCGGCCTGTTTGCCGATATGGCGATAAACGTTATCGTGCTTTTAAGCTTTTTGTTTATGGCCGTTGGCATGTCGGTATTTGATATGAAAATGAAGCGGAGCGGCATTAAGCAAAGTGTTCGCAGACTACTGTTTGCCGCGCTGCTGCTGTTCTCCGGCATGCTGTTTATGATGCCTGTTATATTCTTTGCCGTTACGGGCCTTTCAGACAGTTTTTTCGATTACAGAAGGCTTTCCGGAGAAAAGGAAGAAAAAGAGGAAATATAGCCCTTATATCTGCCTAAAACGAGTCGCAAGATGCGGCAGAACGGAGTTTGATACACATGGAAATCAATAAAAACAGCGGTCTTTATTATATGACGGGCGGCTTTTATATTGTCATTATTTTGCTGATGGGTGTTGTCACCCTTTGGTTCAATCTGTATCTGGCTATCTCAGAGCTTGTTATTTCAGCAATTTTGTTTGTGATTAACTATGCTTATAAAAGGCATTCTAAGAAAAGAATTTCCGAGATGTTTGAGAAAATGACGCTGGATATAGGCTCTGCTACCGGTAATGTGCTTTTAGATTTTTCGCTTGCGGCGGTGATTGTGCAGCAAGAGGGTAAAATCAAATGGTATAATGAGGCTTTTAGTGCTGTTTTTAATGAAGAGCATTTATATGATAAGGCGCTGGAGGAGCTGGTTCCCGGTTTGACTGTAGCAGGGTTTTTTCAGGAGCCTGCAACGCCGGTACAGACAACAGTTTCCTGCCGGGGACGGGATTTTCGCGTGTACGGCAGCATTCCGCAGGGCGGGGACAAAAGAGACAAAATTGTGGTTTTATATTTTGTGGAGATTACGGAATATTTGCAATACAAGCAGAAATATATTGACGAAAAAACCTTTGAATGTTTGATTTTTGTAGATAATTATGACGAGTTGATGGAGTCGGCAGATAATAGTGCCAGGCCGCTTTTACAGGCACTTTTATATAAGGAAATCAACGATTGGGCTAACGAGAACAAGGGAATTTTAATTAAATACGAAAAGGATAAATACTGCATTCTGTTTGAATACCACTACTTAGAGAGCTTTATCAAGGATAAATTCAGCCTTCTGTCAAGCATTCGCGCCATCAGTGAGGGCAACACCATTCCGGCCAGCATCAGCATAGGCATCGGCTTAAACGGCGAGGATTTGGCGGAAAATGATGCGTATGCCAAAAGTGCCATTGACATGGCTCTGGGTCGTGGTGGCGATCAAGCAGTTATTAAGGATCATGAGCAGTTCCGTTTTTACGGTGGTACCAGCAAGGAATATGAAAAGAGCACCCGGGTCAAGGCTCGTGTGGTCAGCTTTGCCTTAAGCGGCCTGATTGCAAACGCCGAAAATATTGTGGTGATGAGTCATAAGGGAGCAGATATAGATTCTTTGGGTTCTGCCTTTGGCGTGTATCGCATGTGCAGAATGCAGAATAAGCCGGTTCACATTTTGCTGGAAAGCTATGATCAAACCGTGAAAAACATGCTTGATCGCTTGGAAAATGTAGAAGAATACGCCGGCATTTTTGTGAACAGTCAGCAGGCAGCAGCCTGGGTGAAGGAGACCACGCTCTTAATTGTGGTGGATACCCATAAGCCCAGCTTGGTAGAGTCTCCGGCGCTTTTGAAAAAGGCCGGCCAGGTGGTGGTGATAGACCATCATCGGCGTGGCGCAGAGTTCATTGAAAACACGGCTCTGATTTACCATGAGCCCTATGCTTCCTCAACCTGTGAAATGTTGACGGAGATTCTACAGTACTCGGCCAATAAAATGTCTTTAACAAAGCTTGAGGCCGAATGTCTGTATGCCGGCATTGTGGTGGACACCAAGAGCTTTACCTTTAAAACTGGCGTGAGAACCTTTGAGGCAGCCTCCTTTTTGCGAAAGCAGGGCGTGGATACCATAGCGATTAAAACCATGTTCCAGCAGGATTTAACCTCCTACATCAAAAGAGCCTCTATTATTAAGGAGGCAGAAATCTTCCGGGATCATATTGCCATCAGCAAAACCCATGAGGATGGGTCGAATATGCATGTACTCATCGCGCAGGCGGCTGACGAGCTTTTGAACATTAAAGGCATTACGGCTTCCTTTGTTTTATATGCAGATGAAAACGGTGTCAGCATCAGCGGCAGGTCGTTGGGAGGCATTAATGTGCAGGTGATTTTAGAAAAGCTGGGAGGCGGCGGTCATATGACCATTGCCGGTGCGCAGCTGCCTGAGTTGACCGTTGAGGAAGCAAGGGAAAAGCTATGTGAGGCAATTGAGGATTACTATCTGGAGACATCAAACTGAGTTTTTTATACAAAGGAGTGTATAACATGAAGGTGATTTTAACGGCTGATGTAAAAGGCCACGGCAAGAAGGGCGAAATGGTCAATGCATCAGATGGTTATGCAAGAAACTATTTGCTGCCTAAGGGATTAGCGATTGTGGCAGATAAAACCGCAGTGAATGAAATGGAAAGTCGTAAAAGCTCGGCAGCCTTTCACAAGGAGCAGGAGCGCCAGCAGGCATTAGAGCTTGCGGAAAAGCTGAAGGAATGCAAGGTCAGCTTTACGGCAAAGGCTGGTGAAAACGGCAAGCTGTTTGGCTCCATCACGGCCAAGGACGTGGCAGAACAGCTAAAAATGCAGTGCCATCTGGTGGTGGACAAGAAGAAGATTCAGCTGCCCGATGGCATTAAGAGCCTGGGGGTAACACAGGTGACAATTAAGGTATATCCGGAAATTACGGCAACGCTACAGGTAGAGGTCAAACCGGCCTGAGGCTGATTTCGACCGGAAAGGAAAGCAGTTATGGAAAACGGTGTGCCGAAGGTGATGCCTCATAACAAGGAGGCAGAGCAATCCATTTTGGGCGCCATGCTGATTGACGCTGAATGCGTGACGCTGGTGTTTGAGGCATTAAAGAGCGAGGATTTCTATATCGAGGCAAATCGCCTGGTGTATGATGCCATGCAGAAGCTTTTTAACCGTGATGAACCCATTGATTTGGTTACGGTTTCCGAGGAGCTGACTATGGCAGAGCAGCTGGCGGCGGTTGGCGGTGTGGAATATCTGGCGTATCTGGCTTCTACTTTGCCCACAACGGCAAACTTAAAACAGTATATTGATATTGTGCAGGATAAGGCGCTGCTCCGTCGCTTGATTCGTGCCTCGGGAGATATTATGGATTTGGGCTATTCTCCCGGCGCGGCATCGAAAAACATAGCCGACGAAGCGGGACGTCTGATTTTTGATGTATTGGAAAATCAGGAACAGCGCGGCATTGTACACATTAAGGATGTGCTGCTAAAAACCCATGATTCTTTGGCGGAAATCTATCAAAATAAAGGTAAGCTGACGGGCACCCCCACCGGCATTACAGAGCTTGATCGGGAGCTGTTCGGCTTGCAGAAATCGGACTTTATTCTGATTGCAGCCCGTCCTTCCATGGGCAAGACCAGCTTTGCATTAAATATTGCCTCTTATGCTGCTGTGCATGCCAATGTGCCTGTGGCGATTTTCAGTTTGGAAATGTCAAGCGTACAGCTGGTTTCCAGAATTATCAGCTCTGAAATGCTGATTGACAGCAATCACCTGCGTACAGGAGAGCTCACGGATGATGACTGGGAAAAAATCGCGGCCTCGCTGACAACCTTGGGGCAGGCGCCTATTTATATAAACGACTCCACCAATGTGACCATCAGCGACATCCGGGCCAAGTGCCGCCGGCTGAAGCTGGAGAAGAATCTGGGTCTTGTGGTGATTGACTATTTGCAGCTGATGCAGGGAACCCGTGCAGAAAGCCGGCAGCAGGAGATTTCCGATATCTCCCGCTCTTTGAAAATTTTGGCCAAGGAGCTGGATGTTCCAATTATTGCCCTTTCTCAGCTTTCCCGTGCACCCGAGCAACGCGCTGAGCACCGTCCTATGCTCAGTGATCTGCGTGAATCCGGTGCTATCGAGCAGGATGCCGACATTGTTATGTTTTTATACAGGGATGATGTATACAATCCTGATACAGAGCAGAAAAATGTGGCAGAATGCATCATTGCAAAGCATAGAAGCGGCTCCACCGGCACGGTGAAAATGTTCTGGGCCGGTCAGTATACCCGCTTTATGAATCTTGACAAGGGACATGAATGATATGCTGGAACGTGTTAAGCAAACAATCAGGCAGCAGAATCTGTTCCATTCGGGCGACAGTGTTTTGGTCGGCGTTTCCGGGGGAGTAGACTCGGTCTCGTTGCTTGAATCACTGCTGCAGCTTAAGGATGAATTGTCAATCACTGTGGCAGCGGCTCATCTGCATCACGGTCTCCGCGGCAAGGAGGCAGACGAGGATGAGATTTTTGTGCAGGAACTGTGCAAAAAGAAGGGTGTTCTGCTCTTTTGCACACATATTAATATAAGGGAAATGGCTGAACGAGAAAAAATGACGCTGGAGGAGGCCGGACGCCGGGCTCGCTACGCTTTTTTTCGCGACCTGGCCAAGGAAAAGGGCTTTACAAAAATTGCAACAGCACACAACGCCAACGACAACGCAGAGACCATAGTGATGCATTTTCTGCGTGGAGCCTCTGTTGGCGGTCTGGCGGGGATTCCGTATCGAAACGGCAGTGTGATTCGTCCGCTTTTGGATGTGACACGGCGAGACATTGAAGCCTATGCCAAAGAGCAGGGGCTTGCCTACCGGACAGACAGCACCAATCAAAATCTGCATTTCACGCGCAATAGGATTCGGCACGTGTTGCTGCCTCTTTTGGAGCGAGACTTTAATCCGGGGCTGCTGCGTACGTTATTGACCAATGCCGGAATTTTTTCCTCCTGTCAGGATTTTATTGAAAAGGAAACAGAGATGCGCTTTGCTCGCTTGGCACGGCCGGTTTCCGGTGGATTTGCATTTTCCTGCAGGAGTCTGCAGGAGGAGGAGCCGTATATGCGCATGGCCCTTCTGCGTCGAGCGGCACACAGCCTTGCCGGGGATCGCGAGATAAGCGCAGCTATTATTGAGCAAATACACTTGCTGCTGGAGCAGAGCAGCGGTGCCCAATCCATAGCGGGCAACCTGACAGCTCGCCTGTATGACGGCTGCTTATATATACGGCGTGAAACGCCGGCGGTGACGTTTTATCACAACCTGCCTGAGACGGGGCGCCTAAGCATTCCGGAAATCGGCGGTTGTTTCTATCTTAGTAGGGAAGTGGGCTTTAGGCGACCCGAAGGCGTGCAGGAGGCCTGCCTTGATGCTGAAAAGCTTGCCGGCAAGCAGCTCGCAGTGCGTTCGCGCCGTGCCGGGGATGTTTTTTATCCCACCGGCATGACGGGCAAAAAGAGCCTGCGTGAGTTTTATATTGATAAAAAAGTACCTCGTTTTATGCGTGATGAAATTCCCATTGTCACAGCTGACGAGGACATCATCTGGGTGGTAGGTCACAGGCTTGATGCCCGTTATATTGCAAAGGCGGGTACACGTGAGATTTTGTGTCTGCAGTATGTGGAGGGGGAGCAAACAAATGATAAGCATTGAAAAAGATATTGAAAGGGTGCTGATTTCCGAGACGGAAATTGCAAAAAGAGTTAAGGAAATGGCGGCCGAAATGGACGCCTATTACAAGGGCGAGGAGGTCGTGCTGGCCTGCATATTAAAGGGCGCGGTAACCTTTTTTTCCGACCTTGTGCGGCTGGTTTCCTTTCCGGTGCAGTTTGACTTTATGTGTGTATCCAGCTATGGTTCAGGCACCAGCTCCAGCGGAAGCGCTAAAATACTTAAGGATTTATCGGTTGACATCACGGGTAAAAATCTGTTGCTGGTGGAGGACATTCTGGATTCCGGCAACACGATGAGCGCCTTAATAAAGCTGCTTTCCAGCCGTAATCCAAAGGATATTAAGCTCTGCTGTCTTTTGAATAAGCCCAGTCGCCGCGTACAGCCGATTACGGCGGATTTTTCCGGATTTGACATTCCGGACGAGTTTGTTGTGGGCTATGGTCTGGATTATGATGAGCGCTATCGCCAGCTGCCTTATGTTGGTGTTGTGAAGCCGAGTGTGTACAAAAAATGAATAGAAAATTAAAATTTTATATATTCCTTGTAATTTTGATGCATTTGTGTTAAACTAAATGCTATTCTAATGCTCTGTGGGGTGACATACTTGAATAAAAAATATCTTGGCGGCATTGGTTTTTATGTATTGCTGTTTCTGGTTGTCCTTTTGATGTTCGGCATTTTTAATTACGAACCCGGCACCAGCAGCATTGTGTATTCCGAACTGCTGTCTAACATCAAGAGCGGCCGCGTATCGGAGCTGGTTTTAACAGACCGGACAGCAACGATTACGCTACGTGATATTGAAGAAGAATATCCCAACGCTAACAAGAGAATTGCAGATATTTCATCGGTTTTCCTGCTTTATGAGGATGCCGGTGAGGAAATCAGAACGCAGATGGAGGCCGGTACCCTGAAGGTAGAAACTCCTGCGCCGCAGCAAATGCCCTGGTGGCTCTCGTTGCTGCCGACTCTTTTAACCGTTGGTATCTTTGTGCTATTCTGGTTTGTGTTTATGCGGCAGTCACAGGGCGGCGGCAAAGTGATGACCTTTGGCAAAAGCAATGCGCGCATGTCTCAGACCGGTGAAACCCATGTGACCTTTAAGGATGTGGCCGGCGCGGATGAAGAAAAGGAAGAGCTGGCTGAAATTGTCGAGTTTTTGAAGGATTCTTCAAAGTTTATTGAGCTGGGTGCCCGTATTCCCAAGGGCGTTTTGCTTGTGGGTCCGCCGGGAACCGGTAAAACCTTGCTGGCTAAGGCTGTAGCCGGCGAAGCGCAGGCACCGTTTTTCAGCATCAGCGGTTCTGATTTTGTGGAAATGTTTGTGGGCGTGGGTGCGTCCCGTGTCCGTGATTTATTTGAACGGGCCAAGAAGAATGCACCCAGCATCATATTTATAGACGAAATTGATGCGGTGGGTCGTCACAGAGGTGCAGGTCTCGGCGGCGGTCATGACGAACGCGAGCAGACGCTGAACCAGCTGCTTGTGGAAATGGATGGCTTTGGTGCCAATGAGGGTATAATTATCATTGCGGCAACCAACCGTCCCGATATTTTAGACCCCGCGCTTCTGCGTCCCGGACGCTTTGACAGACAGGTGGTTGTGAATTATCCCGATGTCAAGGGCCGCGAGGACATTTTAAAGGTACACTCCCGTGGCAAGCCGCTCGATGCGGACGTGAAGCTTTCCGTCGTTGCCAAGACAACCGCAGGCTTTACCGGCGCAGATTTGGAAAATTTGATGAATGAGGCGGCACTCCTTGCAGCCAAACGCGGCAAAAAGAAGATCGCCATGGAGGATATTGAAAACTCCATTATCAAGGTAATTGCCGGTCCTGAAAAGCGCTCTAAAACGATTACAGATAAGGAAAAACGCCTTGTGGCCTACCATGAGGCCGGCCATGCAATTATGCATAAGCTGTTGCCGAACTGTGATCCCGTGCATGAGATTTCGATTATTCAGCGCGGTAGAGCCGGCGGCTACACCCTGTCACTGCCTAGGGAGGACAGGAACTATGTTTCCAAGCAGGATATGCTGAATGAAATTGTGGTACTCTTGGGCGGCCGTACGGCAGAAAAGCTGGTGCTCAATGATATCAGCACCGGTGCTTCAAATGATATTATGCGTTCAACCAAGCTGGCGCGGGAAATGGTCACCAAATACGGCATGAGTGAGGCTCTAGGCCCCATGACCTTCGGTTCGGATAACAATGAGGTATTTCTGGGCATGAGCTACGCGCAGACCCGCGATTACAGCGAGCAGGTGGCGGCAGAAATTGATGCCGAGGTTAGAAAAATTGTGGATACAGCGTATAGCCAGTGCACCGACTATCTGGCATCACATCGACAGGAGCTCGATCGGGTGGCCACGGCTCTGATTGAAAAAGAAAAGCTTTCCGGAGAGGAATTTGAGGAGTTATTTGCCGGCTCGCAGGAGGCACCCGAGGCAGATGAGTCTGAGGAGACAACAGAGGAATAACATCTTGATTCTCCCACGGGTATTTCCCCGATTTTGTGTAAACTCCAAAATGATAATATAATTTAAGTGATTTGCGAGGGATGAAATCCGCATTTTGGGATTTCATCCCTTAGCTAATATCTTGCATAAAAGCACAGGCATGTCAAGGGCGGCCTTGTTTTGTGGGGGTTCATTCTACCAAAAAACGAAGAAAAAGCCCAGAAAAATCTGGACTTTTTCGACAGTTTGAGGAGGTAAAATTACTCAAATTATTTATACAAAACAGCACCAAAATATGTGGTCGTATTTACACCGTTAATATACTTCATACCACACTGTCCTGCAAGTGTTGAAACCTGAATACTGAAGCTTTCAAGCGATGGTATTGCACGATCAGGAAATCTGCAAGGCGTGTTTGTTATCGCTCCGCACTCTTTGCATAAAGTACAGCCTCCTGCTCCTAATACCATATGTTCATTTGGTATATCGGAAATTGCATCAAAGGTTTTAATTGTTTTTTCAGAAAAATCCATCTTTCCTCTTGCCATTCCTTCAATATCAAAGGAATCCTCAAGCTGATAAATCTTTTGAAAAAGAATCATTTTTTTGAAGCTTTTTGCCTTTTTGATTAAATCCTCTGTTTTACCAAGAAGCGGCGGACATGCATAGTTTCTTCCGTAATTACCACAGGTATTCTTTTCACACAGGGATATCAATGACGGCTCAAATCCGATTTCAGCCACATCAATTTCTGCTACATTATCAAAACCTATCTCTTTTATCTTTTCAATTAACATATACATCCCTCGTTTCTAATATGTTCCAAGCTCAAATGCTTTCTTAGTAAAAATACTGTAATGTTTCATGCTTAACTGTTTTTGGAATAGAGTGGTCACTATGCAGTATATATCCATAACCTTCTTGTTTAAAACTCTTAATATTCTTTCTTTCCCTGTCATTTTCTTTCCTTTAAAAATTGTTTTTTTATAGTTTAATTTACATCTGTTTCTAATAAGCTCAACATAGCGACGTACACTTTCAATGTCATTATTGATCGTATAAACAATTTTTGGGTAAACTCAATCATCTTATCCCTTCGGTAAACTCCATTTATTTAAAAGCATCTTTTATCCTTCATAATACTCTTTTACAGCCTCAAAAAATGCGTCAATATTATCCCAACTGCATGTAGGCGGAATATCACAGCCCGAGGAAATTACAAAATTAGGATAATCCTTACATTCTGTCATGATTTCTATTGTTTCCTTTTTCATAGACTCAGGAGTTCCTTCTTTAAACTGTCTTGATGGACTTACATTTCCCATAACAACTGTATCTTTGGAAAAATGACTCAGCATATCAGCCAATTTTATAGAATCACCAAAGTGATATGCGTCGCATCCGGTAGCAATAATCGAATCACACATTTGGATAATGTTATCTCCGCAGTTATGATAAATGATTAAAAAGTCCTCATCCTTTACACTATCAGAAATTTTCTTTACATAAGGTTCTGAAAATTCCCTCGCAAGATCAGGTGAAAGCATCCCTGTCAACGGCTCTGCCATTACAACGCCGTTTGCACCTGCATTTTTATATTCTTTTATGTAATTGATTAAAAATTCTGTTGTTTTTTCCATTGTTTTATGTACCATTTCAGGCTCAACATAGCAATTTACCATAATTTCACTTACATCCATAAGTCTGCCTGCAAGTGAAAACGGGCCTATAACTCCCGCAAAAACAGGTCTGTCGGTAATAACTCTAATAGCCTTTTTAATAGCATCAACATAAATTCCCGTTCTCTTTGTCCCAACCTCAGGTACTTTAAGATCTTCTGCTTCTTCAGGAGTTGTTACAATTGCACCTGTAACGGTTGGCACCTCATCATCAAAAAACTTTACTTCTGCTCCAAACGCTTCTACCTCAACCGATAAATCCATAAGACTTACAGACGCCAAGGAATCAACTCTCTTTGCCACAAGCTCCATGGCCTTGGCCTGCAATGTACTGTCCTTAATAAGTTCACCCACTGTAGCATCCATTAAACTTACTCCCGGGAAAGAAAGTATCGGCATAGCTTTTTTTACCCGAGCTGCCTTTAAATCCTCCAACCATTTTTGCATATTCATAATAACTCCTCCATACCGCCACTTTAATACGGTGCTTTAAATTTCTATTTTCAAAACATCATGTTATCTATATATTTTTCTATAAAATATGGATTATCAGCAAGATTTACTGTCTCGGCGTCCTGTGATAACTTTTTGGAATACTCCAAAAAATCAGTATTTTGCACTATCATACAAGCACCGGCTCCGGCACCGTTTCCGATAGTTTTAACCTTATCCAAAATCTCAGCTGGAATCAGCCCAATCTTTGCAGCAGACTCTTTATTTATAAAGTTTCCAAATCCTCCGGCTATATAAAAGCTCTCCACCTCATCATATGACAATCCCGACTCATAAAACAGAGTATCAATCCCCGATCTCAATGCTGATTTCGCAAGCTGAATAGAGCGAATATCACCAACAGTAATATAGACACCGCTATCGGCAATTTCAAAATCATCATCCATGTAGCCGGTTTCGTCTATAATGTCAAGCTCTATCATACAAGCTATGGCATCAATTATACCTGAGCCGCAAATACCTTTTGGCTTTTCGTTATCTATTGTTGTATACCGTATTTCACCATTTTCTATGTAAACGGTATTTATTGCACCCTTAACAGCAGGCAAACCATACTTTATGCCTGCTCCCTCAAAGGCAGGCCCGGCAGCAGTTGAACAGCATATTAAAGTATCATTATTCCACAAAGCCATCTCTCCGTTTGTTCCGATATCAACTAAAAAGGAAGCCTTTTCATTTGTCATATTACTTGCAATTACCGCAGTTGTAATATCCGCGCCAACAAAAGCTGACATACAACCCGGAAGATATACATCGTCTCTCCACTCGCCAAACAAAGTTTCGGGAGTAAACGGAAATACTGACATCTTATCGGTACTTAGCCCTGTATAAAAATGGAGCATTACTGTATTTCCCGTAATAACGCATTTTTTGGGGTTATATTTCTTTATAAGCTCATCAATTTGAGAATTTATACTGTCTTTTAAATCAGACAGTCCGCCGTTTTTTGCATATTCAATTCTTGAAATAACATCAGCACCAAAGCGTGACTGCTCATTGACAACGCCGCCCTTGGCAATTATTTCCCCTTTTGGAAATTCAAAAACATACCACGCCACTGTGGTAGTCCCGATATCAATAGCTAATGCGCGCCCTTCGTCTATAATCGGTTTTTTTAAAAAATCTTTTGTAATTCCGTCAGTCAAGCTTTGAATATTATCATCTTTTAGGGTATAATCAATATATGTGTCGGTGTTAATATATGTAATGCACGCCAAAACATCCTTACCATTAGCATTTACAGTACATTTTTTACATGTACCTTTGCCGCCGCAAGGCCTGTGCTGGCTAATTCCGACATCATCGAGTGCTTTTGAGATAAGAATTTCATTATCATAATTTTTCTTAATTTCACCATTGGCTGTCTTTACAGTTACACAAAACATATTAACCCCTCCGAACGCTTTATCTACCTTAACAATCATATCAAAATAAGACTGTGTTTTCAATTGTTTTTTTTAAGTTTTTAAATATTTTTCAAAAATACAGGTCTTGATTGTTAAGATGATGTTATGAAGGAAAAGGTCTTAAGGTTATTGACCTTGGCGTTGACGTGTCTCCTAAAACAAACGAAGGAGCTGTAGCATTTTGCTACAGCTCTTATTTTTATCTGTGTTTTAAAGTGAAAAATATATAACAATTCGATGCGCATTTTTAATTATTTTGTGAGAAATTATTAAATATTGTAAAAAAACCTTGCAAAATTGCAAAAAAAAGTATATGATATAAGAGGTGTTTTTTTGTGTCTTTTATCACATGAGTTTTATAACCTGAACGGAGGAATGATATATGCTGGGTCAAATCTATCAACCGATACTGGAGCAGATGAAGGGAATTTACGGAAAAAATATGGGCGTCCTGAATAATTCCGGTGCCGTGGTTGCTTCTGTTGGAGAGTTATTGGAAGAGGACGTAGCCTATGATGCCGTGATGCAAAATGTGAATAATGGCAAGCCTTATGTGTTGGGAGAGTATACGTTTGTTGCTTTCGGTATGCGTAATATGCTGGATTACGTAGTATATGTCCGCGGCACAGATGTTGATGCACAGCACTTTTCTCTAATGCTTTCGGTCTCTCTGTCAAATCTGCAGTTTCATTGCGGCGATAAATATGACAAGACAAATTATTTAAAAAATGTGCTGCTCGGCAACGTACTGCCCGGCGATGTGTTCCTGCGCTCGGGTGAATTACAGATAGACGCAGAGATATCGAGAGTTGTCTATATTATACAGCTGCAGGAGGCGGGGGATAACACCGTACAGCATCTTCTGCAGAACATGTATCCCGAGCAGGATTTTATTATCGGTATCGATCACATGAACGTGGTTTTAATTAAATCTCTGCCCAGCGGATATAATCAGGAGTACTTATCTAAAATTGCCAAAAGTATTGTAGAAACCATTAACTCTGAGCTGATGTTGCAGGTGTATGTAGGCATGGGGACACCGACAGAGTCGATTAACGACATTGCCCGCTCTTACTCAGAGGCCCAAATAGCCCTGGAAATCGGTCGGGTGTTTGAAGGGGATAAATACATTTTAAGCTATGATGCGCTGGGTATCGGTCGCTTGATTTATCAGCTGCCCAGCAAGCTATGCGAGCTATTCCTGGATGAAATTTTCAAAAAGGAAAGCATCAATGTGCTGGATGAGGAAACCATCCAGACCATTTATAAATTCTTTGAAAATAACCTCAATGTCAGCGAGACCTCAAGACAGCTGTTTGTACATAGAAACACGCTTGTTTACCGCCTTGACAAAATCGAACGCCTGACAGGACTCGATTTGCGCAATTTTGATGATGCGGTGACCTTTAAGGTGGCAATTTTGGTCAACAAATATTTGCAAGCCAATTCTGCAAAATTTTAGGAGTTCAATATGATTATTTTTAGCAATGTTTCAAAAATATATGAAAACGGTTCGGAAGCACTCAACAACATCAGTTTTTTTATAGAGCGGGGAGAGTTTGTTTTTATCGTGGGCCCCTCCGGCGCAGGTAAATCCACACTCATTAAGCTTTTGATGCATGAGGAGATTGCCACCTCAGGTGAGGTGATTATTAACAGCGTGAATGTGAGTGCCTTAAAGCAAAATCAGATTCCGTATTTAAGAAGAAACATGGGCGTTGTATTTCAGGATTTCCGTCTCCTGCCCAAAAAAACAGTGTATGAAAATGTCTCTTTTGCAATGGAGATTGTCGGTGCCAGCCGGCGCGAAATAAGGCGGCAGGTACCGAATGTACTGAGCCTGGTGGGTCTTTCTCATAAGGCGAAGGCATTCCCGACGCAGCTCTCCGGTGGGGAACAGCAGCGTGTGGCGCTGGCCCGGGCACTTGTGAACAATCCTTCTTTTTTAATTGCGGATGAGCCTACGGGCAACCTAAACCCGAGAACCGCTCAGGAGATTGTGGAGCTTTTGGACGAAATTAACAAGCGTGGTACAACGGTTATTATGGCTACCCATGCTAAGGACATTGTGGACCAAATGAAAAAACGTGTTATTGCCATTGAAGATGGCGTGATAGTGCGTGACGAAGCCAGAGGTGTGTACGGATATGAAAATTAACAGCGCAAAATATTTTATTAAAGAAGCCTTTAAAAACGTGTTTTCCAACGGCTGGATGAGCATTGCCTCTGTCTTTACCGTCATTGCAAGTCTTTTGGTATTCGGCTTGTTTATGGTGCTGGCACTGAATCTGAATCACATGGTTGGTCAGGTGGAAAGCGACTATGAAATCACCCTGACGGTGACAGATGAATTTACCCCTGCGCAAATTACGGAATTGGGCAACACGCTGCGGGGCGTGACCAATGTTTCTGAGGTCATCTTTGTTTCCAAGGATGAGCGCATGGAGCAGTTAAAGGATAGATTTGGTGAAAACAGAGCCCTTTTAGAGGACTATAAGAACGAGCGAAATCCGTTGAGCAATTGGTATAAAATCCGTTGCGAGGACTTGTCGCAGTCAAACACAACGGTAGAGGAAATTAAAAGACTAAACGGCGTGGCTAAGGTCATCAGCAATCAGGACACAATCCAAAAGCTGACGACGGCCTCCGGGTACATAAGCCGGATGAGTGGCTGGATTATGCTGGCGCTGGCGGTTATTTCCGTTTTTATCATTTCAAACACCATTAAGCTAACCGTTTTTTCCCGTCGTAGGGAGATTAACATCATGAAGTTTGTTGGCGCAACAGACTGGTTCATTCGCTGGCCCTTCATCATAGAGGGCGTACTGATTGGCATTTTGGGCTCGGTGCTTTCCGGCGCTTTGGTATGCATCGGCTATCAGGGCTTAACAGGTTTGTTTGATTCGCTCAATATTGCCATGGTACAGTTCTTGCCCCTAGGAAGCATTTCTTTTCTCCTTTTTGGTGCTTTTGTTATTATGGGCATGGGGATGGGTGCCGTCGGCAGTTTGATTTCGGTCAGAAAATACTTGAAGGTATAAGATACATGCAAAAGGTTGTATATTAACTGCGAAAATAAAAAAAACTTGCTTTTTTTGCCGTGTTGTGGTATACTATTTTGGCAATTACACACGCGTCGTGATTCTGCGGACGGTGCCGGCTTTGTCGGTTCCCGCATAAAATGACCGGCGCGGAGGTTATGCAAATAAAACCGGAGGTGACAGAAATGTCAGTAATTTCAATGAAACAACTGCTGGAAGCAGGCGTCCATTTCGGACATCAGACCAGAAGATGGAACCCCAAAATGGCGGAGTACATCTTCACAGAACGGAACGGGATCTATATCATCGATCTTCAGAAAACCGTTAAGAAAATCGAAGAGGCCTACAATTTTATCCGCGATATCGCACAGGATGGCGGAGATATTCTGTTCGTAGGCACCAAAAAGCAGGCTCAGGATTCCATTAAGGAAGAGGCTGAGCGTGTTGGTATGTACTGGGTTAATGCCAGATGGCTGGGCGGTATGCTCACCAACTTCAAAACCATTAAGCAGAGAATTGACCGCTTAGAGCAGTTAACTCGTATGGAAGAGGACGGCACTTTTGATTTGCTGCCCAAAAAAGAGGTTTTGAACTTAAAGCACGAGAGAGAAAAGCTCGAAAAGTTCTTAGGCGGCATTAAGACCATGAAAAAGCTGCCTGCTGCTTTATTTATCGTTGACCCCAGAAAAGAAAAGATTGCTATCGCCGAGGCGAAAAAGCTGGGCATCCCTGTTGTGGCTATTGTGGATACCAACTGTGACCCCGAAGAGGTTGACTATGTAATCCCCGGCAACGATGATGCTATCCGCGCAGTCAAGCTGATTGCTTCTACCATTGCCAATGCCATTATGGAAGGACGTCAGGGCGTTGATGCTGAGGCTGAAATCGAGGAGGCAGAGGCAGTTTCCCAGGAAGCGGAAGTGGCTGCTGAGTAAGCCCCGGTTCTTCATGCATGAGGGACAATAACATTAATACAGAAAAGAGGAGATTCACATGGCATTTACAGCCGCTGATGTTAAAACATTAAGAGAACGTACCGGTTGCGGTATGATGGATTGTAAAAAAGCGCTGACTGAAGTGAACGGCGATATGGATAAGGCAATGGATTTGCTGAGAGAAAAGGGCTTGGCAACCGCTGCAAAAAAATCCGGCAGAATTGCATCTGAAGGTATCGTAAAGGCGTATATGACCGATGATAAAAAGATCGGTGTTTTGGTTGAGGTTAATTCCGAGACAGACTTTGTTGCTAAAAATGATGAGTTCCAGGCCTTTGTAACAACAGTAGCTCAGATTGTTGCAGAGAAGAATCCTGCCGATGTGGAAGCTTTAAAAGCCATGAGCTTTGATGGCAGCCAGACCGTTGGGGATGCGCTGACTGCTTTAATTGCAAAAATCGGTGAGAACATGAACCTCAGAAGATTTGCCAGAATTGAAGGTAATGTTTGCTATTACATTCACGGCGGCGGCAGAATCGGCGTTTTGGTTGAGGCAGAGAACAGCCTGGCAGACGAAGCTGCGTATGAGGCCGCAAGAGACGTGGCTATGCAGATTGCAGCCATCAATCCTTTATATCTTTCTAAGGATGTTGTGCCGGTAGAGGATGTGGAGAAAGAAAAACACATCATCATCGCACAGATTAAGGAAGATCCTAAGAATGCCAATAAGCCCGATAACATCATCGAAAAGATGGTAGGCGGCAAGCTGAACAAGTTCTTTGAGCAGAATTGCCTGCTTCAGCAGGATTTTGTTAAGGATGGCGACCAGAAGGTCGAGGCCTATCTTGCCTCTAAGGGTGTTAAGCTCACCGGTTATGTTCGCTTTGAAAAGGGCGAAGGCCTTGAAAAACGCGAGGATGACTTTGCCAGCGAAGTTGCCAATATGATTAAATAAGTAAATGTTAAAAAGCCCCTGCATCGTGCAGGGGCTTTTACTTGTATAACGAAAACCGCGCGATAATGGGACATGCTTTTAATAACTAAAGCATGTATACTATATAATGTTCAACAAAGTTTGTCAAGACAGGTACATTTATATACAATCCATTGGATGTATTTTAAACAACAGAAAAAAAATACTTGACTTTATCGAAAAATCGTGCTAAAATAACTTCGTTATCTAATTTAATATATATGCGGATATGGCGGAATTGGCAGACGCGCTAGCTTCAGGTGCTAGTGGGAGCAATCTCGTGGAGGTTCAAGTCCTCTTATCCGCACCAAAGCAATATAATCCGAACCAGATCTCCCTTGTGGCA
>SVKE01000014.1 GCA_015068615.1 Oscillospiraceae bacterium | reverse complement strand
CGGTATTTTAACCATTCAGGGCGTTGGCGTGTCGGCTACGGCAGGTGTGGCCGGTCGCACGGTGAAATATGCGCTGTGTAATTTTATTCCGCTGGTAGGCGGTGTACTCGCAGAATCGGCAGAGGCGGTGATTGCAAGCATCCGTACCATCCGTGGTGCGGTGGGCATTGCCGGAGCGCTAGCAGCTCTTAGCCTGTGCGTCGCACCGCTTGTTAAAATGCTGGTGGTTTCGGTGCTGTATCGCTTTGCCGCCGGTGTGGCCGAGCCAGCGACGGATCAGCGCATTGTCCGGCTGTTAATGGATTTATCGGGCAACATCACCTTGATTTTAACCATTGTGCTGATGGTCTCTGTCATGTTCATCATCAGCGTTGCCATGCTTTGCATCCTGCTGTAGGAGGTATCTATGCAATTTTTAAATGAGTATGCGGCAGCTGTCATAACGGTTTCGCTTTTGGCGCTGCTCCTTGATAATTTGCTGCCCGGAGGAAGTCATAAAAAATATGTAAGCACAATGGTTGGTCTTTTGGTCATGCTGGTGATTTTAAGGCCGCTGACTGCACTGCCGCATTACAGTGAGACCTTTTCCCTGCCGCAGCTTCATATTACGGAAGGCTCGTTTTCCATGCCGGAGCAAAGACCATATGTGGCAGAAAGCTTTGAAAAAAAGCTGGCACTTTCCATGGAGGAAAGCCTGCATGCGGTCTTTGGTACAGTGGTTAGCTGCCGGATTTCCTGTGATGTAAACGAGACCGGACAGATTACAGGTATTCGCAATGTAAAATTGCAGCCCTACACCGGAGAGGCGGCGGCCTACATTGCAGAGCAATACGGAATTGAGGAGGCGTGTATCGGGCCATGAAGCTTGATTATAAGAAATTTTTAGGACAAATTATGCATACGAAGCAGCTCGTCATCATATTATTGATAGGGATAGGCCTCATGGTGTTGCCGGGGCTGCTTTCACCACGGACAGCAAGGGAAACGATTGCAAAAAGCGTGGAGGCGCCGGAGCGCAGGGCCTATGAAAAGGAGCTGGAGGAGCGGCTGAGCAGCATTTTATCCACTTTGCGCGGCGTGAGCCATGTGAGTGTGATGGTGACCTTAGAGGACAGTGGCGAAACTTATTATGCCCAAAACGAAAGCTCTGATTTAAAAAATACGGCGGACGGCTCCCATCGGGAGGATAACAGGCAGTCCGACGGCTCGCTGGCCCTAAAAAACGATGCGGGGGGCGGCCAGTCGCCGGTGACGCTAAAAACCGCGACGCCACGGGTTTCCGGCGTGCTGGTTACAGCCAGAGGCGTGGGGGAGACCGGCGTGCAAGCAGATGTGATTCATGCGGTGCGGGCGGTTTTAGATGTGCCAGCCCACCGGGTGCAGGTGCTTGAAAAGGCTTAAATCAATACAAAGCGGGAGGAAGCAGATGAATATGTTAGACAAAATCAGTTTCAAATGGAAAAAGAGCGGGACAGAGCGAAAAAAGAACCGCATGCTTGTGTTGCACAAAAGACAGGTGACGGTGGTATCTCTGCTGATTTTAATCGGTATTGCGGGGTATCTCAACTGGAGCTTTCAGCACGAAGCAATAGACCCGGATGTGGCGGCGGTGTATAACGAGGTTTCCAAAAAACTGGGTGAGGCACAAATGGTCAGCACAGAGAGCACAGAAGCAGGCGAGGTGACGCCCCCGACGCAGACACCGCAGAGCACGGCAAATGATTATTTTGCACAGGCGCGGCTGGAGCGGGACATCAAGCGTAGTGAATCCATGGACCTCCTGGCTAAGATTTTAGAAGCACAGGAAACGGATAAAGAGGCAAGAAGGCGTGCTGAGGATGAGATTCACCTGCTCGCCGATTGGATGGAAAAAGAGGTTATGGTTGAAAACCTGATTAAGGCCAAGGGCTATAGCGATGCGGTTGTGTTCATGGGAGAAAATTTGATTAGTATTGCTGTAAAAGGTGAGGGGCTAAATGAGATTGACGCTGCTGTTCTGCAGGATGCTGCCATCAGCACCACAGGCTACACGGCAGATAAAATTAAAATTGTGGAGATCAAGTAGCAGAAGGCATGAGACCTTGTGTGGGCAGGTGTTGCAGGAAAGCGACAAGCCTTGTAGGGGTCGGTGCCCCGGATAAGCCGCACAAAAAAGGCTGAACGATTTTGTTCAGCCTTTTTACCTGTCTGCATATTTTTAATTTCCCTTGTTTTTATATCCAAAATCGGGAATTTCCTGCCAGCGATGACGAAAGTAGTGAGCGGCCAGCTTGGGACGTCTGTCCCGCGTGAAAATGCCTTTTTTGTTTCCATCCACACGCATAATACCCTGCACGGTGGCAAAGTCTGCAAAATTCCATACCTGCTCCCCAATGAAAAAGTCATACCCGTCCGTCACTGCATGGGTCATTTCGTAAAAGGCCTTTTGGTATTCCTCGCTGAACATACTGGGTGTGACGGTATGGAGACCTGCTACGGTATCGGCACCGTACTCTGTGAACATCAGCGGTTTACCCAGCCGGCTCCAATAATCCAGCTCGATTTTAAGGGCCTGGGCAGCAGCCTTTAAATCACCGCCGTAGACATACCAGCCGTAATAGCGGTTTAGGCAGATGACGTCCATGATGGGCAGGGTTTTATCCTTGGAAAAATCGTTCTGCACACCCACCAGGGTAACAGGTCGGTTTTGCGGATCGCAGCTGTGCGCCAGATCATATAGAGGCTTATAATACTCCAGCGCGCTGTCGGGGAAGGTTGTGGTGTCGGATTCGTTGGCAATGGACCACATCACCACGCACGCTCTGTTTTTGTCCCGACAAATCATTTCCTTTATCACCTCGCGGTGATGCTCTGCTACAGAAAGCTCCTTATAGGTGTCCTTCGGCTCGCCGCCGGCAGCTGCGCCGAAATTCAGATTCACGCCCACGGCGGGGGTTTCGTCTATCACCACAATTCCTTCCCGGTCGCACAGCAGCATCATTTCCTCAGAATAGGGGTAATGGCTGGTGCGGAAGGAATTGGCGCCAATCCAGCGGATTAGGCCGATGTCCTTTACATTTAAGGTTTCATTCAGTCCGCGGCCGTGAAAGGGTGCATCCTCATGCTTGCCGAACCCCTTAAAATAAAAGGGCTTGCCGTTAATTAAAAATTCTGTGCCGCGTACCTCCACGGTGCGGACGCCAAAGGGCTCGTAGTAGAGGTCATCACCAAAACGCACCTCTGCGGTGTATAGGTAAGCGTTGAGCGGCTCCCAGAGCTGTACATTGCGGATGACAAAGCTGCTCTCAGCACCCGTGGCCGTGGCCACGGTGTTGCCTGCCTCGTCGCGGATGATGAGGCTGATGTCGCCTTTGCCTATGGTGTCAATGCAATAGCTAACATCGGCATTTTCCCCCTGCACGGAAGGCACCAGAGTGATGTCCTTTATATAGCTTTTGGGGGTGGTATAGAGCTTTACAGGGCGGTTGATACCGCAGTAATTAAAAAAGTCAAAGTTGGGGTAATTCTGTTTTTTGGGCGTGACGCCGGGCAAATCGGGAATAAGTCCTGAGAGCATGTTGCCGCCCTTCTCACTACCAACCGGCAGGGTGCTGTGGTTCACGCGGTTATCCACCGCCACGGTAAGCAGATTATCGCCGGGCTGAAGGATATCCGTGACCTCTGACTCAAAAGGCAGAAAGCCACCCTTGTGCGTGGTGAGCAGCTTGCCGTTTAAGTAGACTTTTGCACTTTGTGTCACAGCGCCGAAGCGCAGAACAAGACGCTCTCCGGCAAGAATAGCGGGTAGAGAAACTGTGCGTTGGTACAGTACCCAGCCGTAATGATCGCGGAAGGCCTCGCCTGCATACTGGTCATTATAGGAGGCAGGCACGGCAATTGACATTGGTTGCGACAGGGGCGCGCCCATTTGCTCCTCCGGCGGCTCATCCTCGATTCCAAGGCGAAAATTCCAAATGCCGGACAGGTCGATGAGAGCTCTTTTTTCGTTTAAACGTGGATACAGCATGAAAAACATCCTTTCTGTTGCATGGATAGATTTGGAGAGGTAGATTGTTTCTGTTAGTGCCGGGAGGAGGCCTCAGCCTTCGCTTTGGTGCATTTTTTTGATCATCTCCTGATTTTCATGTACCTTCTTTTTAGAAAGAGGATACCAGAAGGTGAGAATTAGGGCCACAATAAAGTAACACACCGCCGGCACAATGGTGGAGACGCTGTAAATCCGGCTGACGACCTCCGGTGCCTGCACGATGTTTTCGGTGGAGGACACATAGCCAATCAAGGTCAGCGCATAGCCACCCAATCCACCGGCTAAGGCCTGGCCAATTTTGCGTGCAAAGGAATACACGGCGTAAATTGTGCCGTCCTCGCGGGAACCGGTGAGCACCTCCTGATAGTCGATGACATCGGTGATAAAGGCCCATATTAAGAGGTTAAACAGGCCGGAGCCGAGGTTGCCGAGAAAAAGGAAGAAGCAGAAAATCCATGGATTTTGAATCCGCAAAACAAAAAGCAAAAAGAATACTGCAGAGGCAAAGAAAACCGCCACGCTGGAGGCCTCTTTTTTGCCGATTCGCTCTGTGATTTTGGCTGAAAAGGGTGCCAGAATCAGCGTGCAAGCTGTTTGCAAAAGACCGGCTACGCTCATGGCCTCCTTGCTCTTAAAATAATCCATAAATAAAAACATATTCATGGAGTTAGAAAGCAAAAGAGACAGTAAAAGCACGATGGCGGCTGCAATAATGGCAAGAAGCGACCGGTTTCTTACCATTCCCCGCAGGGCAGATAAAAAGCTTGTCTTTTTAGTCGGGTTGTAGGGAAGCACCACACGCTCGCGGCACAAAGAATAGCACAGGGCGTAGCAAATGAGAGCCAGCACCGCAAAAATAATGGCAAGAGGTAGAAAGCGCTCACCTAAAATCAGCTGGTTGCCCTGGGCGTCGTAGGTATAAATAATCAGTGGGACGCCGGAGCCGATTAATACACCGCCGATGGCTGCCCCGATGGAGCGAAAGGTGGACAGGGAGGTTCTGCCAATGGGGTCATCTGTAATGGCAGAGGCCATGGAGCCGTACGGAATGTTAATGGCTGTGTAAAAAACGCTACCCCATAACAGGTAGGTTACATAAATGTAAACAAGCTTTAAGCCGTACGGAAGCCTAGCAGCTGCCGGAATAAACATCAAAACACCGGCGATGACAACAGGCAGGGCCATGCGACGTATCCATGGCCTGAACCGGCCATCCTTGCGGGGTCTTGACGCATCTACAATGCGTCCCATGGTTACATCGGTAAAGGCATCCACAAAGCGGGCAACCAAAAACAGTGTGCCTACTACCTCGCCGGCCACACCCAGTACCTTTGTATAAAACACCATTAAAAACGAACTGACAAGTATAAAGAAAAAATCATTGCCGATATCGCCGAACATATAGCCGACTTTATCGCGGAGACCGAATTTACGCATGCATCACAACTCCTTTTGCCTTAGTCTTGCCTTAAAAAACGGACTTTAACCAAAAAATTTCTGCAACCATGATTTTTTGCTATTTCCGGGGTAAAATAACACATATTTTGTTAAATTTAGACGAATTTAAAAGTTTTAATTATCACTCCTTGACCTCAGGAAAATCTTGTGATACAATATATTTTGTGAATTTTTGTGCCATACTATAGGATATATAGGACACTACATGTGCAATGAGTGCACGTGTAGTTTGGAGGCATTAAAATTGAACAAGGAAATGATTTTGACAAAAATCTGTCAAAGCGGCATTGTAGCCGTCGTTCGCGCAAAGGATGCAGAGCAGGCAGTGCGCATTGCTGATGCCTGCATAGAGGGAGGCGTTCCGGCGATTGAGCTGACCTTTACGGTTCCCGGCGCACATCACGTCATTGAAGAGCTGGCAAAGCGCTACACGCCCGATCAGATCATTTTGGGCGCCGGCACGGTCATGGACCCTGAAACAGCCAGAATGGCTATTTTATCCGGTGCGCAGTATGTGGTCAGTCCGTATTTTAATTTGGCGACTGTTAAGCTTTGCAATCGGTACAGAACCGCTTGCATGCCCGGTGCCATGACGATTAAGGAAGTTATAGAGGCAATGGAGGCCGGTGCCGATATTGTCAAACTATTCCCCGGCGAGGCCGCCGGTCCCCAGATGGTTAAAGCGATTCGCGGCCCCATTCCCTATGCAAAGCTGATGCCCACCGGCGGCGTGGATATTGATAACGTGGCCGAGTGGATTAGGGCGGGTGCTGTGGCAGTAGGGGCAGGCAGCTCGCTGACAGCCGGTGCCAAAACCGGCGATTATGCAGCCATCACGCAGATGGGCAGAGAATTTGTAAAACGCATTCAAGAAGCTCGGGGGCAATAAGGAGGAAATATGGCTAAAGTTGTAACATTCGGCGAAGTCATGCTTAGATTACAGACTTATAGACATCAAAGAATTGTGCAGACAACAGGCTTTGAGGCAACCTTTGGCGGCGGTGAGGCCAATGTGGCAGTATCCTTGGCGGCCTACGGTCATGAGGCATATTTTGTTACTAAGCTCCCGGAAAATCTGGTGGGAAACTGGTGTGTGGCAGAACTGAGAAAATACGGTCTTGAGACAAAATACATTGCACGCGGCGGTGAGCGTTTGGGTGTATATTATGTAGAGAAGGGAGCCGCACAGCGTGCTTCCACAGTCACCTATGACCGGGCGCATTCGTCTATCTCCACGGCAAAGCCGGAGGATTTTGATTGGGAAACCATTTTCGACGGCGCGGCATGGTTCCATTTTACCGGTATCACCCCGGCTCTTTCTGAGGAAACAGCAGAGCTGTGTCTTTTGGCTTGCAAGGCGGCGAAAAAGCTGGGCATCACCGTGAGCTGTGATTTGAATTTTAGAAAGAAGCTGTGGACGAGCGAAAAAGCAGGCCAGGTGATGAGCGGCCTGATGGAATATGTAGATGTGTGCATTGCCAATGAGGAGGATGCGGAGAAGGTATTCGGCATTCATGCGGCAGAAACAGATATTATCTCCGGCGAGCTTTCCGATGCCGGCTACCGCGATGTGGCAAAGCAGCTGGCCGACAGATTCGGCTTTTCACATGTTGCCATCACTCTGCGGGAGAGCGTTTCTGCCTCGGTGAATAACTGGTCGGCACTGCTATATGATGGCAAGGAATACTACAAATCCAAGAAATATCATATCAATATTGTTGATCGTGTGGGCGGCGGCGATTCCTTTGGCGGCGGCCTGATTCATGCTATGCTGGACGGCTACAGCATGCAGGATACCATTGAGTATGCCGTGGCAGCCTCCTGCTTAAAGCACAGCATTGAGGGCGACTTTAACCTCGTGAGTGTAAAAGAGGTACAGAGCCTGATGCAGGGCGACGGCTCCGGCAGAGTACAAAGATAGTGAAAAACGCGGCTGGCCCTGTCAGCCGCGTTGCGGTTTTTGGAGTCCGCATGGCGGACGGGATAGTAATTAGATTTTGTGGGGAGTGTGCAGTATGTACAAAAACGGAGAAATTTTGATTTCTGATAAAGCCAAGGAGGAGTGCGGTGTATTTGGCTTTTATGACAATGACGGCTTTGACGTTGCCAGGCTGACCTATTATGGTTTATACGGCCTGCAGCACAGAGGGCAGGAAAGTGCCGGCATTGCGGTGAATGATGACGGTATCTTTCGCTGTCATAAGGATTTGGGTCTGGTACGTGAGGTCTTTGACGATTTGACAATGAATAGGCTGTCGGGCACCATTTCCGTCGGGCACGTGCGTTACTCCACAAAGGGTGGCAATTCCCGGGAAAATGCCCAGCCGCTGGTCTATAATTATGTTAAGGGCACCCTGGCGCTGGCGCATAACGGAAACCTGATGAATGCAGGAGAGCTGCGGGATGATTTTCAGAAAAGAGGCGCCATATTTCACACGACCATTGACAGCGAAGTGATGATGTATAAAATTGCGGAGGAACGCATCGCTTCGCATTCTATAGAGGGTGCGGTTTTAAAGGCTATGGACACCCTGCGCGGGGCGTATTCCATTGTGATGATGAGTCCGCGCAAGCTACTGGGTGCAAGAGATCCTTACGGACTGCGTCCGCTTTCTATCGGTAAGCTGGAAAACTCCTATGTGCTGTCCTCTGAAACCTGTGTGTTTGACAATATCGGAGCGGAATTTGTGCGGGATGTCGAGCCCGGTGAGGTTGTTTGGATTGACAAGGACGGACTTCATTCCATTCGCCATGAAAAGGCGCTTGAGCGCGCTAAAATCTGCGTGTTTGAATATGTGTATAACGCAAGGCCGGACAGCGTCATTCAGGGTGCCAGCGTGTATGAGGTGAGAAAGGCCATGGGTCATGCGCTGGCAAAGGAGCACCCCGTGGAGGCAGATTTAGTCTTTGGAGTGCCCGATTCCGGCCTATGCGCGGCCATTGGTTATGCTGAGGAATCCGGCCTACCATACGGCAAGGGCTTTATTAAAAATAAATATATCGGCCGAACCTTCATTCTGCCCACACAGGCGCAGCGGGAGGCGGCAGTCAATATTAAACTGAATGTGTTAAAAAACAGCGTCTGCGGCAAGCGGGTAGTGATGGTAGACGATTCGATTGTCCGCGGTACAACCTGTGCCAACATCATTCGCGCCTTAAAGGAGGCCGGAGCGAAAGAGGTGCATATGCGTGTCAGCTCGCCGCCCTTTATGTGGCCCTGCTACTTCGGAACGGACATTCCATCCCGCGAGGGGCTGATGGCGGTGAAATACAGCATTGAGGAAATCAGACAGAAAATTGGTGCCGATTCTCTGGGATATTTAAGCATGGAGGGTCTCCAAGAGGCCACAAGATTTTTAAATTGTGATTACTGTCACGCCTGCTTCACCGGAGAGTATCCCATGGAGGTGCCGATTACATTAGACAAAAAGGAATTTGAGCATACGAAGGAGGGCAAAAAATGAGTACAGCCTATAAAGCAGCCGGCGTTGATGTAGAGGCCGGATACGAAGCAGTGAAACTCATGAAAAAGCACGTGAATAAAACCTTTACCGAGGGTGTTTTAAGCGGATTGGGAGGTTTTGGCGGTTTGTTCGAGCTACCCGCCGGCATGAAACAGCCTGTGCTGGTTTCGGGGACGGACGGTGTCGGCACCAAGCTGCGTCTTGCCTTTATTATGGACAAGCACGATACCATCGGACAGGACTGTGTGGCGATGTGTGCCAATGACATTGCCTGCTCCGGTGCAAAGCCTCTGTTCTTTTTGGATTATCTGGCGGTGGGAAAAAATGTCCCCGGTCGCATTGCAGAAATTGTAAAGGGTGTGGCAGATGGTTGCCTGATGGCCGGTGCTGCATTGATTGGCGGCGAAACTGCGGAAATGCCCGGCTTTTATGAGCCGGAGGAATATGACCTGGCTGGATTCTGCGTGGGCGCCGTGGATAAGGAAAAAATTGTGGACGGCACCAAAACAAAGGCCGGAGATATTCTGGTGGGCATCAGCTCCTCCGGTGTACATAGCAATGGATATTCCCTGGTGCGCAAAATTTTTAATCTGGATGTGCCGGAGGCAAAGGAACGGCTCATGCAGGTGCCCGGCGGACTGGAAAAATCTCTGGGCGAAACACTGCTGACGCCGACAAAAATTTATGTTAAATCCCTCTTATCCGTGATAGAGAAATTTGGCATCAATGCTGTTTCTCACATCACCGGCGGAGGCTTTTATGAAAATATTCCCCGCATGCTGCCGGAGGGACTGACAGCTTATGTGGATAAGGACTCCTTTGACAAACCGGCCATCTTCCAGCTGATGCAGGAAACGGCCAACCTGACAGAACGTGATTTATACAATACCTTTAATATGGGTATTGGCCTTGTGGTGGCTGTTGATAAGGAAAAGGCAGATGCCGTGGTCAGCCACCTAAAGACTATGGGTGAGACGGCCTATATCATCGGCGAGGTCAAAGAGGGTAGCGAGGGCGTTGTGCTCAATTAGCTTGGAAGGAATATGCATATGAAAAAGAAAATCGGCGTCTTGGTATCCGGAGGCGGGACCAATTTGCAGGCACTTTTAGACGCGGAAAAGGACGGACGGCTCACAAGCGGCACAGTGGCCTTAGTGGTTTCCAGCAAGCCGGGTGCCTATGCCATGGAAAGAGCGAAAAAGGCCGGTGTTTTGGCCATCTGTGTAGATCGCAAGGCCTATGAAAGCCGCGAGGCCTTTGAAGCAGCTCTTTTAGACGAGTTGCAAAGGCATGAGATTGACGTGTTGGTGCTGGCCGGCTTTATGCTGGTGTTGAGTGATGACTTCATCCGCACATATCAGGATACAATCATCAATGTACACCCATCGCTGATCCCCTCCTTTTGCGGGGACGGATTTTACGGCCTGCATGTGCATGAACGTGCCATGGCGTATGGCGTTAAGGTGACGGGCGCCACGGTGCATTTTGTGAATGAAATCACAGATGGCGGCGCCATCATTTTGCAGAAGGCAGTGGCAATTGAAGAGGATGACACGCCGGAAATTCTGCAAAAGCGTGTGATGGAGCAGGCAGAGCATATCCTTCTGCCGGAGGCGACGGAGCTTCTCTGCGCCGGACGCTTGCAGCGTGAGGGTCGGCGCGTTAGAATTTTACCGAAAAACAACTGATAATACATAAGAAGGGACGGATGACATATGGCAAAAAGAGCGCTTCTGAGCGTATCTGACAAAAGCGGTATTGTAGAATTTGCAAAGGAGCTTAAGGCATTAGGCTTTGAAATTGTTTCCACCGGAGGCACCAAGCGCGTGCTGGCAGAGGCCGGTATTGAGGTGACGGGTGTTTCGGAGATTACAGGCTTTCCCGAATGTCTGGACGGACGCGTGAAAACGCTGCATCCGAACATTCACGCCGGCATCCTTGCCATGCGCTCCAATGAGGAGCATATGGCGCAGTTGGAGGAGCTGGGTGTAGATACTATTGATGTTGTGGCTATCAATCTGTATCCCTTTAAGCAAACCATTCAAAAGGAGGGCGTAACCTTAGAGGAGGCCATTGAAAATATTGACATCGGCGGCCCGACCATGATTCGCGCTGCAGCGAAAAACTACCAGGATGTTGCGGTTGTGGTAGACCCCGCCGACTATGAAACCGTGCTTTCCGAATATAAGGCAAACGGCTGTGTGAGCCGTGATACCAAGTTTTATCTTGCCTATAAGGTGTTTGAACACACGGCGGCCTACGATACCCTCATTTCTACATATCTCAGAAAAACCATCGGCAAGGAGCTGTTCCCCCAAAGTCTCTCTTTAACCTTTGAAAAGGTGCAGGATATGCGCTATGGCGAAAATCCGCATCAGCAGGCTGTTTTCTATAAGGAGGTCGGCCCCTGCGCAGGCACACTTTCTGCGGCAAAGCAGCTGCACGGCAAGGAACTTTCCTATAACAACATTAACGATGCTAACGGAGCGCTTGATTTGGTAAAGGAATTTACAGAGCCTACCGTTGTGGCCTCTAAGCATGCAAATCCTTGCGGTGTGGGTAGCGGCGCCACCATTTTTGAAGCCTATCAGAAGGCCTATGAGGGTGATCCCGTTTCCATTTTCGGTGGTATCATTGCAGCCAACCGTGAGATTGACGGCCCCACCGCCGAGGCGATGAGCAAAATATTTTTAGAAATCATTGTGGCTCCTTCTTTTTCAAAGGAGGCCATGGACATTTTGACCCAGAAGCAGAACATCCGTCTTTTAGAGCTGCCTGATCTGGCTCAAAAGGCAGAGCTTAATGATTTTGATATGAAAAAGGTCATGGGAGGCCTTTTGGTACAGCAACGAGATGTGGAGCTGTATGATGAGGAAAACTGGCAGGTTGTGACCAAAACGCAGCCCACTGAGGAACAGATTCGCGATATGAAGTTTGCCTGGAAGGTGGTTAAGCACACAAAATCAAACGCCATCACCGTGGCAAAGGATAATATGTCTTTAGGGGTCGGTCCCGGTCAGACAAATCGCGTTATGGCGGCACGTATTGCTCTTTCCTACGCCGGTGAGCGTGCACAGGGTGCGGCGCTGGCATCAGATGCCTTCTTCCCCTTCCCGGATACGGTGGAAGAGGCTGCAAAGGCCGGCATAAAGGCCATCATTCAGCCGGGCGGCTCCAAAAAGGATCAGGAATCTATTGATGCTTGTGATAAGCATGGCATTGCTATGGTCTTTGTGGGCATGCGTCACTTCAAGCACTAAGAGGGAGGACAGGGCATTATGAAGGTACTGGTGGTCGGCGGCGGTGGCCGCGAGCATACGATTATTTGGAAACTTTCTCAGAGCCCGCTTAAGCCGGAGCTTTTTGCAGCACCGGGGAACGGCGGTATAGCGGAGCTTGCAACCTGCGTGGATATTAAGGCCACGGATGTGGAGGGCGTCGTACGCTTTGCGAAGGAAAAACAGATAGATTTAACCGTGGTGGCACCGGACGATCCGCTGATGCTGGGCATGGTGGATCGACTTGAGGCAGAGGGCCTTAAGGCCTTTGGACCTCGTCAAAATGCCGCGATTATTGAGGGCAGCAAGGTATTCAGCAAGGACTTAATGAAAAAATACGGCATTCCCACAGCGGCCTACGAGGTGTTTGACGATAGCGAAGCAGCGCTTGCCTATTTAAAAACCGTCAGCTATCCCACGGTGATTAAGGCTGAGGGTCTGGCGCTGGGCAAGGGCGTTATCATAGCAGCAGATTACGGCGAGGCCGAATCTGCCGTTCGTGACATTATGTGCGACAAGGTCTTTGGAGATGCCGGCAGCCGTGTGGTGGTTGAGGAATTCCTCACCGGCCAGGAGGTTTCCGTGCTGGCCTTTACAGACGGAAAAACCCTGTGTCCTATGGTTAGTGCGCAGGATCATAAGCGCGCCTATGACAACGATGAAGGCTTAAACACCGGCGGCATGGGTACCTTTTCACCCAGCCGGCTGTATTCTGCGGCGGTTCACGAGGAATGCATGAAGCAGATTTTTCTGCCTACGGTAAAGGCCATGAACAAGGAGGGCAGACCCTTTAAGGGTGTGCTATACTTCGGCCTGATTATGACGAAAAACGGGGTGAAGGTGATTGAATATAATGCCCGCTTCGGCGACCCCGAAACACAGGTGGTGCTGCCCCGCTTAAAGACGGACCTTTTGGAAATCTTTCTGGCGGTGGCAGAGGAGAGACTAGAAGAAGTTGACATTCTCTGGGAGGATAACGCGGCGGTTTGTGTGGTGCTGGCTTCCGGCGGATATCCCAAAAAATATGCAAGCGGCCTGCCTATCTCCGGCATCCGCGAGGCTGAGCAGGAGGCAGGTGTCACGGTGTTCCATGCGGGCACAAAACGTGATGGTGACACCCTGCTGACAGCCGGCGGGCGTGTTCTGGGTGTAACGGCTGTGAGCGGAACGCTGGATGAGGCAATTAAAAAGGCCTATCAGGGCGTTTCCAAAATTCACTTTGACAACATGCACTTTAGAACTGATATCGGCATCAAGAAAGAAGGAATTTAAGCTTGTACAGGAAGGTTGTGGATTTTCACGCCCATGCTTTTCATGATAAGATTGCAGAAAAAGCGGCACAGAATCTGAACGAATATTATGGAATTCCTCTGGCCGGAAATGGCATGTTTCAGGTTGTGCTGGATAGCATGAGGGAAAATCGGATTGATAAGCTGGTGATTCATGCAACGGCCACAAAGCCCAAGCAGGTTGAGATTATCAATAACTATGTAGCCGGCCTCATCACGCCGGACATCATCGGCTTCGGCACGCTGCACCGGGATTATGAGGGCTATGCAGCGGAGCTTGACAGAATCAGGGCATTGGGCCTTCGCGGCATTAAATTTCATCCTGTTTTTCAGGGCTTTAAGATTGATGATGCGACCATGCTGCCCATGTATGAGAAAATTGCGGAGCATGGACTTCCCATCCTTATGCATATGGGCGATAAAAACTGCGACGATGCAACTCCCCGACGGCTTGCATCTGTTTTAGACAGCGTTTCCGGGCTAACCGTGGTGGCTGCTCATTTGGGTGGCTTTAGTGAATGGGAGGAGGCCGAGAAGTATATCTTCGGCAGGGAAAACGTGTACCTCGATACCTCCAGCGCCATCCGTTTTTTGGAGCCGGAACGGGCGAAAAAGCTTATCCGCAGTCATGGTGCAGACCGAGTGCTTTTTGGCACAGATTATCCGCTCGCTCTGCATAAAGAGGAGCTGGAGATATTTGACAGAATCGGCCTGAGTGAGGAGGAGGCAGAGTGCGTTTTATGGAAAAACGCCTATCGCTTATTACACCTCTCAGAATGAGAAAAAGGCGGGACGATTATGAAACATACAGACATTTTAGCGGCGATGATTTCGCCGCTTTGTTCTTGGTATGAACAAAATAAAAGGATTCTCCCCTGGCGAAAAAACCGCGACCCCTACAGAATTTGGGTATCGGAGATTATGCTGCAGCAAACCCGTGTAGAGGCGGCGCTGCCTTATTACGAGAGGTTTTTAGAGGCACTACCCACGGTGTTTGATTTGGCAAAAGCTCCTGAGGAGCAGCTCTTAAAGCTGTGGGAGGGGTTGGGATATTACAGCCGGGTGAAAAATATGCAAAGGGCAGCAAGGACGGTGGCAGAGACCTATGATGGCGCATTTCCGCAAGCTGCAGGGCTTTTGGAAAAGCTGCCCGGCATTGGCAGCTACACGGCAGGAGCCATCGCCTCCATTGCCTTTAATTTGCCTGAGCCGGCTGTGGATGGCAATGTGCTGCGCGTGGCAGCGCGGCTTTGTGATAATGATGAGGACATTTTGCTACCCCAGACGAAAAAGCGCGTGGAGGAGGAGCTGCGGCAGGTGTATCATCTGGCGCAGGATGCCGGAGATTTAACACAGGGCATTATGGAGCTGGGAGCTCTCGTTTGTATTCCCGGCACGCCAAAGTGCGAGGTCTGTCCCCTTGCCGGCCTTTGTCTGGCGAAAAAAAACGGAACCGCTGACAGGCTGCCTGTCCGCAAGGCGAGGACAGAGAAAAAGACGGAGAAGCGGACGATATTTTTGCTGCTTTCCGGCGGCAGGGTAGCTCTTTGCAGGCGAGGGAAGAAGGGACCGCTTTCCGGCATGTGGGAGTTTCCTGCCGTGGAAAAGCTACTGAGGCGGAAGGCTGCTCAAACAGCTCTTTTAGACATGGGTATTTCGGCAGAAATCCGGCCGTTTATCAAAAGCCGACATGTGTTTACCCACCTTATCTGGGAGATGCAAAGCTATATAGCAGAGACGGAAAGCCAAAACCCGGATTTTACCTGGTTCACGCCGGCAGAGCTTGAGGAAGAAGTCCCCCTGCCTTCGGCGATGAAGCCTTTTTATGAGGCATTGCAGAGGGAGGCTCCTTTTAAGGATTGGAGATAACTATCTCTCAACCAATCCATACTTAATCTTAATTCTTTCAAGCTTGTCTATCATCGGCTCGGATATAAACCACAAGAAAAATGCTGTTCCGAGCGCATGGACTAAATCAAATGGTATTCCCATAATATAGGCAGCTTCGATCATATCCCATGTAATTTCGTTCTGCCACATAATAACGGATGCAGGGTTTATTATACCGCCGTAGATAATAAAGGTTGCTAAGAACCCGAATATACATAGGGATGCTTTTGTTTTTCTGAGGAATCCTTTTTTAAAAAGTATTCCTGCGATAAAACCGATGGCACCGAAGGCAAACATCTGCCACGGCGCCCACGGACCCTGTCCAAAGAAAAAGTTTGAAACAAACCCGGTCACGCTACCCACCAAAAATCCGGTTTCACCGCCAAAACACACACCTGCTATAATAACGAGTGCAACAACCGGCTTGAACTGTGGGAGCATAAAGAATGCCGCCCTACCGCTAACTGCGATGGCACACAATACGCTTATCACGATAAGCTCTCTTGCTTTTGGCTTTCTCCGCTCAAATACCATACAAAACGGCATTATCGTTTCCAAGATGATGAGTAAGCTTATAAAATAATACTTTCTGTCGCCCAAGAAGAAAACACCGAGATAAATGGTGAGCGGTATTAAAAGCAGTATCAGGAACGCCCCCAGCAGCGTTCGTTTTGTCAGCTTTCTGTCTGATTTTGGAACTTGTATTACCTCTATTCCAATACCTCTTTGCGGGAAAAAGCAGAAGCAGCTAACTGCAACTTCAATCACCGCAATGATCTGCAGGGTTTCAAGACCTAAAAAGCTTACTTTTGCAAAGCCAAGCACATCAACATCGGCTATAAAGGATAATGATGTCAGTGCAAAAAGCAGCGCAAATATACTGCCTATCATTATTCTTGCAGGCGTCAATTTTTGCGCCTTCTGTTTTTGTGGCTTGGTTTCGTTTTTAACCTTATGTAACTCTATATGCCGTGATTGTCTTTCCCTTTTTTCTACCTTGCCACCGCAAGCAAGAATAATATCTTCTGCCAAAACTGCATCGGGAAGGCAGGTTCTTGCCATGCGGTTTGCAGATGTTGTGTAGAAATTCTTGCCTTTAAAAAAATCTCTCGTTGTGTCAACCGATGTGATACTTCCATCAAAACAAAGCGCGCATCTGTCGGCGAATTCAGCACAGAACTCTATATCGTGCGATACCATAAGAATTGTAACGCCGTTTGCTTTTAAGTCTAAAAGAATATCTGCAAAATCTTCTTTGAAATGTGCATCCATTCCTTTTGTCGGTTCATCAAGGAGCAATATTTCAGGCTCCATAAGAAGTATCTTGGCAAGGGCTGCTCGCTCTTGTTCACCGCCTGACAAATCGTAAGGATGGCTTTCTAAAAGATTTTCAATTCTGCAAAGCAGCGATATGTTATGTACCTTTTGTTCTTTTTCTTCCTTTGTGAGCTTCTTATTAGAAAGAATTTCCATCAAATCAAGATATACTGTTTTCTTCACAAACACGCTCTGCGGATTTTGCGGAAGAACACCAAGCAGACCATCATACAAATTCTTGATTTTAGAAATGCTTTGTCCTTTAATCAGAACATCGCCTCTGTATGGTGTGTTAAGCCCTGATATAAGGGAAAGTGCCGTTGTCTTTCCGGTGCCGTTGCCACCGACAAGACAGAATAGTTCACCTTTATTTACACTTAAATTAAATCCCTTTACAATATCAGGCAATTCCTTTTCATATCTGAACCAAGCATCTTTAATTTCTATAACTGTATCGGTATTTTCTTTTGAAGCATCCTTAGGAATTACATTCGGATTCAATTCTTTTTCCTTTGAATATTCTGAAAGCCACACTCTGCCATCCCTGACAGTTAAGGGGCAGGGTAGAGTGTTTTCCACTTTGCCGTGAATTCTCATAGGCGTTGGAAGTGCTTGATACATATCATGATTTTTTAATGTAAGGATTTTGCCAACCTCATTTGGAGTTTCATTAGCAATGATTGTACCCTCATCCATAATGATGACTCTGTCAGCCATTGGGAAAGCATCTTCTAAACGATGCTCGGTGAGAATAACGGTTGTACCAAGCTCACGGTTAATCTTTTCAAGTGTTTTTAAAAACTCACCTGCGGCGATTGGATCAAGCTGACTTGTAGGCTCGTCAAGTATTAAAACGGAAGGTTGCATCGCCATAACAGAAGCAAGATTTAAAAGTTGCTTTTGACCGCCCGAAAGCTCGGTTACTTTTTTATAAAACCAAGTTTGTATTCCGAAAAAGGATGCCATTTCAGATACTCTGGTCCTGATTTCGGTTTGTTTATATCCAAGGCTTTCTAGGCCAAATGCAAGCTCATGCCACACCTTATCGGTAACAACCTGATTGTCAGGATTCTGCATTACAAAACCAATGCCTGACGCTTGTTCTTTAGTATCATAGTCTGCAAGAGGTTTGCCGTTAAAAAAGATATTTCCGCTTATTTCACCGTGTGGTGCAAGCGACGATTTTAATAGCCTTAAAAGTGTTGTTTTACCGCAACCTGATTTGCCGCAAAGCAGAACGAATTCACCTTGACCTACCGTAAAGTTTATGCCATCAAGAGCTTTTTTATATCTGGCAGGATAAGTAAAGCTCAAATTTTCGACCTTAAAGCTTTCCATTTTCTCACCTCCCACAGTTCAATTATGATAGGACATACACAAAGTAATAAATATGCAAAGAATACGCTTATTCCAAATACAGAAACTTTTGCTATTTTCATAGATGGGAAGAATCTGAAATACATTCCCCCCATTATATTTCCCAAAAGCGTGTATATGCCTAAAAGCAAAATACAAATCAGCGCTTTTTTATCTCTCTTATCGAATGTAAATATGGAAAATGCCGTCCTTCCAGGGTTTCCGTAGCCACGGGCTTTCATACTGTCGGCAGTTTCAATGGCATTCTCAAGTGACCAGGTTGTCATAACAGACAGTATATTAAGTCCGCTTTTTGCGCGCTTTATAAGGCTGCCGTTTGAAACATCGCGCCCCATACACCTTTGCGCATTTGCTACAACTTTAAGCTGGGCTGCAAACTTCGGCACAAAGCGGAGTGTCATTGAGATGATTAAAGACATTGCCGGAATAATTTTTCCGAACAGATAGATAAACTTATCACTTGTCATAATCTCGTTATAGCAAGAAAAATGACAGATAACACTCACAATCATGACAGCAGCACAAAGTCCGTAAATGATTGATTCCAGCGTCAACGGATTGCCGCTTGGAAGATAGGTTACGATGGTAACGCCTTCGTGGTTAAAGGCAGGGTTTATAAGTGCCATCATAAGCAGCATCGGGAACATATATATTAAATTTGTTTTGACCTGCTTTTTGCCCTTTAGCATCACGGAATATGTAAAACCACATGCAAGGGAAATCCCGAGACACGCAGGATGCATAAAAAAGCAGGAAAAACCGATTACAAATACAAAATAAGTAAAATTCACAATCGGGTGATATGTTTTAAATTCGCTCATTTTAAAATTCAATTCCTTCTCGTGGTGGAACACCTTTTGCAATATAATCTCCTGATTTATCTTCCGTTTCTTGCAGCATAATGACCACCCACATCATTTCCTAAGTCGCAGGAATATACCCATTCAACCTTGTCACCGGCTTTAAGCTGATAACGGGAGCTTCCGTAATTAGGGAACCAATCGTTGACCTTATACATCCAACCTGAAAGCTCTCCGCAATCGAACTCATAAAGATTAGCAATGCCCTCAATATATGCGCTGTTATAGATGGGTATATTTTCGAACTCCATGTGTATTTTGTTTCGCTTCATTTCTCGCACAAGCACGTTGAATACACTTTCGCCCTCATAGAATGTGACGGTTTTTGTAGCAAATATCACACCGTCCTTGGGAACAAGATCAACCTTTTCGCCATCGAGCCATCCGAGGTTTTGTAAAATCGTATCGCATCTGACAGATAAGGTGCAGGTAAGCGCTTTATCTGTAATGACCGCATTCTCAGGCTCAATGGGTACGGGTTTTCCTTCGGGAACAGGATTGGTTTTGTACGGGTCTTTTCCTGTAACCTCGTTTATAACCATTCCTTGTTCTTTGGAATATTCATCGTTGCTCTGCTTGATTTCGGCAGAGAATGTTGTTTCTTCGGCAGAGCCTTGTGTGCTTTCTGCGATTTTCTTTGCCATAGCAATCTTTTCTGCCGACGTCATGGGTGCTTTGTCTTGCTTTTGCGGTTTGTTTTCCTCTGTGGCAGGCGCATTTTCTTCTTTAACCGGAATGTCGCTGATTGCCTTTTCCGCTTCTTTAATTTCTTCTTTGGTGGGCTCGTCGTTTTGCACTACCGTAACATCATCTTTAGATTCAGGCGTCCATCCGCGAAGTCCCGGTGCATCACCGCCATACCAAAAGATAAATGCAAAAACAATCGCAATTATAACACCTGCTATTATTTTGTTTTTATGTTTTTTCATCTAAGTCCTCCTTACAAAAGCTTTGCAGAAAAAAGCATATTGTAAAGCATGGATGCTATTTCTGCTCTTGTAACCGCTTCTTTAGGTTTTATATCCATCACGCTGCTATCCATGATTTTTTCATTGTAGCAAAAAGCAAGTGAGCTTTGTGACCAATCAGAGCTTAAAACATAATCAAAGAACTGTGCTAAACTGTCCCGAACCGCAAAGGTGTCCATTTCAGTATCCATTCCGCAAAGCGAGGCTGCTCTTGCCACCATCACAGCCGCTTCTTCGCGGGTGATAGTCCCGTTTGGATTAAATTCGTTTTCGGATACGCCTTTTATTATTCCGTAGTGAAAGGCAGTACCCACATAGTTATAAAACCAATCGTTTGGAGTTACGTCTTTGAAAATTGCATTGCTCTTTTCCGGAAGTCCAAGACCTCTTGCGATAATAGTTGCAAATTCTGCTCTTGTCATGGTGCTATTTGGCTCAAAACTGTTTTCTGTCTTGCCGTTTATAATTCCTCTTGATGCGAGTGCTTCAATGGCTTCCTTATCTTTATGACCGGCAACATCTGCAAAGGTTTGGCCGGGAGTGATCACATTCATTTTCTTAACGTCTGCATGCTTTCCTGCAAGGCCTACTGCATTTGAAGTGGCATTAAGCTTTTTGGCATCACGCATATCATAGAGTGTGTTTTTACCTTCGCTTGCACGCTTCAATGCAACAAGAGCATAAAAGGATTGTTCTGTTGCCATTAGGTTTGTTGCGTCTTCGTGTATATGCTTAAAGCCTTTTTCGCCATCATAGAATGAAAAAAGATTATCAAGTACAGACTTTCCGTTTTTTACAAAGCGTTCATCATCTATCGAAATACCAAGCTCGCAAAGGCCAACGAGTACCTGAACGCTACTTTCGGAATTTTCTGTTTCAAACCCCTCAAATCCGCCGTTTTCTCTCTGCATTTTAGATAGGCAATCAAGTGCTTTTTCTGTTGCAGACTTTACTTTTTCATTATCCTGATATCTTGCAAGTGCACAAAGTGCCGCTCCGGTAATATCAGGATCGGCTATATCGCCTGATAATGTCCATCCGCCATCAGAGGTTTGCTCTTCAAGAATATGGTTTATATACATTTCTCTTGTTGCCTGAACCTTTGCCTCCGTGTTATTTGGCATATCATAATTTCCGCTATCAAGCGCAATAAGTGCCCATATAGCGCCGTTTATTCCTTGCCATATTGTCTTTTCGTAATCGGCAAGTGCCGCTAAAAGATTGTAGCCAGCAACATCTTCGGGGTTTTTGCCGATGGCTGTGAGAGCGACTATCACTCTTGAATATTCGGTGTATTTCCTGTTATGAAGTACACCGCCACAGTCTTTAACATGCTTTGTAACCGTCTGATAGTAATTCTCAAAATATGCATCGGGAATATCCATATCACATCTGGCAAGCCCTAAAACTGTCCATTCGCCACCGATAGTGGCTACAATCGGCTCTTTTACGGTTTCATATAAATAATTTCCAACACTTTCTAAAGCAACATCAACCTTATCAGTGTCAAAAGCAAACGCCGCTGACGAAATGCTGAAAAGAATTGTCAAGGTTAAAAGTATAGATATAAATTTCTTCATTTTTACTGCTCCTTATTAAAACGGCCAAAAGCGAGCAGTCGGTTTTTTAGGGACCGACTGTTCGCTTATTGCCATACTTTTTTATTTTGCGAGCGTTTCACAAAAACGCATGAGAATCGCTGCAACCTGAGCACGGGTTGCTGTAGCTTTTGGTGAAAGCGTGGTTTTGCTTGTACCATTTACAAGCTCTGCTTTGTTTGCCCAGGAAAGTGCACCAAGCGCCCAATCACTTACATCATCTGTATCTGCAAAGCTTGAAATATCTGCCACATCGCTTACATCATAACCCTGCAATTTTGCAAAGCGATAGATGATAAGCGCCATTTGTTCTCGGGATATATCACTATCGGGTGCAAACTCTGTGCTTGTGATACCACTAACAATTCCATTTGAAGCCGCCCAGGAAATCGCACCAGAATACCATTGATCTTCGGGAACGTCTGCAAAGTTATGATTGCTCGCTTTTTCTCCAGGTTTTGCCATTCTGTAAAGAACAGTTACGAGCATAGCCCTTGTCATTTTGCTTTCAGGTTCAAAACCGTTGCCTGTCCCTTGCATAAGATTATTTTCATACACATACTTTATAGATTCATAGTGCCAATCGTCTTTTGTAACATCGGCAAATGTGGTTTCGGTAAAGGCAGGTCTTTCTTGAACTTCTGTGTTTTCCTTCTTGGTTTCTTCCTCATTTATATCTTTTTCAGGAGAAGGAACTTTTCCGCCAAAGGAACCTGTTGTACCGGGAACGGTTGTCCAGTCGTTCGCGTAGAACCAAACAATTTTATCTCCGTTTTGAATGCCGCATTCAGTTATCCCCGCCTTTGGCAAGGTATCATTGACTTTATACATCCATCCGGAGTTTTTACCACCGTCAAACTCAGCTAATGTGCGTCCGCCTTTTGTCATGGATTGAACATATCCGCTTGCAGCACCCACCTGAGTGATGCCGCTGTTTTCAAGTGCTTTTATCAGGGCGTGATATATGGTGGCGCCGGTCCCTGATATAGTTACGGATTTGTTATTCAGCCAGTAACCGGTATCAGCCTTGATGGTTACTCTAACCGTGATGCTATTTCCGCTTGGTGCAGAGGGAACTATAACCGCACCGGTACCTGTGGCACGTCCCGGGGACAGAGGGTTGCTGCTAAAGTCATAGACATTGTAGGCTGCGGCATTTTTGATCACTTGATATGCTGCAACAAGGGCAGGAAAGCCTTGCTGTGTCGCATAAGCACTTGCTGTGGTGTCACCGATATTAAACACAAATCCGCTATTGTCCTCCATGGCAAAATCTAAAAGACGATCAAGAACACTGTTGCCGTTTTTGATAAAGCGGACATCGGTGTCCGGATTGATTCCAACTGCACTAAGTCCCATAATGACGCAGGCTGCATTGTTGGCATTCTCACCCCATGTGCCGCCAAAACCACCGTTACTGAGCTGAGCTTCACTGAGGTAGCAAATAGCCTTGTCAACAGCAACCTTAACATCAGCATTGTCATTATAATATTTAGCAAGTGCCAGGATAGCTATACCTGTAGCATCTGCCTCTGCTGTTTCCCAAGCGGTCCAACCGCCGTTCTCATCAATTTGTGCCTCTAAAAGTGCATCAACTAAATCTGCTTCCTGTGTTCCGACGCTGTAATTACCTTGCTGATAGGCTAAAAGTGTATAGGCGGCAGTCCAGATTGCGCTTTCGTGAGAAATGCCGTTTAGTCCTGCCACAGCATCTACGGGTGTGTTGCTATTGACCGGATAAATTTCTTTAGGGTTTATGCCAATGCTGTGCATGTCCAAGATTGTCTTAGAATAAGCAGACTCATCCGGATTTTCGGCGGAAATATTGCTGAGCGAGGTGTTGAGCATATTCTGTTTTGCCGTATCAGTAAGTTTTGAACCTGAAGGACGGGCTTTCTCATAGGCAGCCATGGCCATGAAGGACTCCCAGTTGTTTGCATTTGTTGTCTGTGCCGCGATGCCATCCAGTAAAGCCTCCAAAGATTCAGCGGTGTTTGCATTGCGAGAACCGGACACTGTAACCAGTATTGATTTCCTGACACTTTCCACACCTGTAATAGAAGCCTTTAAATAAATTTCAGCATCAAGGCTAACCTCTGTAGTATGCAGAGGTGCAGTAACCTTACCTGTGCCGCTATTGAATGTAATTACACCGGTTGGTGTGATGGTCCATGCGATTTGATAGGGATAGGAACCGGAATTATATGTATTAAAGGTAACTTCATCCCCATCAATCTTAGCACTTTGTCTTAAATAAAGATTTGAAGTAACTGCTGAAGCATCTGTATTTTTATTTTTTATTTCATCAAATGTCAGGGCATCTGCAATTCTTTGTAACTTGGCGCGTTCCGCTTCCAGCTCGGAGTCTGTCCATGCAATAACGGTAGCATTAAAACTCGCCGACATATTCGTTTCGCCCTTGGTAAGAGTGAGCGTTATTGAACCTGATGCATTGTTGCCGGGAACAGGGCGAGTTACTGTGGATTTGTCATATCCTTTATCGGGAATCGCGATTGGCAGATCTGTAGTACTCCATGTGGTAGTGTAGCCCTCATAAGATGGGAAATACAGGTTATCTTTGATATTTGATAGGTCTGCAACCGCACCATTTTTATCTATCATTTTAATGTCGGATGCAGCGCTGTCTAAAACTGCCTGCATTTCTTCGCAAGTTACAGCAGGCACGACTACATCAAAAATAATCTGACGGGCAGATTCTTCAGGCATAGGCCCTGCACCGCACATAACAGAAGTTGTTTTATAAACAAGCGTTGCTGTCAGAGTAACAGTCACATCCGCCTCTCCGACATTTGGACGATTAATCTTAACCTCATACTTACCGCCGGAGGGGTGAGAGGAAGAACTGCTGGGATTTCCGGTGACTTTAATTACGCTTTCGTTGTTTGATGTCCATGTGATATACAGTCCGGAGGTCTTGCCGCCCGGCAGTAAAAGTGTGGTCTTCACGTCATTTAAAGAAGTGTTGCCATTTAGCACTTTTGGATCGTTCATATATGTAACCATAGCTGCTTTCATAGCATCTATAGCTTCTGCTTTTGTCTGTGCGTGCTTTGGAATAACGGCACTCACATCTATCTGCTCGCTTTGTCCATTGAAAGTCAATGTGAGAGGCAGGATAATTTCCTTTGCCTCGTCTGTGGGATAACTGATAGTGCCGTCAGCGGCAATCATGTTGTCTGTAGCAGTAAAATTTTCGGCAAATGCCACAGTAATATTGTCGTCATTGATGACTTCGCGCGCCAGTGTCAGTATATTGGTGTCATCTGTGGCAGAGTCATAACCAAATCCCCATTCTGTGGCATTGGTATATTCTATCGGCTTAAGAGCATCTGCTTCTATGGCTGCTTTTGCTGTACTGAGGCGCCCAAGAATATTGATTGGAAACGTTTCAGCATCTGATACGTCGTTGCACCAGATTGTGGCTGTCAAGGTGACTGTCGTATCCTCATCGGGAATAGTCACTACACCGGTATTGGTATCTACACACGCACTATTAGAGCTCCATTCAATTCTGGTTTTTCCGCTCTTGCCGGTTTTTGGAAGCTTGAGATTTTGTCCGCTGGTGTAAATGACAGAGAGTGCTTCTTTGTCTTCTGCCACATACTCCGCATCTGCTTTTCCTTCTTCCGTTACAGTAACAATGCAAACAGGAGGCACAATATAAGAATTTGCGGACTTGGCGGAAACAGTATATGTGCCGCCTTCTACAAATGTTAGCAAAACCTTACCCTCGGCATCGGTTATCTTATCTGAAACCTCTACGCCATCTACAGTAATGATAGCACCGGAAAGCGGAGAATTCCCTTCCTGCATCAAAGTCAAATTCAAAACATCACCACTGGCAACCGAGGCAGTAGTCTTATCGAAAAATGTGTATGCGTCAGACCAGCCGGAGGTATCCTGATAAAACCAGAAAACAAGATGTGCTCCATCCTCAACGGGATCTGTCAGGCCCATCGCATAGTTGTTGTTATTATAATAGCTGACATAATCTGATTCAACGCCCCAAAATCTCGTTATAGAGGTGCCCCAATCCATCTGAGTTGTTCTATAGCCATTTGCTCCGTCTATGTAATAAGTATCGTGTAGGGCGGTAAATGCGTCATCAATCGTTGGTGATTGACTATCCAATGTAACAGGCACATAAGCCATGGTCTCGTTATTTTTTCCGGTTGTAAATTCACCGTTTCTTACCACGCTGGCATAAACGGTAATGCTGTCATCTGCCATAACCCCCATGGGCAGAAGTGACATAAGCATTGTGAATACTAATACAATAGCTGAAAATTTTTTAAATCCTTTTTTCAATTTGATTCAATCCTTTCTTCAAAAAACTCAGTTTTGAAATAAGTTGTTTCTGTTGTTTTTTCACCTCCGCGGTTCTGCCGCAGGCAATAAAAAAACTGCGGCAAATTTTCTTTCAAAAAATTACCACAGCTGAGTTTTTCTGTGATGAATCACAATTCAGACGAGAATGTGGAACAAAGCCCGGAATATATTTCGGCATCTCGATCTGAAAACGCTATCTCTATGCAAATGAGCACGTGCGAGATAACATCAAAGCAGGTCTTGTGACTCGCACCATATAGACCAAAGTCCGCATTTTTATATCCTGCCTTCTCAGTTTCCCAATGACTAGCTTTCGCTAACGGATATAAAAACATTCGATGCACACACCGACAG
>SVKE01000013.1 GCA_015068615.1 Oscillospiraceae bacterium | reverse complement strand
TACATTAGGCACACAGATGAAGGCCACCGGCGAGGTAATGGCCATCTCCGATAACATTGAAGGCGCCTTGATGAAGGCCGTGCGTTGCCTAGAACTTAATGTGATGTCCTTTGAGCTGAAGAAGTTTAAAAACCTCTCTAAAAAGGATATTGAAAAACGCCTTTCCACCATTGATGACGAGCGTTTCTTCCTGATTTGCGAAGCCTTCCGACGCGATATTGACATGGAGCGAGTGCATGAGCTCACCATGATTGACCTGTTCTTCTTAAAAAAGCTCAAAAATCTGGTGGATATGGAAAATCGCCTGCGTGACGAAGAGCTGACGGAAGAGCTCTTAAAAGAAGCGAAACGTATTGGCTTCCCGGATAAGCTGATTGCTACCTGCTCCGGCGTTTCGGAAATCGGCGTTCGTGCCATGCGTGAGCTGCACCACATCTATCCTTCCTATAAAATGGTGGATACCTGTGCAGCCGAATACGAAGCTATGACGCCCTATTACTACTCTACCTATGACGAATACACAGAAACCTTTTCCACGCATAAGAAAAAGATTGTGGTCATCGGCTCCGGCCCCATCCGAATCGGTCAGGGCATTGAATTTGATTACTGCTCTGTGCATTCTGTCTGGGCGCTCCGTGAGGCCGGCTACGAAACCATTATCATTAATAACAATCCCGAAACAGTTTCCACAGACTTTGATACAGCGGACAAGCTTTACTTTGAGCCGCTGACGGCTGAGGATGTGGGTAATATTTTAGAGATAGAAAAGCCCGATGGTGTTTTGGTACAGTTTGGCGGTCAGACTGCCATTAAGCTGACACAGGCCTTAAAGGATATGGGTGTGAAGATTTTGGGCACCCGTGCAGAGGACGTGGACGCCGCAGAGGATAGAGAAAAATTTGATGAAATCCTGGAGGAATGCGGCATTTTGCGTCCTGCCGGTCACACGGTATTCACGCATCAGGAGGCCTTGGAGGCCGCAAATGATCTGGGCTATCCTGTGCTGGTTCGTCCTTCTTATGTGTTGGGTGGTCAGGGCATGGAAATTGCCTATAACGATCAGGATGTAAAAGAGTTTATGGACATCATCACCCTGATTAAGCAGGAGCATCCCATTTTAATTGATAAATATATGATGGGTAAAGAAATTGAGGTAGATGCCATCTGTGACGGCGAGGATATTTTAATTCCCGGCATCATGGAGCATTTAGAGCGTGCCGGTGTGCATTCCGGCGACTCTATCTCCGTCTATCCGGCACAAAGTCTTGCCGAAAAATATAAGGATATTTTAGTGGATTACACCAAGCGGCTTGCAAAGGCATTGCATGTGGTAGGCCTGGTAAACATCCAATTTGTGCTGTATGAAAATCAAATCTATGTCATTGAGGTCAATCCTCGTTCCTCCCGAACGGTGCCTTACATCAGCAAGGTAACGAACGTGCCGATGGTGGATCTTGCCACGCGCTGCGTGCTGGGCGAAAAGCTAAAGGACATGGGTTGCGGCACAGGGTTGCATCCCGAGGGTGATTACATCGCCGTTAAGGTGCCCGTGTTCTCTTTTGAAAAGCTGCACGATGTAGATACCTCCTTAGGCCCCGAAATGAAATCCACCGGTGAGGTTTTGGGCATCAGCACAGACTTTTCCGAAGCGCTTTATAAGGGTCTGCTTGGCGCCGGATTTAAAATGAGCAAAAGCGGTAATGTCTTAATCACCGTTCGCGATCATGACAAGCCGGAAATGCTGGAAATTGCCAAAGGCTTCAGCAAGCTGGGCTACACCATTTATTCCACGGCCGGCACCTCAGGATTTTTAAATCAGCACGGCGTCACAGCCCAAACTGTTGCAAAAATCGGCGAGGGCAGCCCAGACATTATGGATCTTTTGGAAAAAGGCTTCTTTAACATGGTGATTAACACAGCCACAAAGGGTCGGCGTCCTGACCGTGACGGATTTAAGATCAGAAGAAAGACTGTTGAGCTATCAGTACCCTGCTTAACCAGTCTGGACACAGCCAAGGCCTTCTTAGCCAGCTTAACCTGCACACACGACAAAACAAGCCTTGAAATGGTGAATCTGACTGAGATATAAAAGGAATCCCTGACACATAAAAACAGGCCGCAGCATTTGCTGCGGCCTGTTTTTTGTATGTATTTACGCTTTAAAATGTTTGAGATTAACCGGTGCAAGCTCCACAAGCCCCGGTGCCATCCGCAAGGCCTTATAGACCACAAGAGCAATGACAAAATCGAAGCAGTGATGCAGCACGGTGATGCCACCGGTAACACCCCACAGAAAATATACAGCCGCATCGGCCATGCCAAACAGCGAGAAAACAAAGACCACAGCAACCTCTCCCAAGGCGTGCAGAAGGGCTGTAACAACAATGATAAGAACAAGATTGTAGCGCTTCTTAATAAGATAGCAACCCACAAGCGCAAAGATGATATGCGAAAAAGCACGCATAGCAACAACCGGCCCTAACACTGCAAAAAACGCAATGGTGCTGCCAATCACGGTACAGATAACCGTAAACGGACTGACAAACATGGCTAAAATCACGGCCAGATGTGAGGCCGGCGTCACCGAAAACGGCTGTGGTACAGGCAATTTCGGCATAAACAGCGGCACAACAATGGCAAGAGCCGTCAAAAGGCCTGCAATGGTAATGGATTTGATACTTGATGTAGCTTTGGTTTTCATTTGCATCCTCCTATTTGTTTTGTCACAAATTTATTTTCTCCTCATACAATGTAGCATGAGGTGATTATCATGGTCGTATCAATTATAAAGGATTCTCTCATAATTTTTTTGCTGGTTTACGCCGTACTACAGCTGGCTGAGAGCTTTCTGCAATTTTTGCTTCGCCACCTGTCGGCAGCAAAAACCGAGAAGCGTTTCTTTTATGTATTAAATGCCCTTGGCACAACGCCCGATTGTCTGGAAGGTCTGGTTCGTTCCACAGCAAGGCGGCAGGAGGAAATTTTTCTGGTGAGTGATGAGCAAGACGAAGAGACAAAGGCTCTTGTGGCTATTTTATGCAAAGAGTTTGAACATCTCACACCTATTTCTCCGGAGGCTCTGCAATTGCTGCTTACTGAAGAAACAGCCTTGGGTACTTCTTTAAAAGCCAGATAAACGGAATCCCCAGGCCCACACAAATCAGCATTTGAGAAAGGCCAACGGAAATGATATTCCATAAAAGCGCCGGCGAATCCGGCACCACAAAATACAGCATGCTGCCGACTATCACAGCATTAGAAAGCACCGGAGGCCAAACGGCAATGATAGGCTTTTTTCTCAAGGCACGGGTACCCAATCCACCCAAAAGCGTGGCGAGGGAACCAAAGATAATATCATACAAGCCAAAGCCGCCAAAAAGGTTTGCTACGATACAACCAACAGTAAGACCCGGCACGGCACAAGAGGTAAATATAGGAAGTACCGTCATTACCTCTGCGACACGAAGCTGTACCGGTCCATAAGATATCGGTGCTAAAAGGAGCGTTAAAACCGCATAAATGGCTGCAATTGCGGCGCTGAGAACCAGACTTTTTGTCTTTGAAGAACGCTGTTTAATGACCGGAGCAGTTTCCGCAGCAACCGTCACAGGTTTTCTTTTTTTCATAGGTCTCTCCCCGACGCTCATAGTAGTCTGCAATAGCTGCTTCAATGGCCTCCTCAGCCAGCACAGAGCAATGCACCTTTGCCGGCGGCAGACCATCTAAAGCCTCCATAACTGCTTTATTTGTCAGCTTTTTAGCCTCTTCTATGGTTTTACCCTTCACCATCTCTGTCGCCATGGAGCTGGTGGCAATGGCAGCACCACAGCCAAAGGTTTTAAACCTACAGTCCACAATCACGTCGTTCTCTATCTTCATATACATCTTCATAATATCGCCGCATTTGGCATTACCCACCTGACCAATGGCATTTGCATCAGGTATCTCCCCCACATTTCTGGGGTTTTCAAAATGATCCATAACCTTTTCACTATACATAACAAAGCTCCTTTCTAATTACCCGGATATAAGGGCGACATCATGCGCAGCGTTTCAACAATGCCGGGCAATACTTCTAATACATAGTCAATATCCTCTTGTGTGTTCTGCTCACCAATGGAAAGTCTCAGGGAGCCATGAGCAATCTCATGAGGCAGTCCCAAGGCCAGCAGCACATGGGAGGGATCCAAAGACCCGCTTGTGCAGGCAGAACCGGAGGAAGCGGCAATGCCCTTTGCATCCAGCCTCAAAAGAAGGGCCTCGCCCTCAATATACCGAAAGCAGAAATTCACATTGCCGGGCAGACGATCCTCTCTATGGCCGTTCAGCCTGGCATCCGGAATGGTTGCGCTAATGCCTTCAATCAAGGCATCTCGCAAACCTCTTATGCGCGCTGTCTTTTCAGCCAGATGTTCTGTCGCCAGCGCAATAGCCTTTCCCAATCCCGCAACACCGGCAACGTTTTCGGTACCGGCGCGGCGTCCTCTTTCCTGCCCCCCGCCATGAATCAGCGTTTCGATCCGCACGCCGCTTCTCACATACAAAGCGCCGACACCCTTGGGGCCACCGAATTTATGCGCCGACAGGGAGAGCAAATCCACTCCCAACTCCTCCACATCAATCTCCAGAGAGCCGATGGCTTGCACCGCATCGGTATGAAAGAGGATTTTCTTTTCTCGGGCAAGCTTGCCGATTTCATCGATCGGCTGCACCGTGCCTATCTCGTTATTCGCCATCATGACCGTGATTAAAATTGTGTCTTCACAAATGGCCGCACGAAGCTCCTCAAGACGGATTTTTCCCTCGGCGTCAACCGGCAGATAGGTCACACGGTAGCCCTGCTTTTCCAAAAACTGCAGCGTGTGCAAAACGGCATGATGCTCAATTTGCGTAGAAATAATATGCTTACCCTTTTTACCGGCGGCTAAGGCTGCACCCTTAATTGCCCAGTTATCTGCCTCCGAGCCACCCGAGGTGAAGAAAATTTCGCCGGGCTTTGCGCCCAGAGCCGCTGCCACCTGAGAACGGGCCTCCGCTACAGCAGCTTCTGCAGATGCAGCCTTTTTATAAATAGAAGAAGGATTGCCATAATCCTCCCGCAAAAACGGCAGCATTGCATCCAAAACCTCCGGCTTCACCGGCGTTGTTGCACTGTTATCCAGATATACAAATCGGTTCATTGTAAATCTCTCCATCTATAAATTCTACGGCGCAAAAAAAGATACACCGCATTACACTTCTCTAACTCATTATTATACATCACTTCTTATAAAACTTCAATAAAAAAAATTAATAAATTTTGGAAAAATGTTCTTATTGTTTATGGCATTTAAAACAAACCTATTCCATCTATGCTTTTTTGCTCCAGACGACTGAGCACCTCTCCTACAGAAAGTCCCCGAGCAGAAAGCATGAAAATTCCTCGATTTTTGTCAGAAAAATTCTGTGACTCAGGCTGAATCCTGATAAGGGGTGCGTCACAAAACACCGCAGCATCCACTGCGCCGGTGTAGCCATAGAGCGGAACCACCTGATGTCCTGCTGAACGCAAACCCTCTTTTACTTCTTTAAGTCCCTCTTCAACCGCGACAATCATATTTACCTCCAAAGTTTCCTGCATACCTACTTTTTGTAGGTAAATGCAGTTATTTTTTTCTATTTTTTGCTTTAGTATAATTTATTATGAACATTTTTTTTGAAAACCTTTTACTTTTTCGAAAAAATATGATAAAATAGTAGAATAAGGAGATTTTATTTATAATAATAAATTAGGAGGTCATTGGATTGGGACGTTTATTCGGTACTGATGGTGTCCGCGGCATTGCAAACGCTGAACTCACCTGTGAGCTTGCCATGCAGATTGGCAAGGCTGCGGCATATGTGTTGACAAAGGAAACCCATCACAAGCCCAAAATTTTAATCGGCAAGGATTCTCGCCTCTCCGGCGATATGCTGGAGGCAGCTCTGACCGCGGGTCTGTGCTCTGTAGGCGCCGGCGTTGTTTCTTTGGGCGTAATTCCCACACCGGCTGTTGCATACCTCACCCGGAAATATGAAGCCGATGCAGGCATTGTCATTTCTGCCTCACACAACTCGGCAGAATACAACGGCATTAAGATTTTTAATGCAAATGGATACAAGTTAAGTGACGCTATTGAGGAACGTATTGAGGCCATTATTTTAGACGGCAGCGAAACCATTGACACTCCCACCGGTGATGCTGTGGGAAGTCTGGAGCACTGCGACACAGCTCTTAGCGATTACATTGAATTTGCAAAAAGCACCATTGATTGCGATTTATCCGGCATGCGCATTGCCGTAGACTGTGCCAATGGTGCCAGCTACAAAAGCACGGTTAAGGTCATTGTGGAACTGGGTGCCGAGGCCTTTGTAGTACATAACCATCCCAACGGCATCAACATCAATGCAAACTGCGGCTCGACGCACACAAAGGAATTTCAGCAATATGTGAAAAATATTGATGTGGATTTAGGACTCACCTTTGACGGCGATGCCGACAGGGTGCTGGCCGTTGATGAAAAGGGAAATCTGATTGACGGCGATAAGATTATGTTTATCTGTGCCGATTTCCTAAAAGAAAAGGGGTTACTGGTAAAAGACACTCTGGTGACCACCGTGATGACCAACCTCGGTCTGGTGCTTGCAGCAAAGGAAAAGGGCATCCGTATCGTGCAGACCCGCGTGGGTGACCGCTATGTGCTGGAGGAAATGCTAAAGAGCGGCTATATTCTAGGCGGTGAGCAATCCGGTCACATTATTTTTCTTGAAAACAACACCACCGGTGACGGTCTGCTCTCAGCCCTGCAGCTGCTGGCCATTTTAAAGAAATCCGGCAAGAAGCTGTCCGAGCTTGCAGAGGTGTTCCAAACCCTGCCTCAGGTTATTGTCAATGCCAAGGTGCAAAATGCTAAAAAGGAAGCCCTGGCCAAGGACGAAGTGATCCAAAACGAAATTAAGCAGCTGGAAGCGGAGCTTGCAGAAAGCGGCAGAGTGCTCATACGTCCTTCGGGCACAGAGCCTTGTGTCCGTGTGATGCTGGAGGGACCGGAGCTTTCTATCATTACACAAAAGGCCAAATATTTGGCAAAGCTGATTGAAGCACGTTTAGGTTAAATGCTTATTCTCAAATCTTACACTATAAACTTTTAAAAGGAGACGATTATTTATGTGCGGAATTGTAGGATATATTGGAGCTCGTCAGGCAGCTCCCATTCTTTTAGACGGCTTAAAGAAGCTGGAATACCGTGGATATGACTCGGCCGGCGTTGCCGTTTTGAATGAAGGCGCCATTACTGTTAAAAAAACCAAGGGACGTCTGAAAAATTTAAGCGATATGATAGATGGCGGTCATAAAATCCCCGGCACCATCGGCATCGGCCACACCCGTTGGGCCACCCACGGCGAGCCCTCGGACATCAATTCACACCCCCACACCAGCGAATCCGGGAAAATTGCCGTGGTACATAACGGCATCATCGAAAACTATATGAAAATCAAGGAGTTTCTCACCGCCAAGGGCTATACCTTTGTATCAGAAACCGACACAGAGGTTATTGCCCATCTGGCCGATTACTATTATAACGGAAATCTTTTGGAGACCGTTGTGAAAATCATTAATAAGCTGGAGGGCTCTTATGCTCTGGGCCTGATTTCCAGTGACCATCCCGACCAGATGATTGCCGTTAGGAAGGACAGCCCGCTGATTATCGGTCTGGGAGAAGCAGAAAACTTTATTGCCTCTGACATTCCGGCCATTTTGAAGTACACCCGCAGCGTATATCTCATTGAGGATAACGAGATCGCTCTGCTCACCCCCAACGGCGTAACTCTCTACAACACAGATTTAGATGAAATTTCCAAAGAGGTCTTTTCGGTGGATTGGGACATTGCCGCTGCAGAAAAGGGCGGCTACGAGCACTTTATGTTTAAAGAGATTATGGAAGAGCCTCAATCTGTTTTAAACACCATCGGTCCTGTTCTTCGCGATGGACTTTTAAAGCTGGATAAGGTGCCCGGCCGCATTAGCATTGTGGCCTGCGGCTCTGCATACCATGTCGGCATTGTGGGAAAATACGTTATTGAGGCTTTAACACGTATTCCTGTTGAGGTGGATATTGCCTCTGAGTATCGCTATAGAAACCCTATAATCACTGAGGACACGCTCGTTGTAGTCATCAGTCAGTCCGGCGAAACAGCAGATACCATTGCCGCCTTGCGCGAGGCTAAAAAACAAGGCGCTAAAATTTTCGGCATTGTAAACGTTGTGGGCAGCTCCATTGCCCGCGAATCCGATGAGGTGCTCTATACCCTCGCCGGCCCGGAAATTGCCGTTGCCACCACCAAGGCCTACAGCACACAGCTGACGGCTGTTTACCTCCTGGCACTCAGCCTGAAAAAGGCCATGGGCGAGCTTTCAGCAGAAGAGGAAAAATATTACGCAGAGGAGCTTTTGCGTCTGCCGGATTTAATTTCTGCCATGATTGAGCAGAAGGATAAAATCCAGTATTATGCATCTCGCTACTTCAATGCAAAATCTGTCTTTTTCATCGGTCGCGGTCTTGACTATGCCCTGTCTCTTGAGGGCTCACTAAAGCTAAAGGAAATTTCATATATCCACTCCGAGGCCTATGGTGCCGGTGAATTAAAGCACGGAACCATTTCCCTGATTGAAGAGGGAACGCTGGTCATTGCTGTTGCCACGCAGGAGAAGCTCTTTGAAAAAATCGTCAGCAACATCCGTGAGGTAAAGGCTCGCGGTGCAGTTGTACTGGCCATTGCTACGGAGGGCTGCGAGCTGATAGAAGAATGTGCAGACGGTGTGTTATACATTCCAAAAACCGATCCGCTCTTTACATCCTCTCCGGCAGTTACGCTTTTGCAGCTGTTTGCCTACTATGTAGCAAGCCTGAAGGGCTGCGATATTGATAAGCCCAGAAATCTGGCTAAATCCGTCACAGTAGAATAAAGGAGACATTATGCAGTTTATCATTGTTACCGGCATGTCCGGCGCCGGCAAAAGCACGGTGGTGCACATTTTGGAGGACATTGGCTATTATTGCATTGACAATATGCCACCAACCCTGGTCACCAATTTTGTCACCCTGTGTCAAAATTCAAATATTATGATGGAGAAAATCGCTTTTGTGGTCGATGCCAGAAGTGGTGACAGAATTATGCGCCTGGCTGATGAAATCGAAGAATTCCGAAAAAGCGGTAACAAGTGCGAGGTTTTGTTTTTAGAGGCCAGCGACGAGACCATCATCAAGCGCTACAAGGAAACGCGTCGCAAGCATCCCCATGCCAAGGGCGGCCTGCTCATTGACGGCATTGCTATGGAGCGTCGTTTACTCTCGGAAATCCGCACCCGTTCCGATTACATCATCGACACCAGCGGCCTTCTCACCAAACAGCTGCGTGAGAAAATTCTTGCTTTATTTGAATCGCGCAAGAAATATGAAAGCATCAATGTCAGCGTGGTGTCCTTCGGCTTTAAGCGCGGCATTCCGTTAGACAGCGATCTTATGTTTGATGTGCGTTTTCTCCCCAACCCCTTTTATGAGCCGGATTTAAAGGAATTAACAGGGCTTGATGCCCCTGTTCGAGATTTTGTGTTTAAAAACAGAGAAACCCAAACCTTTGTTGATAAATTGCATGATATGATCGAGTTTTTATTGCCTCAATATGTGGAAGAAGGGAAGATGCAGCTGGTCATCAGCATCGGCTGCACCGGAGGTAAGCACCGCTCCGTGGCGCTGGCCGAGGAGCTTGGTAGCTTTTTAAGGGAGAAGAATTATTACACTGTCGTTTCCCATCGCGATATCAAGCTGGAGCAAGGAGTGAAACAATGACAGAACATATGTATATACCTACCCGATTGGTAATAGGCCGCGGATGCGTGAAGGAATATGCAAAAGAGCTTTCTGGCTTTGGTGCAAAGGCCCTGCTGGTAACGGGCAAATCCAGCGCCGAAAAAAGCGGCGCACTGGCCGACATGAAAGAGGCGCTCCGTAAAGGAGGAATCAGCTGGGAGATTTTTAATGAGGTGGAGGCCAATCCCACACTGGAAACCTGCGTAAAAGGCGGTCAACTCGCCAAGAAATGCGGTGCGGATTTTGTCATCGCCATCGGCGGCGGTTCACCGATGGATGCTGCCAAGGCCATTGCTGTCTTTGCAACCAACGAAATCGCTCCCATGGATATTTTTAAAGCAGATTTTAAAACCCAACCGCTTCCTCTCATTTGCGTGCCGCTCACGGCCGGAACCGGTAGCGAGGTAACCCCCTATTCCATTCTAACGGTACACGAAATAAAGAACAAGCAAAGCTTTGCCCATCCGGCAAACTTCTCCCGCCTTGCTTTTTTAGACCCGGAGTATTTAAAATCCATGACCCGCGAAACATTGCTTGATACCGTGGCAGACGCACTGAGCCACGCCATTGAAAGCATTCTGTGCAAGCGCAGCACGAAGGTCTCTGAGGTGTATGCAGAGGCTGCCCTGCGCCGCCTGTCCTCTGTCATTCCCGGCGTGATTGCCGGCAAGCCGGATTATGAAATGCTGCTTTTGGCATCAAGCCTTGCCGGCATGGCCATCAGCCACACCGGTACGGTCATTGTGCATTCCATGGGCTATATGCTGACCTACTACAAGGATGTGCCCCACGGCAGAGCCAATGCGCTCCTGCTCCCGGGCTTTATACGGCTTTGTGAAAAGCATGTTCCGGATGCCCTCCAAAAGGTGCTTGACGCTACAGGAAAAGAAAACGCCGAAGCACTTTGCGACATGGTCAAGGGCCTCACAGCACAGCCCTGCTCCTTATCGTTCGATGAAGCAGCAGAGTTTGCATCAAAGGCTATTAAAGCCAAAAACGTGAGCCAGAATCTCTGGGCATTAACAGAGGCGGAGGAAGCCGACATTTTTGCAGCTTTATAAACACTCATTAGACAAACACTGGAGGAACATAATGTTTTTATCTGATTGCCTGGGGGCAAATGAAAAGAATCACTTAACCATCGGCGGAATTGACACGCTGGAGCTTGCCGCAGAGTACGGCACACCCCTTTACGTTTTAGACGAGGATGCCATCCGTCGTCATTGCCGCATGTACACTGAATCCGTGGCCCGTTTTTATGATGGCAACGGGTTGATTTTATACGCCAGCAAGGCCCTGTGCACCAAGGCGCTCTGCAAGATAGCAGAGGACGAAGGAATGGGGCTTGACGTGGTATCCGGCGGCGAGCTTTACACAGCACATAAAGCCGGTTTTCCTATGGAGCGCGTGTATTTCCACGGCAACAACAAAACACCGGAGGAACTTGAGCTGGCGCTAAAGCTCAGAGTCGGTCAGATTGTCGTGGATAACCGTGACGAGCTTATCCTTATTAACGACCTTTGGGGCAAGGCCAATCAAAAGGCAGATATTTTATTCCGCATTAAGCCGGGCATAGATGCACATACCCATGATTTTATCATGACCGGTCAGATCGATTCTAAGTTTGGCGTCGCTTTAGAAACCGGCGAGGCTATGGAAATTATAAGGGAGGCCGTTTCACTCCCCCATGTTAAGGTGGTGGGTATACATTGCCATATCGGTTCACAAATCTTTGATTTAGAGCCTTTCTGCAAGGCTGCCGAGGTAATGGTAGACTTTATGGGAGATGTGAAGGATACACTCAGTTTAACCCTTACACAGCTGAATCTGGGCGGCGGCTTTGGTATCCGGTACACAGATGAGGACGACCCGATTCCGTACGACCGGTACATGGAGGCTGTGAGCATGGTGGTAAAATCCACCGCAGAACGCCGAGGACTACCCCTTCCTTATATTTTAATGGAGCCCGGACGCTCCATTGTGGCCTCCGCAGGTCTTACACTCTATACGGTGGGCAATGTAAAGGAAATTCCCGGTATCCGCAGTTACCTCTCCGTAGACGGCGGCATGAGTGACAATCCCCGGTACATTCTATATCAGGCAAAGTATGATTTTCTTATTGCTAACCGCTGTCAGGATGCAAAAACAGAGGTCTACACCATCGCGGGTAAATGCTGCGAATCCGGAGACCTTCTGGGTGAGCATGTACCCCTGCAGTCTGCAAGGCGCGGCGATACGTTAGCCGTACTTGCCACCGGTGCTTATAATTATTCGATGTCGAGCCGGTATAATTGCATTCCTCGTCCGGCTGTCGTCATGGTCTCCGGCGGCAAAAGCCGCGTCATTGTGAAGAGAGAAACCTATGAGGATATTCTGCAAAACGACTGTCTGTAATAAGCCGAAAGGGGCTGCCATCATAAACAAAAATCTTGCATTTTATAAAAAAAGCCAGTCCATAAATGACAGGACTGGCTAAAATAATATATGCTGGTGTGAAATTAAAGAATAAGTCCAACAGGGCAATGATCACTGCCCAACACATCGGCATAAATAATGGAATCTTTTATTGTATCGGCTATAACCTTAGATGTAATAAAATAATCAATCCGCCACCCGATGTTCTTTTCACGCGCGCGGAAGCGGTATGACCACCAGGTGTAGGCATCTGTTTTATCAGGATATAAGTAGCGATAGCTATCAACAAAGCCGGCTGATAAAAGCTCTGTCATCTTACCACGTTCTTCATCAGAAAAACCTGGATTTTGACGATTTGCTTTAGGATTTTTTAAATCAATCTCCTGATGTGCTACATTTAAATCTCCGCACAAAATCACCGGTTTTTTTGCAGAAAGCATGGTTAGATATTCCCGCATGGCATCCTCCCAGGACATTCTGTAGGAAAGACGCGCCAGCTCGTGCTGCGCATTTGGCGTATAGCAATTTACCATATAAAAGGTATCGTATTCCAACGTGATGACACGGCCCTCATGGCTGTGCTCTTCTACACCAATGTCATATTGGACGGACAAGGGCTCCTGCTTTGTAAAAACAGCAGTACCGGAATAGCCTTTTTTGTCAGCACTGTTCCAGTATTGCTTGTAGCCCTCCGGCGCAATTTCTGCTTGACCCTCCTGCATCTTTGTTTCCTGCACACAAAAAATATCTGCTTGCTCTTGGTTGAAAAAATCCATAAACCCTTTTGTGAGACAAGCGCGCAAACCATTAACATTCCACGAAATAATTTTCATAAAAATGACCTCGCTCTTCTATCTTATTCTAATATCGTCCCGATTGTAAAGCTATTTCCCTTTACATATTCAGAGGTGAGCATTTTTCGTTTGCCTTCCATCTGTATTTCTGTCGCGCAAATAGCTCCGTTGTCACATTTTATTAGAATCCCATCTGCGTCGACCGCCAGAATTTCTCCATTCTCACCTGTAAAGTCGTTCCCCTTAACAGGCGTTGCTTGAATGATTTTCAAAAGCTTTCCTTCGTAAAATGTATGTGCGAATGGATAGGAATTCATAGCGCGAATCAAACGGCATATGCTTAGGCAATCCTTAGAAAAATCGATTTTTGAAACGGTTTTATCAATCATGGGTGCATAATTGGATAAGCTATCATCCTGCTTTTGCGGATTGAGCATACCTTCCTCTAAAGCCTCCAGCGTCTCCAGCAGAACCTCTTTTCCAAGCACAGTGAGCTTATCGTGCAAGGTTTCGCCGGTGTCTCTCTCCTCTATCGGAATTTCCTTTTTCAGTAACATATCGCCCGTATCCAGCCCCACATCCATCTGCATTGTGGTAACGCCGGTGACAGCTTCTCCGTTGATAATGCTCCACTGAATGGGAGCAGCCCCTCTGAGCTTTGGTAAGAGCGAGGCATGTACATTGATGCAGCCATATTTAGGGAGCTGCAAAATAGCCTCCGGCAAAATTTTTCCATAGGCAACAACGATGTAAAGGTCTGCCCCTATGCACTTTAAGTATTCATAGGTGCTGTTATCTTTCATTTTCTCCGGCTGATATACAGGAATCCCTTGTGTTAAGGCGTATTTCTTTACAGGCGGTGGTGTCAGCTTATGTCCTCTACCCTTGGGCTTATCTGCCTGTGTGACAACCAATGCCACCTCATATCCCTTCTCAACCAGAGCCCGGAGACAGGGAACGGAAAAATCGGGCGTTCCCATAAAGACGATTTTCAATTTGTCTTTCCCTCCTCACTCAATTCGCTGGGGTCCACATAACGGATGACCTTATCGGTATATAGAGTGCCGTTTAAGTGATCAATTTCATGGCAAAGTGCAATGGCAAGCAAGCCTTCGCCCTCTACCTCTATTACCTTACCCTCTAAGGTTTCGCCACGGACAATGACCTTCTCGGGGCGCTTCACAATCCCCCAAACGCCGGGCACCGAAAGGCAGCCCTCCATTTCCTCTTGCTCTCCTTTTTGATAGACGATAACAGGGTTTAAAAGTGTAATCGGGCCTTCGCCGATGTCTACGATAATCAAGCGTTTTAAAACACCTATCTGCGGTGCTGCAAGGCCTACGCCGTTCTGTGCATATAAGGTTTCGAGCATATCCTCAGCCAGGGTGCGTATTTTATCGTCAATCACCTTAATTTCTCTGGATTTTTTTCTTAAACTGTCGTTTTCGGCGTCTACGGTTAATACATTTCTCAGTGCCATGGTTTCTTTCCTTTCCTCTGCAGCTTTTTTAGCTTAAATAAATGGGATTCGTCTCAATCGCCATGCTGACAAACCTGTTTTCACGAGCCTTATAATGAGCAGTCTGGCTGTCTGCAAGCGTTTTCATTATTGTATCATTTAATTGGCATTTAATCAAGATGCGTTTTCGGAATTTGTTATTCATTTTATAAAACCCACAGGGCGCGGGACCCAGAATTTCAACCTGTGGCTCACTTTGCAGGGCGTTGCGGAGCGCAGCTGCAGTTTTCTGTGCGCAGGCCGTTGCCGCTGTATCATTGACGGAGGTAAACAGAATGGAGATGAGTGTGCAAAAGGGCGGATATCCAAGCGTTTTTCGAAGAGCTATTTCTTCTGTATAAAACTGTGGATAATCCTGATTTTGTGCCAGTGTAATCACTGAATTTTCCGGGCTGTAGGTCTGAATCACAGCTCTACCACTGTGTCTGCCGCGTCCGGCACGTCCACAAACCTGCGTGATTAAATCAAAGGTGCGTTCGTTTGCTCTGTAATCGTCAATATGGAGACTCATGTCAGCAGCCAACACACCAACGAGCGTCACATTTTCAAAGTCCAGCCCCTTAGTGACCATTTGAGTACCGATTAAGATATCTGTTTTTTCCTTTTCAAACCTGTCTAATATCTGCTGATGAGAGTTTTTTGCCGAGACTGTATCTAAATCCATTCTAAGTACAGTGGCATCAGGAAACAGCTCGCCGATTTCCTCCTCTACCCGCTGTGTTCCCGTGCCGAAGTGCTTGATGTAGGTGCTGCCGCAATCGGGACAAACCGAAAGCGAGCGAGCTGTATAGCCACAATAATGGCAGGTTAAAAAATTTCGGTTCTTGTGATAGGTGAGCGCGATGTTACACCGCGGGCAATTCGCCGTGTAGCCACAGCTCCGGCAGGAAACAAAGGTGGAAAAGCCCCGTCGGTTCAAAAATAAAATTGTCTGCTGTCCCGCTGCTAAATTCTTTGCAATTTCCTCTTTTAAAACGCCGGAAAACAAGGAACGATTCCCCTCAATTAGCTCGCGGCGCATGTCTGCAATGAACACCGGCGGCATCTTAGCACTGTTGGTTCTGTTTGCCAGGGTTAACAGCTTATATTTCCCGGTCTGTGCCTTATAATACGTCTCAACTGAGGGTGTGGCTGAAGCCAGAAGCAGCGGAATGCCGTTTTGCTTTGCACGGATTGCTGCAACCTCTCTGGCATGATAGGAAGGAATATTTTGCGATTTATAAGTCAATTCATGCTCCTCGTCCATCACAATTAAGCCTAGATTGGAAAGCGGAGCAAAGACGGCAGAACGGGCGCCGATGACCACGCGCGCTTCTCCGTTTTTAATCCTTTTATATTCATCATTGCGCTCGCCTAAGGAAAGGCGGGAATGCAAAACAGCGATTTGTTCTCCAAAGCGCCCGGCAAAGCGGCTGATCATCTGGGGCGTCAGCGATATTTCAGGCACCAGCACGATGGCTGTTTTATTTTGCGCAAGAACCGCTTCAATACATTGCAGAAAGACCTCTGTTTTTCCGCTGCCGGTCACGCCATGAAGTAAATACACAAAAAAACGGTCTAGCGCCTCAGTTATAGTCCTGATAGCCTTCTCCTGCTCCGGGGTCGGCGTTAGCGACCTTGTTCTTTTAATGCTTTTATAATCAATGGGATTGCGGAACACCTCAATCTCAACCTGCGCCAGCACGCCCTTGGCCGTAAGAGAACGGATGGATTCCTGTGCGCATCCCAAGAGCAGACGTATGTCGCTGTTTGCCACAAAGTCGTTTTGCAATAAAAGCTCAATAATTTTGGCTTGCGTCGGCGCGCGGTCACGCATGGCCTCTAAAATTTCTAAGGCCTCCTCCTGCGGAACGGCAAGGCTGGCACCTTTTATCACCTTGTCATTTACCTTTTTGGCCGAAAGTCCCATGCCATAAGGAATAACGGTTTTAATGGCAGCAAGCCATGTAGAAAAATAGCGTTGCTTCATGAACTGTATCAGCTCTAAAAACTGCTCGTCAAAGAGCGGGCGTTTTTCTAAGACTGCATGAATTTCCTTTAATTCCTCATACTCTGTATTCTTTGGAAAATCCATGATATATGCCTCTGTCAAGGTATCTGCCTTGCCAAAGGGAACAGCTACAAGCATGCCCACGGAAAGGGTTCCCGTCAAAGCATCCGGAACCCTATAGTGAAATAGCTTATCCAGCGCCCGGGCCGTTTTATTCACAACAACAGCCGCAATTTCCATCTCAATCCCTCTTCTTATCAAGCTGTTTCATATGAAACGCCCGATTCAGTATTTCTCCGGCTACCATCCATTTCGGCATGTTTGGCAGCGCCTCTTTTGTGCCGGTGCGGCTCAGAATGGTAACGGTGTTATTGTCCGCCTGAAAGCCTGCGTTTTCTGCCAGTAAATGATTGGCAACAATCATATCCAGATTCTTCTTTTGTAGCTTTATTTCGGCGTTTTCCTCAAGCTGCTCCGTTTCCATACAGAAACCGATTAAAAGCTGCCCCTCCTTCTTTTTTTCGCCCATTTCTGCCAAAATATCCGGATTCTGTTCCAGACTGATGTTCATATCCCCTGCTTTTTTAATTTTGTTTTCTGCATAGGCTGTCGGCCGATAATCTGCAACTGCGGCGGCCTTAATCACTATATCGGCCTGCCGGAAATGTTCCATGCATGCCATGTGCATGTCCCGCGCACTTTCAACCCTGATGACATTCATACCGGTGGGAATTCGTACATTGACCATTCCGGCGACAAGCGTGACGGATGCACCGCGCATCTTTGCCATGCGGGCAATTTCAATGCCCATGCGTCCGGAGGAATGATTGGTTAAAAAGCGAACAGGGTCAAGTGGCTCCATTGTTGCGCCGGCTGTGACCAAAACAGAAAGGCCGGCAAGGTCTTTTGGGCATGCGGCGGTATATAAAACCGCGTCTGTAATATCCTCCGCTGCCGCCAGCTTACCGCGGCCGGTATCTCCGCAGGCGAGTCTGCCCTCTTCAGGCTCTATAAATAGAACACCACGGCTTTGCAGGGTTTTGATATTCTCCTGCACAGCAGCATGCTCCAGCATAGCCGTATTCATCGCCGGCGCCACAAGAATCGGTGCACGTGTGGCCAGCGCTACCGTGGAAAGCATGTCATCAGCAATGCCGCAGGCAAGCTTTGCAAGGATGTTTGCTGTTGCAGGAGCCACAAGCAGAACATCAGCCCACTTAGCCAGCGATATATGCTCTGTTTCCCAGCTATGCGGTGTTTCAAACATATCCGTGTAGACCGGATTCTGCGACAGAGATTGAAAGGTCAGCGGTGCAATAAGTTCTGTGGCAGAGCGAGTCATAATCACCTTTACCTCTGCCCCCAGCTTTTTAAAGCGGCTGACTAAGTCTGCTGCCTTGTAAGCTGCAATGGAGCCGGTGACTCCTAAAAGTATATGTGTACCGTTAAGCATCAAACCATTCCTCCTCATCGGCTGTCAACTGCATTAGAGCCCGGTCCACAGCCTCAGCTGCGAATCCGCGCGACAGCAGATATCGCTTTGCCTTCATTTTACTTGGAAAAGAATAATCGCCCTTTAGTTTTTTTTCTAAAATCGGTATTACGCTCTCCTCTTCTTCAAACGACACCTCACTTGCGGCCTGCTCGGCAAGTTCCTTTGAAATACCCTTGGCAATCAAATCGTAAATAATCTTGCGCTTTCCGCTTTTACCGTTCCGCACAGCCGCCTGTATATACCGACTGGCATAGGCTGCATCATCAATATACTGATATTCCTTTAAAAAAGAGATGGTATCAGAGATGGCTATGGGGTCTGTGCCCCGCTCTGTCAGTTTTTTGATGATGGCCTTCTCTGTATAAGCCCGTGCATCCAAAAGACGGAGGGCATATTGCCGTGCATCCTGGCAAAGAGCAGCCTGCCGCAGCTGGCTTAAAGCCTCCTCGGTGAGCTCGGCACCTTCTGTTATGCGGAACTTGTATAAGTCAAAATTGGAAATACCAAAGGCAAAGCTACCGTCTAAATACACAGAGCTTCTGTTTTTATGCCGCTTTTGCGGCTCAATTTTTGTAACAATCATAAGGTATCCTCTGTAAAAAGAGCTGCCGCCAATCAGGAGGCAGATGGATGCGTCCGTTTCGGCAACAGCCCTAAGAGTTTTATATTTCGCTATCTGTGCCGGATGAACACTACATCTTATCGCAGTAAACACCCAAGGGATAGTACGGCAGCATGTTCTCACGGAGCCAGCTCATGGCCTCCTCCGGAGAGAGTCCCCAGTTCGTCGGACAGGTGGAAAGCACTTCAACGAGTGAAAAGCCCTTCTTTTCAATCTGACAGGTAAAGGCCTTTTTAATGGCACGTTTAGCCTGGTTGATATGCTTTACGCAGTCCATGGACACACGCTCAATATAAGCCGGTCCGTCCAAGGTGGAAAGCATTTCGCTGATGCGCAGGGGATGACCCTGTGTCTCTGTATTTCTGCCGTAGGGCGAGGTCTGGGTGACCTGACCGGGCAAGGTGGTGGGAGCCATCTGTCCGCCCGTCATGCCGTAAATGGCGTTGTTGATAAAGATGATTGTGATGTTCTCTCCCCTTGCAGCAGCATGTACTGTTTCTGCCGTGCCGATGGCAGCGAGGTCACCATCGCCTTGATAGGTAAAGACCACATTATCCGCATTGGTACGCTTAATGCCCGTTGCCACAGCCGGTGCACGACCATGGGCGGCCTCGACCATGTCGCAGTTAAAATAGTCATAAGCAAAAACAGAGCATCCAACCGGTGCAACACCAATGGTTTTTCCCTCAATGCCCAGCTCATCAAGCACCTCTGCCACCAGACGATGTACAATGCCATGCGTGCAGCCGGGACAATAATGCAGAGGCACGTCACACAGTGCATGGGGCTTTTTAAATACCTGTTTCATTATGCGACACCTCCAGTCATTTCTTTCATCTTGGCAATAATTTCATCCGGATACGGAATGTTACCGCCGCAGCGACCGTAAAAATCTACCGGTATTTTGGATTCGACAGCCAGCTTTACATCGTCAACCATCTGACCCAGACTCATTTCCACGCATAAAATTGCTTTCACGTGGCCTACATATTGCCGGTAAGCTTCTTGCGGGAACGGCCATAAGGTAATCGGGCGGATGAGACCGACCTTAATACCCTGCTCACGCAGCTCGTCAATGGCGTTTTTAGCAATACGCGCCGTGGAGCCATAGGCCGTAATCATATAGTCGGCATCCTCCATGCGGTAGGCTTCATATTTTGTTTCTGTTTCTTCAATCTGTTTATATTTCTGGTTGCGCTCTAAGACGATTTGTTCCAAATCGTTGGGCTTTATATAGAGCGAATTGATTACATTGTGCTCACGTTTCATCTGCGTACCTGTCGTGGCCCATGTTTTCTCCGGCAACTCCCTGCCCTTAGGCAGCTCAAAGGTAACCGGCTCCATCATCTGACCCAGCATGCCGTCACCAACAAGCATAACCGGCATTCTGTAATAGTCGGAAAGATCAAAGGCTTCTGCAGTCAGGTCAATAATCTCCTGTACGGAGCTGGGGGCCAGCACAATCATTTTATAATCACCATGACCCAGACCCTTAGTGGCCTGATGATAGTCTCCCTGCGCAGCCTGAATACCGCCCAAGCCCGGGCCGGCACGCATAATATTCACGATAACAGCCGGCAAATCTGCACCGGCAATATAAGAAATTGCCTCTGCCTTTAAGCTGATGCCCGGACTGGAGGAGGATGTCATAACTCTGGCACCTGCTGCAGCCGCGCCATATACCATGTTTGCAGCAGAAACCTCACTTTCAGCCTGTAGAAAGACACCGCCGATTTTTGGCATACGCTTGGCCATATAGGCAGAAATTTCTGTCTGCGGTGTGATGGGATAACCGAAGAAATAGCGGCAGCCTGCTAAAATTGCGGTTTCTGCAATTGCCTCGTTACCCTTTAACAAAACCTTTTCAGCCATTTTTTACACTCCTTGCAAAACACTCTTATGAATGCTGTCAATTTTATTTAAACACTTCAATGACACAATCAGGACAAATGGTGGCGCACATAGCACAACCAATACAACGCTCCTGCTCCTTCACCTCAACAGGTCGAAAGCCCTTGGCGTTCATTCTGTCCTCGGCGATTGTGATAATCTTGTTCGGACAGGCAGTTACACATAAATAACAGCCCTTGCACGATTCTTCAAAAAAGACTACCTTTGCCATAATTCTCTCCATTTCTGCCGCACTTTTTGCGTGCGCCTGTTTATTGTGAGGCATCGCCGGATGCCTTAAAATCATCACCGGAACGGTAATGACAAATACCGCTTGATGGGAAAACCCTTTTTTAAAAGTGTTGGAGGAAGCTCCTTTAAAATCTCCTCCAGGCCTGCCACATAGCGACAGGGAATGCCGGTCTTTCGGGATACTTCATCTGTAAGGGTCTGTCCCTTTACAATATGCTCCAGAGTGGTCTCTCCGGCAATATTCGAGCTGTTAACAAGGCCGGTGACCGAAAGCCGCGAGGCACCCTCAATGTCACGCAGCAAGGCCGTTACCTGCTCTTCTGTAGCCGAAAGAGGCCGGAAGGCATTGATAACAAAGAGCACCTCCGGTGCTTCCCGGGTAAAAAACTGCCTGTATCGCCCCAAGGCAATGGCCCCGTCATCATCGCCGCCCACGTCAAAAACCACGGCGGCATCCCGGTCGGAAAATACGCGGGCCACCTCTGCCGGCAAGGCCGGAACATCCACATTGCTGGACGCATAAGGCGAAGCGATAACAGAAATACCGCCCTCCTCCAGCGCATTCTTCACATCAAAGGTGCGAAAGTAGGGATTCACAATGTCTAAATCTACAATATACACCCGCTCAAAGGCTTGCCTTAGCGCATGTGCGTAATTAATTGCAAATTCGGTTTTACCACTGCCGTAATGACCGACAATGACATGCATTCTCTGTTCCATTTGTTCTCCTCATGCCTTTTCAAACAGTTCCCAATAGATTATAGCACATTTTTTTTGCCTTGTACAGATAAAATCTTAAAAAAACAAAAAATATGATGGTTTTTTATACATTTACGTTAAAGCATTAAATTATGCCATACAGTCCTGCAATGGCCGAGACCAGGATGCTTACTAAAATGGCACCTGCACAGATCACGGCAGTGATACGCAGAGCTTTTTTACTTAATTTATGCACAAATCTTCTCCTCTCTCTTGGCTATTTATTTATTGTAGCATAAAAATATTACAAAAGTATAAAATTTCAGGGCCCATACATAAACGGACAAAAAAACGGCACACTAACAAACAAATACAAGGAAAGGAATTTTTTATAATGTTGGTTATTTTGGTGCGGACCTTCATTTTATACATATTGGTTATCTTAGCGCTGCGCGTTATGGGCAAGCGGCAAATCGGACAGCTGCAGCCCTCTGAGTTGGTGGTGGCTATGATGCTCTCAGAGCTTGCATCCATCCCGATGGAAAGCATCGATGTTCCGATTCTACTGGGCGTTATTCCGGTGATTACACTGATTATTGCCGAAACAACCTTTTCCTTTTTAACCTTAAAAAGTCGCCGGGTACGAAAGTTGCTCTCCGGCTCCCCCGCCATTTTAATTGAAAAAGGCTTCGTCTCAGAAGAAGAGATGCGTCGGCTGCGTTTTAACATCGACGATTTAATGGAAGAGCTCCGGACAGCGGGCTATGCCAATATCACGGATGTGGAATATGCCATCATTGAGTCAAATGGCGCGCTCAGCGTCATTCCCAAATCAAACAAGCGCCCTTTAACACCTGCCGATCTTAATGTAAGCGTTGCATATGAAGGCGTGCCTTTTTTGCTTATTACAGACGGAATTGTCAATGAAAAGGCGTTGCAAACCTCCGGGCACGACATCAGCTGGCTTCTTGAAAAACTAAATGAATATAACATTCACGATTTTGGCGATGTGTTTATTGCCACGGTGGATCTGTCTGGTGCATTTTTTGTGCAAAAAAAATACAGCAAAAAGAGTGATGATAAATGAAGTCTTTTATTGGAGCCCTCGCCGTTTTGGTGCTTCTCTTGGTGGGAGCCTGTATATATGCTGATTGCTTAAACGACACAGTGGACGCGTTGAACGAAAGTATCAACGAGCTTGAAGCATCAATTCGTAACGAGGATTGGAATCGGTGCGCCGGATTAACACAGTCCTTGATTGCGGACTGGAAAAAGGCAGAAAAATGGATGAAGATGTTTATTGACCATCGGCAGATGGATGTCATCAATCAAACAGTCTATGAAATGGAGGGCTATATCAGCTGTAAAAACCATGACGATTCGGCCGCAAAGGTTGTTATGCTACAAAATCTGCTTGAGCACATTCCGGCCTCGGAGGCCATCCTTTTTGAAAATATTTTTTAATACCTGTAGCGAGGCACCCAAACGCAGCTTTTATCATACTATATTATATACCGGTTGGGGTTGATGCTCCGCCGTTTATATAGACCGGAGCCGCGATGCAGTCTGGCACCGCGGCTCCTTAATCTGTTAACTTTAGGAAGTGTTTGCTTGACAACGATTCATTGCTCTAAAAACTGCCAGTTTCAGACAGAAGGCCAATGCTGCTGTGACAGCATTGTGCTGACCGTGATGCACGGCGAAGTCGGACACGATGCGGACTGTCCGTATCTTGTGCCGCGCCAAAAGCAGCAGACTGATGCTCCGGTTACTCCCGAGCTACAATAAGTCTATTTATGATAGCTTTCACCAGCATTGATTTTAAAAGCGCGGTACACCTGTTCTAACAAAATGACGCGCATCAGCTGATGCGGAAAGGTCATTGCAGAAAAAGAAAGCCTGAATTGACTGCGTTTTTTGACCTCTTCCGAAAGGCCGCAGGAGCCTCCAATGACGAAAACCAGTCGCCCTGCCCCGCTCTGACAAATGTCTTGCAGCTGCTTGGCAAGACCGGGCGAGGATAGCGGCTTGCCCTCCACACAAAGGCTTATAACATAGTCCCGTGGCAGGAGACGCTCTAAAATTCGTTCTCCTTCTGCCATAACAGCATGCTCCACCTGTGCAGCGGAGGCCGTTTCCGGAATGGCCTCATCCTTTAATTCCGTCACCCTAAGACGGCAAAAGCGGGAAAGACGCTTGCTATATTCTGTGCAGGCGCTTTTCCAAAAAGCTTCCTTTAATTTTCCGATACATATAAGCTCTATCTGCAGCATAACAAAAAACCTTCCTTTTATTCAATCCAGAAGCGCGGCAGCACGTTAAGAGTCAGGTCAGTGCTGTTTAAAAGCTGTTCCTCCTGCATCGCATCTGCCACAGTACGATAGGCAAGCTGCGGTGTGTTGTTCTCTAAGGACAAGTGTCCCAGCCAGAAGGATTTTGTGCCGCTTTGTGCCAGCCGGACGCAAAGCTCGCCGCAATGCGTGTTGGACAGATGTCCTCGATCGCCTGAGATTCGTTTTTTCAGCGGGTAGGGGTACGGCCCCTTCTGCAGCATTTCTTCATCATGGTTGGCTTCTATAATAACGGAATGACTCCCCTTTAATTGCTTAAAAAGCACCTCATCCACACAGCCCAGGTCCGTGGCAACGGTCAGCTTCTCCTGTCCTTGCAAAAAGCTGTAGCCCACAGGATCGGCGGCATCATGAGAAATAGAAAAGGAACGCACACATAAGTCCTTGATGTTCATTTCCTTCTCCGTCAGCCGATAATTTTCCGGTTTAATTTCACCAACGGCGTCCGCCATGACCTCCCATGTTTTTTCCGTAGCATAAATGGGCAGATTAAAGCGACGAGATAAAATGCCTGCACCACTGATGTGATCCCTGTGCTCATGGGTAATCAAAATGCCGGACAGCATGTTCGGCACAATACCAATGCGCCGCAGGCACTCTGTTATATATTTTCCATTTGCGCCGCAGTCGACCAGAATATGCACCGTTCCGTCCGTAACAAATGTACAGTTACCGGAGGAACCGCTTAAAAAGGATTGAAATCGTATCACAGAAAGACACCTCTATGTACATTGATAATTAGAATTGTACCATAAAAAAGGCGGCTTGTCCATTCTTTTCGTTTGACAATCCAGAAAAGAATATGATATACTCTAAAAAACTGATACATAAGGAGACATAAAAATGGCAAAGCTGGAAACAGTTATAGCAGGAGATTTTTACGAAACGCTGCGCAAGATTGAGGACGGCATCCTAAGCAGCAGTATGTCTGCAAGTCTGGAGGAAGCAAGCGATTTTTCAGGAGGCGGAGCTCGCTGCAGCGTGCGTGTTTTTGAACGGTATAGCTATATGGGCAAAAATCGAGTCAGTCTGAGTGTGACACTCTTTGGATATGGTGACAAATTGCATCTATCTGCCATTACCTCTGGCGGCAGCCAAGCCATGTTCTTTAAAATGAACACCTGGGGCGAGGAGGCTTTTTTAGATAAGCTGCGGGAGCTTTTGTAAAGTTGCAGGTGCATACCAACGCAAACCATCCCTGACACCGAGTTCTATAAATTGATTATATAAAAAAGCTGTTGCACTATTTTTAAAGCGCAACAGCTTTTTTTACATATCCTTTTTCCAGAGAATAAAATGATAGCTCTCTAAAATTTGAAAATATTTTGCCAGTCTTTCATAGAGCGGATGCGCATTTTCGCCAAACCGCTCTTCAACCTTTTTACCGATATCTAAAATGCTCTTTTCGCCGTCAAGGAGCGGCCAAATAAAGCTGCCCATCTCATCCAAGTGCACATAGCTGATTTTCGGTTTTTTAAAAAGCCTTTGTGCGATGCGGTTAAACACGCCTTCGTTTTTAACGGCAAGTGTCACACTCCCCGCTTCGTTCGTAGACCAGCTGATTGCGTCAGCGCGCAGGGGCGTTCGTTCTAGGTAGTTTTCTGTAACAACTGTTTTCTTTTTCATTATTTTGCCCGCTTTTTCCAGAGTGAGAATTTCAGCACCGTCAAAATGATAATGCCAAAGAGCACCAGACCGCCGACATTTGAAACCGCAGCAGGAATGCCGAATCTTGCAGATAGGTCAATGACAGAGTCCCAACCAAAGACGGCCAGAAGTGCCAGAAGAATACCCACAAGACCTTCGCCGGCAATCATGCCGGAGCAGAACAGAACGCCATCGCTGACCATGGCTTTCTTTTCCTCCTCATCCTTGCGCTTCATTTTATCCAGCGCCAGACGAATCAAGCCGCCGACCATAATGCAGGCGTTCAGCTGCACCGGCAGATACACGCCGATGGCAAAGGGGAGCACGGGAATCCCGACAATCTCAACCACGATAGCAATAAACACGCCTACAAATACAAGCGCCCAAGGCAGATTGCCCTCCATAACACCCTCTACGATCAGTTTCATTAAAGTGGCCTGCGGAGCACCGAGCTGGTCTGAACCAAAGCCCCAGGCAGAATCCAACAGATAGAGCGTGCCGCCGATGGCAAGAGCCGCTGCCACAACGCCAATGAGCTCAGCAATTTGCTGTTTTCTCGGCGTAGCACCCAAAAGATAACCGGTTTTTAAATCCTGTGAGGTATCGCCTGCAATGGCAGACACGATACAAATAATAGAACCAATGGCAATGGCGCTGCACATGCCGCCGATGCCAATGCTGCCTGTGAATTTTAAAAGAAGCGTCGTAATTAAAAGTGTGGCAATCGCCATACCTGAAACCGGATTGTTACTGCTGCCCACAAGGCCCACCATTCGGGAGGAAACCGTTGCAAAGAAAAAGCCGAAGACAACAACGATTACAGCCCCCAGGAAGGAAACCGGAATGGCAGGCACCAGCCAGACAAGCAGGGTGAGAACGGCAATGGCCAGAATCACGATTTTAAGATTCAGATCACGTCCGGTACGCTCGTTTGTCTGCGTCTTCGCACCGGCCACACTCTTCATGGCGCCACCAAATGTTGTGACGATGAGCGGCAGCGATTTAATCAGGCTGATAATACCACCGGCCGCTAGAGCACCAGCTCCGATGTATCGGATATATGAGCTCCAGATGGCGCTCGCGCCGCCTTCAGCAAACATCTGGCTGATGGGAACGTTACCCGGATATAAAACGATATCTGCTCCAAAAAGGACAATGAGCGGAATCATCACAAGCCAGCTGAGAACACCGCCAGCAAACATGTAAGAAGAAAT
>SVKE01000012.1 GCA_015068615.1 Oscillospiraceae bacterium | reverse complement strand
CCTCACATAATCCTCAATAGCTCAGTTGGTAGAGCATGCGGCTGTTAACCGCAGGGTCGTTGGTTCGAGTCCAACTTGGGGAGCCAAGCAAAAGACCACCCATGAGGGTGGTTTTTTTGCTTGTTTTTTAGTTTGTTTTGATCAAGCTTCTAAGGTTAACAGCCGCAGCGGCTGTTAACTGGTTCGAGGGCGACCGCTGCCGGTGGCAGGGGGAGGGAGCCCGAGAATTAACAGAGCCCGCAGTCGCAGGCAGGTTGCTTCAGCACCTGCCGAGACGAGAGGCTCTGGCCCGAGCGGGTCGTTGGTTCGAGTCCAACTTGGGGAGCCACGTCGGAACAAGTTACGCTTGTTCCGATTTTTTTTGCAAAAAATCAGTCACTTGCTTCACTGTTCCTCCTTTTTCGTAAAAAGGCACGCTCGGCTTACCTGTTCGTTTGTAAACGCACTCACAACGGCTCGCTGTCGCTACCACCTCTTTACGAGTACGCCTTCGGCGTAGTTGCATCTAAACCGTTCGGCTCTTCCAAAAGAAGCGAACAATTTAGATGACATCTAAATTGTTCGCTTTTTTCAATGGTTTGAGGGCTTTTTGCAAAAATCAGTTTTGAAACAAAAGGGTAGATGCCGAGCGGTTTTGAACCAGACTTGAACTGCAGACAAATTTTAATTTAGTTAAATATTACATAATGCTATCATTTAAAATTTGATAGCATTTTTATATTGCATTAATTTCCTTATTGTGTTATACTGTATTTGCGACATAAATCTTAATATTTGACATTTCTCATATATCAAACCATTTTTTACAATGATGGTACATATAATACATACGGAAGTGAGAGAAAAAGATTTCAAAAGCAATTGTTAGTAAGCGAGGAATATGAAATTATAAATTATGGAGATGTTTATAATTGTAAAATAGGCTTCTTGTCATTGGATTAATAAAATACTTTTAATTTTGCTTTGCAACCTGTTGCAAAAAATAGCTAAAACATAGCATCTAAACCATTCGGCTCTTCCAAAAAGAAACGACAATTTTCTTCGTTGAAGATTGTCGTTTCTTTTGTACTCTTATTTTTATTTATGTCTAAACCCTTCGGGTTTTCAATGGTAATTGCAAAAAGTTGCAAAAAAGGCAAGTCCCCGTTTGCTTGAGGTAGGCTTGGGGAAACACAAATAAATATTTACCTAGGACAAGTTATCTTTTCCTAAAGTTTGATTTTCCTTTCTGATTTGGCTTGGTGTTTTTCCGGTAGATGTTTTAATAAAAGTACTAAAATTTGCACTACTGCTATAACCCAAAATGTTTGAAATTTCTGCTATACTTTTATCCGTATTTCGCAAAAAATTAATTGCGGTTTCTAGTCGAACTTCTTTAAGCTTTTGCCGATAATTTATATTATAAGTTTTTTTCATTATACGATGAAGTTGGCGTGGGCTCACATGAAGTTTATTCGCTAAATCGCTATGTGAAGAATTTGACATAAAAGAAAAAGCAAAAAAATTGTTCAATGTTTCTTCGGTTGGAGGTAATTCAGAGCTTTTCATAGTCATTTTCGTATTGTTATCAGGGAAGAGCCGATCGAAAATATTTATTAAAAGAGTGGTAACAAGAACACGCACCTTTTCTCTTTTTAAATAGTGCATTTCGCTTTCTAATATGTTTTTGATATATACTAAGATTTGTCTTGTTCCTGTGGCATCTGTGTTAAAAACGAAAAAGTCCTCCTGATGAAAGCTTTGATAAAATTTAATATCACCTTTGTCACATTTATATATATTAGGCTGCACCATTTCCACAGAAAGTGTTATTCTGGAAGCATCTTCGGTTAAGGGAATAATATGATGATATGTTTTAGGGGGGATAAGCAAAAGCTGACCTTCGTGTATATGAAAGCTTTTTTTAGAATTCATAACTTCATAACAACCTTTTTCTACATAGTAGATTTCAATACTATGATGGCAATGTTGATAATATTTGCACTCTCTGTCAGAAACAATATTTTCTGCATTAAACCCTATAAGTTTACATCTTATGTTTCCTATAAAAAAATCTATTTTATAGTAGTTCAACACCTCACCCCCCCTTTTTTTCAAATTCATTATAACATCGTAAAATAACAATTGCAAATGCTTTTTTTGAAACTTTTGATTTCAGGACGCGCACCTTTATAAATGGGCAACTTCTAAGATTGACTTTTTGGTGCTGAAAAGCTATACTTCAAACATATTAACGCATTAGGAGTGATTAGTTTGAATTACAGAGATTTATATGATTTGTCAAAAAAAGTATGTATTGTCACCGGAGGTACCGGTTATTTAGGTTCAGCAAATGTAGCGGCACTCAAGGATTTTGGTGCAACGGTGGTTGTAGCTGATATTAACCCTAAAGAAACTCCGGCAGACTTATTTGTTGAATGTGATATATCTTCTGCTGATTCAATTAAGGCAAGCTTTAAAAAAGTTTATGACACCCTTGGCCATATTGACGTCCTGATTAATTGTGCTACATATGGCGCAGATTATGGGAAAGAGAGACAGCTCGAATATATGAGTGACGAAGTATGGGAAAAAGGAATAGACGGGGCTTTATCGAGCGTTTTTCGATGCATCAGAGAAGTGGTACCCTATATGAAAAACAACGGGGGCTCCATTATCAATTATGGTTCGATGTACGGAGTTGTTTCTCCTGATTTGCGTATTTACGGAGAAGACAATCCGCAGAAAAACCCGCCAAACTACGGAGCTGGAAAAGCAGGTGTTTTGCAGTTGACTCGTTATGCGGCGGGTGCATTGGCACAGTATAAAATAAGAGTAAATTCTGTTACTCCCGGTCCGTTCCCGTCTCCACAAAATCAAACAGATGTTGATTTTAACAGTAAACTTGCATCAAAGACCATGCTGGGTCGTTTTGGTCAAGACTATGAAATATCCGGACCTGTTCTCCTTCTCGCATCGGATGCATCCAGCTTTATGACAGGCTCCAATATAGTTGTAGATGGTGGTTGGACCGCCTGGTAAAATTTTAGCCAATTAGGAACGTACATTTTTTTCTCATTTTTCCGGACTCTTACATCTATAAAGTGAGTCTTATTGATTTATGGTATCAAATTTGGTTGGAAGTATTGACATTTTTGAAATAATGAGTAAAAAATTGAGTACAATAGTAGCGACAGAACCCGACACGCCTCTCAACGATGCAGACCCCGTCGGGTCATTTGATAAATCGTAGTTATAATTGCATAATTCTAACTTGCTCGAATTCGGGGGAATTAGAGAATCAAAACACGAGGGTGCTTGACTGGAAGATGCAAAAGCCAGGCGGAGTCTGGCAAAAGGGTGAAAAACAACTGCATCTATTATGAAAGTGAAATCCAAAAGGAAACGACAATTTTCGACAGGAAGTTGTCGTTTCTTTTTGTACGAAAGATGACGATACAATATAATTGGTGAAAAAATGATTGCAATAGTCATATATTTATGGTACACTATAACGTGAAGTTTATTTTGAGTCTGGAGTAATGTCTTGTGTTAAAAAGTTTATACAGACCTACGGATATGACCGTGGGCTCTCCCTGGAAAAGCATTGTTGTATTTACGCTGCCCATGTTAATCGGCAATATCGCCCAGCAGCTCTATAGTACGGTGGACAGCGTTGTCGTCGGCCGGTATATAGGGGATAACGCGCTGGCTGCGGTTGGCAGTGCGGTTCCGCTTCTCAATATGCTGCTGGTGCTCTTCATTGGCATTTCTGCCGGTGCGAACATTATGGTTTCGCAATACTTCGGCGCAAAAAACCGCGAGAGCCTGTCTTATACCATCGGCAACTGCATCACCGTCACGGCCATTGCCTGCGTGCTTTTGATTGCTGTGGCAACGCCGCTGATCCGGCCGGTTCTATCCATGCTGAACACGCCGGAAAGCATCATTGATGATTGTGCAGATTATCTTATCATTTCGTTGGTCGGCATCGCCGGTATGGGCTATTACAATATTTTGAGCGGAATCATACGCGGTATGGGCGATTCCTTTTCCGCGCTTTTGTATCTGCTGGTCGCCACGGTTATTAACATTGTGCTGGACATTTATTTTGTGGCGGTTGTCAATATGGGTGTGGCTGGTGTTGCCTTGGCGACCGTTATCGCACAGATCGTCTCTTCCATTCTGTGCTTAATAAAGCTCTCTAAAATGCGAGAGTTCTTCGATTTTAAACTGAAATATCTAAAGCCTGTCGGCTCTTACGTGAAGACCATTGTCCGGCTGGGTCTCCCTTCGGGCTTGACGCAGGCAATTTTCTCCTCTGCCATGATCATTATGCAATCGCTCACAAACCAGTTTGGTGAGCAGTTCATCGCAGCCAATGTGGTCATTATGCGTGTGGACGGCTTTGCCATGATGCCGAATTTTTCCTTCGGCATGGCGCTGACAACCTATGCGGGGCAAAATGTGGGTGCCGGTCTGTATGACCGCGTGACAAAGGGCGCAAGGCAGGGCACATGGCTGGCTGTCGGCTGCTCGACGGTTATTACCTGCCTCATTCTTATTGTGGGCAAGCCGCTTATGAGCATATTTACGGAAACAAAGGACCTGGTAGAGCTCAGCTATTATTTGATGAAAATTCTTGCAGTGGGATACATTGCCATGGCGGTCACCCAGAGCCTTTCCGGCATTATGCGCGGTGCGGGCGACACCGTAACGCCTATGTGGATTTCCTTAATTACAACCGTTGCCATACGCGTGCCCATTGCCTATGGCATTTCATACCTCACCAGAACGACCGAGCTACCCTTTGGGCGCTGTGAGTGTATTCAGATTTCACTGGTGACCTCCTGGGTTATCGGCGCGGTACTGACGGCCCTCTTTTACAGACTCGGCAAGTGGAAAAACAAGGCGATTCACTAAGACTCTGCAATGATAAAAAGACCCGGTGACGTTACGCTTGGTGTAATGCCACCGGGTCTTTTTTATAAAAACCTGTTTATATGCACATACTACGAGTAAAAACAGGTTGGAGGAAATTTGATGAATCGGTCGGTATGGTCTGAGGAAGTCAGGCTGCCGGAATTTCAGGCGTTACAAGGGGATGTAAAAACCGACGTTTTGATTATTGGCGGCGGGCTGTGTGGGATTCTTTGTGCCTATTTCCTAAAGCAGGCAGGCGTGGATTATCTTTTGGTTGAGGGAAATACCATTGCATCGGGCGTTACAAAAAATACCACAGCAAAAATCACCTCGCAGCACGGACTTATCTATGATAAGCTGTTGGGGAATCTTGGAAAAGAAAAAGCGCAAATGTATCTTGCGGCGAATCAGGCGGCGCTTTTAGAATACGAGAGACTGTGCCAAGACATAGAATGCGAATTTGAAAAAAAGCCATCCTATGTTTATTCGATAACAAACCGAGCCGAGCTTGAAAATGAGGTCAAAGCCGTCAATGCATTGGGGCTACTGGCCACCTTTTATGAGGAGACGGAGCTGCCGCTTAGAATCGAGGGCGCCGTCTGCTTTCCGCAGCAGGCGCAGTTTCATCCCCTCCGGTTCATTGCAGGACTGGCAAAGGATTTACACATATACGAACACACCTTTATTCGGGAGGTTATGCCGGGGGCGGCGGTGGCAGACGGCGGCAAAATCACAGCGAAAAAGATAATTGTGACCACACATTTTCCCTTTATCAATAAGCACGGCGGTTATTTTATAAAGCTGTACCAGCATCGCTCATATGTATCGGCTTTTCAGAATGCACAAGCACTTGAGGGCATGTATGTGGATGAAAATATGCAGGGCCTGTCCTTTAGAACGTACCGGGATTTACTGCTGATTGGCGGCGGCAGTCACCGGACGGGGAAGCAGGGCGGAAACTGGCGGGAGCTGGAGGCCTTTGCCGGACAGCATTACCCGGAGGCAAGGCTACAATACAAGTGGGCAACGCAGGATTGTATGAGTCTTGACAGCATTCCCTATATCGGGCTGTATTCCAAACGAACGCCGGCGCTGTATGTGGCTACCGGCTTTTCCAAATGGGGCATGACATCATCCATGGCCGCCGCCGCCATTCTCTGTGATATGGTGCAGGATAAGCAAAATGACGTTGCTTTAGTATTCTCTCCCGGAAGGAGCATATTAAAGCCGCAGCTTTTGGTTAACGGACTGGAAACCACGGCGAGTCTCCTGACGCCGACCCCTAAGCGTTGTCCGCATTTGGGCTGTGCGCTCAAGTGGAACAAGGCCGAGCGTAGCTGGGATTGCCCCTGTCACGGCTCCCGATTTGAGGAGGATGGCCGGCTGATTGATAATCCCGCTACGGGAGATATAAAAAAGGTCCGGACTACAAAAAAACGAAGAAGATAAAAACCCTCATCTTTTCCTATCTTCATAAAAAGGGGCTGTAGCAAAAAGCTACAGCCCCTTATATTTTGCGTGCTTACAAAAGCCTTCCCCTCAGCTCCTCCGGCGCTTTAGGCGAAAGATAAGCCGGTGCCACATCAAAGACGGTTTTACAGCCGCTTTGTCCCTCGCGGCTCATCTTATGTGCCGCACGGGCATAGGCCACCAGGGCAGATGAGGTGAATTCCGGATTGGAATCAAGCTTTAGGCTGTACTCGATGATGTGCGTATGCTCATCGTGCAGCCCGGTTTTGCCGCAGCGAATCACAAATCCACCATGTGGGATGCCGTTGTGCTCACGCTTTAGCTCCTCCTCGGTGATGAAGTGAACGGTGGTGTCATAATCGGCAAAGTAGTTGGGCATGGTTTTAATTTCGTTTTCAATTTTGGCCATATCAGCACCCGCCTCTGCTACCACAAAGCACTCTCTGGTATGCTTTTCGCGCGTGCTTAACTCAGGGTTTTGCCCGTTCCGTACGGCCGCGAGAGCCGCGGGGACCGGAATGGTATACTGCCTTGCATCCTTAACACCCTCTATGCGGCGGATGGCATCGGAATGGCCCTGGCTGACGCCCTTGCCCCAGAAGGTGTAATCCTTGCCATCGGGCAATAGAGCCTCGGCATATAAACGGTTTAAGGAGAACATACCCGGATCCCAGCCCACGGAAATAATAGCGACCGTGCCGGCTGCTTTAGCGACAGCGTCGACATTGGCAAAGTGCTGCGGGATGCTTGCATGAGTATCAAAGCTATCAATGACATTAAAATCTTTGGCCAGTGCGGGAGTTTGAACCGGTAAATCTGTGGCGCTGCCACCGCACAGAATCAGCACATCTATACCATCCTTATGCTTTGAAATTTCGTCAATGTGAAAGACCTTGGCACCGGTCAGGGTTTTCAGCTCTGCCGGATTTCGCCTGCTGAAAATGCCATACAGCTCCATATCATCATTTTTTAAAATGGCACACTCAACACCCCTGCCGAGATTACCATAGCCTGCGATTCCAATTCTGATTTTCATAAGGACCCTCTTTTCGCTGTTTTATTGACAGAAAATTCGTCCCTTCTATTATATAAACACAGAGAAATAATGTCAATATGTTTCCCGAAAATCCCCTGTTTCATGAAAAAAATTCCGGGTGCGGATGCAAAAATACGAAAATAATTATTTTTAAATATAAAGGGATTGACAACAGATGGAATCCATGATAATATAATGATATAGATAGAGGTGCGTTTTTCATTAGTCACTGCAAATGAGAATGCGGAGATTCTGTGACCTTGCAGCAAAAGGGAAAAGCGCCGAAGGGGATGCGTTCCGCCCGCGTCAGCCTGGGGGCGTAGCAAACAGCTGCGTCACTGTCATCCGATTCTTGCGGGTGGGGAGCTATCATGCTTTTTAGCAGAATTGTATGCAGAAGCCAAACTCTCCGCGGCGGAGGTTTGGTTTTTTTGCATGGTCAGCCGAAACAAAGCAGCTCAAATCCGCCGGAAACGGCGGCATTTCAACAACGCCTTATCTCGCCCACAGATAAGAGTGTGCGTACAATTTATTATTTTTCGTGGGCAGAAAGGCTATGGGATTCTTATGAAAAAATACAACATTGCGGTTGTAGGCGCCACCGGCATGGTGGGCAGAACGTTTTTAAAGGTTTTGGAGGAGATGAATCTCCCTGTCGAAAATTATTATTTATTTGCATCTGCCCGTTCGGCCGGTACAAAACTGACCTTTATGGGTAAGGAATATGAGATTGAGGAATTGAATGAGCATTCCTTTGACAGAGACATTGACATTGCCCTGTTTTCTGCCGGCGGAAGCACCAGTGAAAAATATTCGCCCATTGCTGCGGCTCACGGCTGCGTGGTGATTGATAACTCCAGCGCCTTCCGCATGGACCCCAAGGTGCCCCTGGTGGTGCCCGAGGTGAATCCGGAGGACATCAAATGGCACAACGGCATTATTGCCAATCCCAATTGCTCTACCATTCAGGCCATGGTGGCACTGCGCCCCTTGCAGCTGGCCTATGGCATCAGCCGTATTGTCTATTCTACCTATCAGGCAGTATCCGGTGCCGGCATGGGTGGCTATGCCGACCTTGAAAACGGCATTAAGGGTGAGCCCCCCAAGAAGTTTAACCATCCGATTTTTAACAACTGCCTGCCGCAGATTGACGTGTTCTTAGAAAACGGCTATACCAAGGAAGAAATGAAAATGGTGGACGAAACCAAAAAAATCCTCGGCGATGCTTCTTTGAGAATTACGGCTACCACTGTGCGCGTGCCGGTGTTTGACTGTCACAGCGAATCCATTAACGTAGAGCTCAAAAAGCCCTTTGACCTAGCCGAGCTGAAAAAGGTGCTTTCCGCAGCGCCCGGCCTTGTGGTACAGGATGATCCCGATCATTGCTTCTATCCCATGGCGGTCACAGCCAAGGGCAAGAACGAAACCTTTGTAGGCAGAATCCGCCGTGATGAAAGCATTGAAAACGGTGTTAACCTCTGGGTTGTTGCCGATAACATCAGAAAGGGTGCGGCCACAAATGCCGTGCAGATTGCTAAAAAGCTGATAGATATGTGGGAAACCGGCGAAATCAGCCGGTAGGAAGGAGGCAAAAATGAGTAAGAAGCTGATTTTCACAGGCTCCGGCGTTGCTATTGTCACCCCTTTTAAGGAAGATGGGGTTGATTTTGACAAGCTGGGAGAGCTCATTGATTTTCAGATTGCACATAAGACAGATGCCATTATCATTTGCGGCACAACGGGAGAAGCTTCTACAATGCCTGACGAAGAGCATCTTTCCGCCATTCAGTATGCGGTGGAGAGAACTGCCGGTCGCGTGCCGGTGATTGCCGGAACAGGCAGTAACGACACCGCACACGGCATTGAGCTCTCTAAGAGGGCTGCCAAGGTCGGTGCGGATGCGCTTCTGCTTGTGACCCCTTATTATAACAAAACCACCCAGAAAGGTCTTGTTCTGCATTATAACGCCATTGCCACAGCCACAGACCTACCGGTGATTTTATACAATGTGCCGAGCCGTACGGGCTTAAATATTGATGTGGCAACGGCTAAGGAGCTCGCCAAAACGGAGCAGATTGTTGCCATCAAGGAGGCCAGCGGCAACATTGCCTATACGGCAGAACTGGCGGCTGCCTGCCCTGAACTCACGATATATTCCGGTAATGATGACATGATTGTACCCGTCATGAGCTTAGGCGGCAAAGGTGTCATCTCGGTGCTTGCTAATGTGGTGCCTGAGGAAACTCATGACCTGTGCCAGAAGTTCTTAGATGGTGATGTCGAAGGCGCCCGCAAACTGCAGCTTGACTATTTAGATTTGGTGAAGGCCCTGTTCTGTGAAGTGAACCCCATTCCCGTCAAAACAGCACTGAATCTCATGGGTATGGAGGTCGGTCTGCTCAGAGCGCCTCTGTGCGAAATGGCAGACAAAAATCTGGACGTTCTCAAGCAGGCGCTTGCAAGACACGGCCTGATATAACACCTTTTTGAAAGGACAGAGCGCAAATGATAAAGATTTTGTTAAGCGGTGCAAACGGCAGAATGGGTAAGGCCATCAGCCACCTTGTTGCAGAGACGGAGGCCGCCGAGATTCTTTGCGGCGTGGATATAAACACCGAAAGCACAGAGGGTTTTCCCGTTTATGCAAGCTTTGACGCGGTGCAGGAGACGCCCGATGTGATTATTGACTTTTCCAACCCGGCAAACTTTGAGGCGCTCATGGGATATGCTCTTGCAAAGAAGCTTCCGGTTGTGGTGGCGACCACCGGCTTAAAGAAGGAGCAAAAGGAGATGCTGGAGAAGGCTGCAGCTGATATTCCTGTGTTTTTCTCAGCCAATATGTCTCTTGGTGTGAACCTGATTTGCGAGCTGGCCAAAAAGGCTGCCCGATTCTTAGGCGAGGGGTTTGACATTGAAATTGTCGAGCGACACCATAACCAAAAGCTGGATGCTCCCAGCGGTACGGCCTTGGCGATTGCCGATGCCATCAACGAGGAACTGACGCCGCCGGCCCATTATGTGTATGACCGGCACAGCGTGCGCAAAAAACGCGACCCCGGAGAGATTGGCATTCATGCCGTTCGCGGCGGCACCATTGTGGGCGATCATACGGTGATTTTCGCCGGAAACAACGAGGTCATTGAGCTACACCACAGTGCGAACTCTCGTGAAATTTTTGCCAATGGTGCGGTCAAGGCGGCCATGTTTATGGCCGGAAAAAAGCCGGGATTTTACTCCATGCGGGATTTAATAGACCCCACATAACATAAAAAAACCTCCCTGTCGGGAGGTTTTTTATGTTATGTGTAATTGCACTATGGCTCCGTAATGATAACGCTGACCGGGCAACCCTCGGCTGCCTCCTGAGCCGAAGCTTCGTTATTTTCATTGGGCCTAGCATAGGCCTCTGCCAGGCCGTCATCTCCCATGCGAAACACCTCCGGACAGGTTTCAACGCACAGCCCGCAGGCAATGCAGCCCTCTACAACAGTTACTTGCATATGTCCTCCTTTCCCGCGGCCATTATCTGCCGCGTCGTTATGTGCACGGTTATGATGTCCTGTTTTTGCTTTTTTTATACCATAATTTTCCGCTTTAAATTTTCTAAGGTAAATTATGGTGCAATGAACGCTACCTTATAAATTTTAATTCGGTATGCGTTCATTATACCAAAGAACACCAATGACGGGCCGGATATGACTCAAAAATGACTGTTTTGTAAACAAAGGGGAAATTGCTTTGACAATACAATCGGTTTTCTATATAATTAAAATAATAAAGAATTTTTGGGAGGTAAGCACGATGGCAGATCATGTGTATAAACCCTCTGAGGTACCTAAAGGGCAACGCTGGCAGCACTTTTTAGATTATTATAAGACGCCTTTCATTGTCGGCGTTTTGCTGATTATTGCGGCAATATTCATTCTGCGGACAATAGTTTTTGCGCCGGAGAAGGATGTCACCATTTTAATGGCCTCGGAGCAATATATAGATTATGAGATAACGGGAAGCCTGAACGAGGACTTCCAAAGCATGCCGCTGGATTTTGATGGGGACGGAGAGGTTCTTATCTCCTTCGATTTTGTTCATTTAGATCCAACGGCACAGCCGCAGGACCCGGAATATTACAAAGCCCAGCAGATGAAGCTGATGGCGGTGCTTTCCTCTGCCACCACGGCATTACAGGTTGTGGATGAGGCCCTGTATGAATATCTTGCGGAAGAGGAGCTGATTGGAACCTATGGGGAGCTTTCAGACACCTATGGTCACCCCCCGGAGGAGGCCATTAAAATCCCCTTAAAGGAGCTTAGACCCTTTTCGAAGCATCAGACGCTGCCTGACGGGCTCTTTATGACGCTACGCCCCAAGGAGGCCATGCTGCTGGGAAATAGTGAGAAGAAGCTGGAGAAGTATTATACCCAGGTAGAGGCTTTAGAGCTGATGATACAGTGATTTTTTTAATTGGATGAGAAAAGGAGGCTGTCTGATGATAAAAAAGCTCATTCCATACCTAAAGGGCTATGGAAAATATGCACTTCTGGCTCCTGCTACGATTATTTTAGAAGTTCTTTTGGAGATCAGAATCCCTTTTTATATGTCGAGGATTATTGACGTGGGTGTTGCCAACCGAGACATGGTATACATCCTTCAAACCGGCGGTAAGATGGTTTTAATGGCCCTTCTTTCCCTGCTCTTCGGTGTTTTGTCCGGCATGTTTGCCGCAAAGGGAGCCATGGGCTTCGGCAAGGGCATCCGTCGTGCGGTGTTCCATAAAATTCAGGAGTTTTCCTTTGCCAATGTGGACCGGTTTAACACCGCCTCGCTAATCACCCGCCTGACCACGGATGTGACCAACACACAGATGACCTTTATGATGCTGATTCGCGTGTTTATCCGCTCGCCGTTTATGCTGGTTAGCGCCACCATTATGGCGGCCACCATAAATGGCCGGCTGGTTACAATTTTTCTTGTGGCGGTGCCGATTCTGGCAACGGCACTTTTGACCATTATGTGCCTTGCCTTTCCACGGTTTCGCCGGATGCTGACCTGCTACGATAAAATGAATGGCTCCGTGCAGGAGAACCTCATTGCCATGCGCGTGGTGAAGGCTTTTGTTCGGGAGGACTATGAGAAGGGAAAGTTTACCGATGATGCAGAAGCCCTGCGTGCGGCGCAGTTTAAGGCAGAAAAAATTATCATTTGCAATATGCCCATTATGCAGCTTGTGATTTACAGCTGCATCATTGCGGTTTTGTGGTTTGGGGGCAATATGGTGATGGTCGGCTCCATGGGTGCCGGCGAGCTGATGGGCTTCATTAGCTATGTGACACAGATTTTAATGTCTCTTATGATGTTGTCCATGATTTTTATCAGCTTGGTCATGACCCGTGCATCCATCTCCCGTATTGTGGAGGTGCTCTCTGAGCAGCTCGATATCCCTGATGTGACCTCCTTAGAAACAGTGCAGGAAGGCTCTGTGGAGTTTCGCGAGGTCTCCTTTTCCTATCATAAGGACCCGAACAATTTAAACCTGGCGGACATTAATCTGACGATTGCCCCCGGCGAAACGGTGGGCATAATCGGTGGTACCGGCTCTGCGAAAACCAGCTTAGTGCAGCTGATTCCGCGGCTGTATGATGTGCTTTCAGGCAGCGTCTTGGTAGATGGCCGGGATGTGCGTGAATATTCTCTGGAGGAGCTGCGCAGCGCCGTGGGTATGGTGCTGCAGAAGAATGTTCTTTTCTCCGGCACAATCTTAGAAAATTTACAATGGGGAAATCCAGCAGCAACGCAGGAGGAGATTGTCGCGGCTTGTCGGGCGGCACAGGCGCATGATTTTATTATGAGCTTTCCTGACGGCTATCAGACCTATCTGGGGCAGGGCGGCGTAAACGTTTCTGGCGGGCAAAAGCAGCGCCTTTGCATTGCCCGGGCGCTCCTGAAAAAACCGAAAATCATTATTTTAGATGACAGCACCAGCGCGGTGGATACGGCCACGGATGCCAATATCCGCAAGGCCTTAAGAGAGCAGTTGGCAGGCACGACCACCATCATCATTGCCCAGCGGATTTCCTCGGTGAGTGACGCTGATAAAATTATCGTTATGGATGACGGCCGGATTGACGCCATCGGCACCCATGAGGAGCTTTTGGCGACCAACGCAATCTACCGTGAGGTCTATGAATCTCAACAGAAGGGGGCGGCATAATGGCAAGACGAATGGGACTTGTCAGAAAACCGAAGGATGCCAAAAAGACCCTTCGCCGGATTTTGAGCTATATGGGCAAATTCAAATGGCAGCTTTCTGTGGTGATTGTCTGTATCATCCTCAGCGCCTCTGCCAACGTGGCGGGAAACTATCTCCTAAAGCCGGTTATCAATGATTATATTGTACCCTTTATCGGGCAGAAGGACGTAGATTTAAGCGGCTTTATCCGCATGCTCTCCATGATGGCGGGCATCTATCTGGCGGGCGCTTTTTCTACCTATCTGTATCAACGCATGATGCTCTCCATATCCACGAAAACTCTAAAAAATGTGCGGACAGATTTGTTCTCTGCGATGCAGGGGCTGCCCATTAAATTTTTTGATACACATACCCACGGCGAGCTCATGAGTCGATTCACTAATGATACTGACTCTATGCGCGAAATGGTGGGGCAGGGCATTCCGCAATTCATCTCGTCCTTTATCAGCGTAACGGGTGTTTTTGTTATGATGGTGGTGCTCAGTCCGCAACTAACGGTGCTGGTGCTTTTAATGCTTGCGATTATGCTGTTTGTGGTGAAAAAGGTCGGCGGAAAAAGCGGCTTTTATTTTAAAAAGCAGGCCAAGGCCTTGGGCGAAATTAACGGCTATATTGAGGAAATGATTGAAGGCCAAAAGGTAGTCAAGGTCTTTTCCCGCGAGGAACGAATCAAGCAGGATTTTGACAAGCTCAATGCGCAGCTTTGCCATGCGGCAACCAATGCACATTCCTTTGCCAATATATTAATGCCGATTATGGGTAACCTCTCTTATTTGCATTATGCGCTGACGGCGGTGGCCGGCGGTATGCTGGTCATCAGCGGTGGGGCAGATTTGGGTACGGTGGGCTCCTTTTTGCAATATACCCGTTCATTTTCTCAGCCCATTACGCAGATATCCCAGCAATTTAACAGCATTTTAACGGCGCTGGCCGGCGCAGAGCGCATATTTGCCGTGATTGATGAGGAGCCGGAGCCGGATAGCGGCACTGTGACCTTGGTGCGTGCCAAGCGGACGGCAGACGGAGATTTGATAGAAACCGAGGAGCGCACCGGTCTTTGGGCCTGGAAGCGGCCGATGCCTGACGGCTCTGCGAATTATATTGAGGTGCGGGGGGATGTGCGCTTCTGCGATGTCACCTTTGGCTATGAGGAGAATAAAACCGTGCTCAAAAACATCAGCCTATATGCTGAGCCCGGTCAGAAAATTGCCTTTGTGGGATCTACCGGTGCGGGTAAAACCACAATTACGAATTTGATCAACCGATTTTACGATGTGCCCGACGGTAAAATTATGTATGATGGCATTCCGATTACAGAGATAAAAAAGCCGGATCTCAGACGTTCTCTTTCCATGGTGCTGCAGGATGCGCACCTCTTTACGGGCACCGTCCGCGACAACATCCGCTACGGCCGGCTAGATGCAACCGATGAAGAGGTGGAGAAGGCCGCACGGCTTGCCAATGCGCATACCTTTATTATGCATCTGCCGCAGGGCTACGACACGGTGCTGACGGGAGACGGCGGCAACCTGAGCCAGGGGCAGAGACAGTTGCTCTCCATTGCAAGAGCCGCTGTGGCAGACCCGCCGGTGCTGATTTTAGATGAGGCCACAAGCTCCATTGACACCCGCACCGAGGCGCTGATTGAGAGGGGTATGGATAAGCTCATGGCCGGACGTACCGTGTTTGTAATTGCGCACCGTTTGTCCACTGTCCGCAATTCCAATGCCATCATGGTGCTGGAAAACGGAAAGATCATTGAGCGCGGTGACCACGAGAGCCTGCTCAAGGAAAAAGGGAAATATTATCAGCTGTATACAGGGCTTTTTGAGCTCACATAAAAACCGCGCGGGACTTTTTCGCGGCTTGCTGCAACAGCCGGATGCGAAAAGAAGGAGGCTACTCTAAGAGAGTAGCCTCCTTCTTTTCCAAGGATTTTTTGACATCCAAAATTCGCTGATTGGAGGAGCCGCGAAAATGCAGGGAAATATCCTTCAATGCCTCATCGTATCGCCCGTCTACCAAAACGTCAATTAAAGCAAGAAGGGGGAGCGTTGCCTCGCAGTGGGCGCGGCAGTCCGGACTGAGCAGCTCCTCTAAGGTAAAGCCGGAAAAGGCCCAGATGTTTTTTTGCGGAAGCTGCCTTCGCACACGCCTGACAAAAGGAAGCAGGGCTCTTTGATTCTCAGGCTCAAAGGGCTCACCGCCCAGAAGTGTCAGGCCGGTGATGTGAGCAGGCTGCAACAGCAGGAGCAGCTGCTCCTCCGTCTCCTTCGTAAAGGGCTGCCCGTAGGAAAAGTCCCAGGTTTCGGGCTGAAAACAATTTTTGCAGTGGTTGTTACAGCCGGATACGAACAGGCTGACACGCACACCGATTCCGTTTGCTATATCACAGTTTTTAATGGTTCCGTAATGCATAATTCCTCACAAATTACAGGTGCAAGACCCGTTCCTTAATCTCCTGTGTACGACCCTGATTCCAATATTGGGTACCAATATAACCGCAGGTGCGGCGAGCCACATTCATGGTGTCCTGATCCTGATTGCCGCAACGGGGACACGTCCACAAGAGCTTGCCATCCTCCTCTTGGATTTCAATTTCACCATCCCAGCCGCAGGCCTGACAGTAGTCACTCTTGGTGTTGAGCTCGGCATACATAATGTTTTCATAAATGAATTTTATAATCTCGAGGACGGCCGGGAGGTTGTGCTGCATGTTCGGCACCTCCACATAGCTAATGGCACCGCCGGTGGAAAGAGCCTGAAATTGTGCCTCAAAGCGCAGTTTGGAAAAAGCATCAATTTCCTCGGTGACGTGCACATGGTAGCTGTTTGTGATATAGCCCTTATCCGTAACGCCCGGAATGATACCGAAACGGCGCTGCAGGCATTTGGCAAATTTATAGGTGGTGGATTCAAGCGGTGTACCGTAGATGCCGAAGCCGATGGTGGTTTCGGCCTTCCAGCGGTTGCAGGCCGCGTTCATATATTTCATAATGTCAAGGGCAAAGGGCGTTGCCAGAGGGTCGGTATGGGATTTTCCGGTCATGTAGCGAACGCATTCGCACAGGCCAGCATAGCCCAGCGAAATGGTGGAATAGCCGCCTAGCAGCAGTTTGTCGATGGTTTCGCCCTTCCTAAGTCTGGCGCAGGCGCCATGTTGCCATAAAATGGGGGCCGCATCGGAAAGAGTCCCCTTCAGTCTGTTGTGACGGCACATCAGTGCGCGATAGCACAAATCCAGTCGTTCATCGAAAATCGTCCAGAAGGAGTCGATGTTTCCGCCCGAGGAAAGGGCAATATCAACCAAATTGAGCGTGACAACGCCCTGATTAAAACGACCGTAAAATTTATAATTACCATTTTCATCCTTCCAGGGAGAAAGGGCGCTGCGGCACCCCATAACGGGAAAGCAATTACCCTCTTTTAATTCCTTCATCTTTTTTTCTGAAATATAGTCAGGCACAAGTCGCTTGGCGGTGCATTTGGCTGCCAGCTCTGTCAGGTAGTAGTAGGGCGAGTCCTCGTGGATGTTATCCTCCTCCAGCACGTAAATCAGCTTAGGAAAGGCGGGGGTGACCCAAACACCCTTTTCGTTTTTCACACCTTGATGGCGCTGCTTTAATACCTCTTCAATAATCAGGGCCAAATCCTTTTTCTCCTGCTCGTTTTTGGCCTCGTTTAAGTACATAAAGACCGTGACAAAGGGCGCCTGACCATTGGTGGTGAGCAATGTGACCACCTGATATTGTATGGTCTGCACACCGCTTTGAATTTCCCGGCGCAGGCGGTTTTCTGCCAGCTGTCTCAGCTTTTCTTCTGAAAGCGCAAGCTCCATCTCATCGGTTTCCCGCCGGAGCTCCTTATAAATCCGCTCACGACTTACCTGCACGAAGGGGGCCAGGTGAGCCAGAGAAATGGACTGACCGCCGTATTGATTGGAGGCCACCTGCGCGATGATCTGTGTTGCAATGTTGCAGGCGGTGGAAAAGCTGTGCGGACGCTCAATCAGCGTGCCGGTGATAACCGTGCCGTTTTGCAGCATGTCCTCTAAATTCACCAGATCGCAGTTATGCATATGCTGGGCATAGTAATCTGTATCGTGGAAGTGGATAATGCCCTCGTTGTGGGCGTCGGCAACGTCCTTGGGCAAAAGAATGCGGTTGGAGATATCCCGGGAGACCTCACCTGCCATGTAGTCGCGCTGCGTGGAGTTCACCACCGGATTTTTGTTGGAGTTTTCCTGCTTGGCTTCTTCATTGTTGCATTCAATCAGGCTCAAAATTTTATCATCGGTGGTGTTGGACTGGCGCACCAATGCCCGGGTATAGCGGTAGGTGATATAGGCCTTGGCAACCACAAAGGCACCCTGTGCCATGATCTGTTGCTCGACCATGTCCTGTACCTCCTCCACGCTGGGGGAGCGACCAAGACTCTGGCAGAGCCCTGCTACATGATTGGTAATTTCACGGATTTTCTCCGGCGACATGCGTGCCTTTTCGTCTACAGCCTCATTGGCCTTGGTGATGGCTGTCATAATTTTTGTCATATCAAAGGTAACCTCTGAACCGTTTCGCTTTAAAATCTTCATTTGTATGACTCCTTTCCGGGGGTATGTATAACCTGAAAAACAGATGCATAAATCTATATATTGTGTCGAGTATTAAAGATTATAGCATATATAGTGGCGAGAGTCAATAGATATTTGGCTGTAACAGAAAAGAAATATTTGGAAGAAAAAAGGAATATTCTTTCAAGGGCTTGCGTTTTTAAAACATTAGGCACATACTGGAGATAACAACAATGAAGGGGGCTACATGCTATATGAAAAGACAAATTGCAGCGGTGGGAAAAGCATGGCGCTATAATGGTGACGCCGGAGTACATCTGGGCAGGGGCTGTAGCAAAGTGCTACAGCCCCTTTTGGAATGGACGCAAAATGTTACACCCTCTTAAAATACTTTTTCGGGGTTGGCATAATCGGCTAAAATAGCGCCTTCTGCTTCGCCGGATTGTCGTCTTTCTTTAAAGATTTTTGCAGGGCAGACAAGAGATTCTGCCCGGTGGTATAGAGGCATGAGCAATTTTTCTTCATTAAAGCCCCTCGTTTTCAGACCCTTTTCAGCCAAGAGCACAAGGGCGTATAAAAAACCCTTTACAGCGGCCTCTTCGGCAAATAACGGCTCTCCATAGATAACGTTGCGCCGGAGGCGTGCATTGCGATCAGGCGCCTGCGCCAGGTCGGCCGGCAAGGCCTTGGCAAAGAAGTCCTCCGTCAGCGCTTCGGCGGCCTCTAACACGGAAAGAATACCCAGATTAAAGGCGGGTGGCGCAAAGGCGGCCCCTACGGGCTGGGCACAATCGCTGCGAATTTCCAACGTGCCGCGTCGAGTGACTTCCACATTTTTAAAGGAGAGATAGGCGGTGATATCCGAGGGCGGTGCACCTGCGTTGAAATAGTCCTCTACAGAAACAGGCGGCATCACCTGATAGTCCTCACCATCTCGTCGCAGGAACATGGATTTTTTCAGAATCATATCCACAATGTCCTCGCAGCTGTCAAAGCGCCCGCATACCGGCCCCACATTATCCGCAAGGCTGCCGAAGCCGCTTTTCTCCCATAGATAGTCCCGGAAGCACAGGGTGTTTTCCTGACCTTTTGCGCCGGCGAGCGGGAGAGCATTGGAAAAGAGCAGGGCTCGCGCAAAGTCTAGGGAGGCCATCAAGGTAAGCGCCCGAGGCAGGCGCTCTGCTGTCACATCCATATGGGTCTGCACGGAGGAAAGCCATGCCGGAAAATTTGTATAGCGGTGAAAATCCCCGCCGGAAAACCCTGCAAGAAAGCTGCGCAGTGTGCGGTAAATGGGATATTCCACGGGGAGTGGGTCCGATACGCTGTAGCGTGGGTTGGTACCCAGACCACACAAGGTATGGCCATGGGCGAGCAAAAACTCCTGCGCCAAGCGGTACAGATGGTAAAACCGTTCGGCAAGCATCGTCAGGTTGTCTGCCTTTGCCATCGCAAACTCAAAGTTATGATAGGCGTTATCAAAGGACAGGCAATCACCATCTTCGTTTATTAAAAAAACCCCCCGGCCGTGTATGTCGGTTTCCTCAACCCGAAAGCCGTTTGTCAGAAGATGCGTCGTAAAGGGCGCAATGATATCACGCTTCAGGGCTTCTCCGGAGAGGGAAATCAGCGGGAATTCCAGCTCAACGCCCACATAGCGGCGGTCCGGATTTGTAAAGGGGGTAATAAAGGCTTCTTTAATTACATCTCTCGCGTTCATAGCTCCTCCTGCTGCCTGAAGGGGAGAACGAACAGGAGCATCTCCCCGCAGACGATTTGTCTGTATTGCACCTCAAGGTTCCTTTTAAAAACATTTCGGCACCTTATGGTGCAATGCATGCAACCTTAAAAAACTTATTTCAGTATGTGTTCATTATACCAAATATCATTCCTCTTTGCAATGCCTCCTAGGAATTTCCGGTTCTCTGCCTATCTATTTAAAAAAAGCAATCAGTATTGACAATGTCCCGGATTCATGGTAGAATTTACAAGGATTGAGAATTTTTTCGCAGGGCTGAAAACAGGCTTTTTTGCGAAGGTATATAAAGGAGATGCAATATGGAGGTCATTTTTGAAAACCTGATGCTGCTTAACCCAAAGCAGGTGGTCATGTGGATTATTGGTGCTGTGCTGATTTTTCTGGCCATTAAAAAGGAAATGGAGCCGACTCTTTTGTTGCCGCTGGGCTTTGGCGCTATTTTGGTTAACCTGCCGATGTCCGGCGCGGTGACACAGGTCATTGACGGTGTGACGGAGGAGGGTGCCATCGACATTTTGTTCAATGCCGGCATTGCCAATGAGCTGTTTCCGCTTCTGCTCTTTATCGGTATTGGTGCCATGATTGACTTTACCCCGCTTTTATCCAACCCAAAGCTGCTGTTTTTTGGGGCGGCCGCTCAGTTTGGTATTTTCTTTACCTTCAGCATGGCGGCGCTGTTTGGCTTTGACATTAAGGATGCGGTATCCATCGGCATCATCGGTGCGGCCGATGGTCCGACAGCCATTTTCGTGGCAAACTTCCTGCAATCGAAATATCTGGGTGCTATCATTGTGGCGGCCTACTCCTACATGGCGCTGGTACCCATTATCCAGCCGGCGGTCATTAAAACGCTGACCACCAAGAAGGAGCGTATGATTCGCATGGAATACGGCAATACCAACGTTTCCCCGCTGGTTAAAATCCTGTTCCCCATTTTGATTACGGTGCTGGCAGGCTTGGTTGCGCCTCGTTCGGTTTCGCTGGTAGGCTTTTTGATGTTTGGCAATCTTCTGCGAGAATGCGGCGTGCTGCGTATACTCTCCGAGAGCGCGCAGAATGTGCTGGCCAATCTCATTACCCTGCTTTTAGGCTTAACCATCGCATCTAAAATGCAGGCAGATATGTTCCTCACTAAAGAGACGCTGCTCATCATGGGTCTCGGTCTTGTGGCCTTTATTTTTGACACCGCGGGCGGCGTGCTGCTGGCAAAGCTTATCAACCTGTTTACGAAAAAGAAAATCAACCCCATGGTGGGCGCTGCCGGCATTTCGGCCTTTCCTATGTCGGCCCGCGTGGTACACCAGATGGGCTTAAAGGAGGATCCGCAGAACTTTTTGCTGATGCACGCAGCCGGCGCGAACGTAGCCGGACAGATTGCCTCGGTTATTGCCGGCGGTTTGCTCCTGAATTTAATTGCCTAAAAGAGGACGGGACTTATCGGCCCATAGATAAGCCTGTATTTACCTGATTTTGTGGGCAGAAAGGCTATGAAACAGACTATGCTACATTTAAATGAATTTTTACAAACTTTGCCGATTTGTGGCCTGGGCCTGGCAGGCGTTTTCATTGTTATGGCCGCCATTTACCTTTGTGTGCGGCTTTTGTGTGGCGTTTTAAGCAAAAAAAAGGCCGAATAGGTGTATTGAAAATACAAAATCGAGGTGGCCGGCTTTAGCCGTCAGGGCCATCCGGGCGTCGGTCTCGGCAGTAACATTCTGCCTAAGGATGCCATAGCAGCCGGAAACCGGGCTGCCGCCAGCCGCCATGAGGCAAAAATGCTGGCAGATATAAAATGCAAGGGAAGAATTATAGCTCATGAAAACCGAGCAAAATATGAAAATCTGTATTGACAAGGGTACGAAAGTGTGCTATAATTTGACACATCTCAATCGGAAAGAGTTTTCCGAAGCAAGATAATACGACCGCCGATGCTTTTGTCGGCTAAGGCCATACGGACAGCCGGGTCAAATGCCGAAAACCGCGCAAGCGGTTGGCAACTTCTGTTGCCTTATTGATTGAGTTAGAAGCTCAAGTTTTATAAGTTGGTGACTATAAACCAATGCCCTGCGGCATATAACTTGTGAAATGGTCAATAAGAGTGGTAAAAGTAATCTTTGCTATATAGACTCTAAACCCATTGGGATGCGATGCTTTATATGTATAACCCTGCTTTTTAGGGATGTCCTTATCTCGTTTTTACAAGTGATATGCTGTGTGGCGGCATATCACTTTTTTTGTTGCCCTGTGTGGGGGCGAAGGAGAAGCACATGAAGAAAATAATCGAGCTTAAGAATATCTCAAAGGCGTTTGACGGTGAGCTGATTTTAGACAACATCAGCTTGGATATTTATGATAACGAGTTTATCACTCTGCTGGGCCCCTCCGGCTGCGGCAAAACGACGACTCTCCGGCTGATTGGCGGCTTTGAGCAGCCGGATGCGGGTGACATTTTGTTTATGGGGGAGCGGATGAACCACACACCGCCTCACAAGCGCAATGTCAACACGGTGTTTCAGAAATATGCCTTGTTTCCGCATCTCAATGTGTTTGAAAATGTGGCTTTCCCCTTGCGGGAGCGGCGTGTGCCGAAAAAGGAGATACACGAAAAGGTGCATGAAATGCTCTCTCTAGTTATGTTAGAGAGCTTTGCCAACCGCCGCGTTACCAGCCTTTCCGGCGGACAGCAGCAGCGGGTTGCCATCGCAAGAGCGCTGATTAACCACCCTAAGGTGTTGCTGCTTGATGAGCCTCTTGGCGCCCTGGACTTAAAGCTTCGCAAGGATATGCAGCAGGAGCTGAAAAAAATACAGAAAAGCACGGGTATCACCTTTATCTTTGTGACTCACGATCAGGAGGAGGCTCTTAGCATGTCCGACACTATTGTGGTCATGAGTGAGGGAAAAATTCAGCAAATCGGTGCCCCCAGCGACATTTATAATGAGCCGGTCAATGCCTTTGTGGCAGACTTTATCGGCGAGAGCAATATTATAGACGGTGTGATGCTGGAAAACTACAAGGTTAGCTTTTCCGGGCACATCTTTACCTGTCTGGATACAGGGTTTGCACAGGGGGAGCCGGTGGATGTGGTTGTCCGACCCGAGGACGTGGACATTGTACCCGAGTCAGAGGGAATGCTCTGCGGCGTGGTGACGCAGGTGACCTTCATGGGTGTGCATAACGAAATCATTGTCGATATCGGTGGCTTTAAATGGATGATTCAAACCACGGATTCTGTCAATGTAGATGAACGCATCGGCATTTATTTAGAGCCCGATGCCATACATATTATGAAGAAATCCAAATACTCCGGCATGTTCGGCGATTACTCCTCTTACTCTAATGAGCTGGATGAGCTCTCTGACCCAGGGGGTGAGGAATGAGCATGCAAAAATCTGGCAAAAAACAAAAGCAGAGCAGCGGAAGGCTGGCTTTGGCACCCTATTCTCTCTGGTCGTTGCTTTTTATTGTGGTGCCGCTCATTTTTATCGCCTACTATGCCTTTACGGATGAGAGCTTTCGCTTTACCACAGAAAATATCACGCGCTTCTTCACGGCGACCAGCCAGCTGACAGAGGAGAGCGGAGCGAGTCGGGAGGTCCGCACGTATCTGCTGATTTTTGCGCGCTCCTTAAAGCTGGCAGCAATTTCTACCGTTATTTGTCTTTTGCTGGGGTATCCGCTGGCATATATTATGGCTCGCGCCAAGGAACGCACCCAAAAAACTCTGATTACGTTGGTGATGATTCCCATGTGGATGAACTTTCTCATCCGCACCTATGCCTGGATGACCATTTTGCAGGATACCGGTATTTTAAACGGATTGCTGGAGCTAGTCGGACTTTCGCCGGCGCACATCATCGGTACAGAGACGGCGGTTATTATCGGCATGGTTTATGACTATTTTCCGTATATGATTCTACCCATTTATTCCATTATGGCTAAGATGGATATCAGGCTACTGGAGGCCGCCAAAGATCTAGGCTGCAACGGGGCAGCTGTTTTGAGGCGAGTGATTTTTCCCCTGAGCCTGCCGGGAGTTATTTCAGGCATTAACATGGTTTTGATTCCTTCTGTCAGCACCTTTTACATCTCCCAAAAGCTGGGTAACGGAAAATTCTTCTTAATTGGTGATGCCATTGAAGGACAGTATATAGCAAACAACCTGCATTTTGCTGCGGCCATTGCCTTTATTTTAATGGTGGTTCTGCTCTTGTGTATGGCACTTTTAAAATATCTTGCGGCGCGGCTGGTTTATGGGGGTGAGTCCTATGAAAATAACATCTAAAATATATACCGCTTTGATTTTTGTCTTTTTATTTGCTCCCATAGCCGTTTTGCTGATTTTCTCCTTTAATGAGACAAAAAGCCTTTCCGTATTCTCCGGCTTTTCCCTCAAATGGTACAAGGAGCTTTTGGGAGATCGCAGCACGTTGGAATCTGTTCAGAATACGCTGATTCTGGCCTTTTCTGCCACGGTGGTTTCCACAGTTATGGGGACTGCAGCAGCGGTGGGTCTCCATCGGCTGCGTAAAAAGTGGTATCGAGGGCTTATCAACACCGTGACCAATATCCCCATGATCAATCCGGATATTATCACGGGCATTTCCATGATGCTGGTCTTTGTTTTTGTGGGTCGTCTCTGGGGCGCATCCACAAGCCTGAACTTCTGGACCATGCTGATTGCCCATGTGACCTTCTGTCTGCCCTATGTAATTTTTCAGGTGCTTCCCAAGCTTCGGCAGATGGATAAGGACTTATTGGAGGCGGCTATGGATTTGGGCTGTACGCCTATGCGGGCGTTTTTTAAGGTGACGCTGCCGGAAATCCTGCCCGGTATCATCACAGGCGCCATCATGGCCTTTACCCTGTCGCTGGATGATTTTGTTATCAGCTATTTTACCTCCGGTAATGATTTTCAAACGCTGCCGATTCGCATTTACGGCATGACGAAAAAAACGGTGACGCCCAAGATGTATGCTCTGGCAACCATTATTTTCTTTGTGACGATGACACTCTTGCTCTTAAATAATATTGTGGATGATGAGGACAGCCGTAGAAAAAGAGAGCTGAAAAAAAACACAATCAAACAAGGAGGAAACAAAAAATGAAGAAAAAAATCTTAGCACTTTGCCTATCTGTGGCGGTTTTATCCGGCCTGTGTCTCACCGGCTGCGGCGGTTCGGAAAGCCTGACTTTAAATGTTTACAACTGGGGTGAGTATATTTCCGACGGCAGCGAGGGCACCTTTGACACGGTTAGGGAATTTGAAGGCTGGTACGAAGAAACCTATGGCACTAAGGTGAAGGTTAATTATACCACCTTTGCTTCTAACGAGGATATGTACAGTAAAATATCCAGCGGCGCTGTGAGCTATGATGTGGTTATCCCCTCGGATTACATGATTGCCCGTATGGCAGAGGAGGACATGCTGCTGCCGCTTAATTTTGAAAACATCCCCAATTACCAGTACATTGATGAGGATTTTAAGAGCCTGTATTATGACCCCGAGGGTCTGTACACCGTGCCTTATGCCTATGGCATTGTGGGTGTGATTTATAATGCCAATGAGGTGGAGGAGGCAGATGTCGGAGGCTGGGAGCTTCTTTGGAACGAAAAGTATGCCGATAAAATTCTACAGTTTAATAATTCCCGCGATGCCTTCGGCATGGCCATGTATAAGCTGGGGCTGGATGTGAACTCTAAGGATAAGGCGGTTTGGGATACGGCTCACGACGAGCTCATGAAGCAGCGTCCTTTGGTATATAGCCTGGTCATGGACGAAATTTACAACATGATGGAATCTGGCGAGGCGGCCATCGGTGCCTATTATGCCGGAGACTATTTCACTATGGTGGATGCGCAGGCCGAGGATGTAGACCTTCAGTTCTACTATCCCGAACGGACGAATTACTATGTGGATGCCATGTGTATTCCCAGCTGCTGTCAGAACAAGGAGCTGGCAGAAATCTTTATTAACTACATGCTCTCCGAGGAACCGGCTGTTGCCAATGCGGAGTATACCTACTATGCATCGCCGAACAAGCTGGTGTATGAAAATGAGACCTATATTGAAAATATGGGGGAGGAGACCATGGATATCCTCTACCAGAATGCAGGCGATTTTGCTGCACAGTATGATGCCAATGCCTTCCGGAATCTAAGCCCGGATATGCTGGACTACATCAATACTCTGTGGGAAACGGTGAAAATTAATTAGGCTCATGCAATAAGACAAAAGACAGGCTCTTTTGCATTTTTCCTGGCAGCCGGCCGCGAAAGCGGCCGGCTGCCTTGGTTTAGTAGGAATAGGCTGGCTTATGGGGCTTACATGGGCGTTGCACACTCTGACTGGATACGATCCAGCGCATTGCCCAAAATGGTTATTTAAGGAATTAGATGGGGCTGTAACAAAATGCTACAGCCCCATGGATATATTTTTATAGAGTTATATAAGCTTTTATTGATACAGCACGGCATGAACATCATCAGTTGATATTTCCAAAAGAATCTTACCTTTTTGTTCGATTTTACCTCCGATTGATACAGCAACATATATCGTTTCGTTTTGATGTGTACGGGCATATTGTATACATCTGTCGTCCGCCTCCTGAAAAACGATATCGCCGCATTTAAGGGCTTCGTTTTCGTTTTTAAGATGTGCCAGCTGCTGATAAAACGCTTGCAGAGAGGCATTCGGATTATCCCACCTGTAAAATGCCCTGTTAAGCGGATCTTCAAATCCTTCCATTCCGATTTCGTCACCATAATAAATGGATGGATTTCCCGGGAGGGTAAATTGCAAAAGTACCGCCGTTTTAGCCAGCGCTAGTGTTCTGTCAAGGTCTGAACCTGTTAGTCTGAAAGTCGCCTTTTCAGTTTTACTCATTCCTTCGCCTTTTCCCGAAAGTGCTGTCATAATACGAGGCGTATCGTGTGTGGAAAGTAAATTCATCAGGCAATCAAGAACCGGGCGGGGATAATTTTCTACAATAGTCATAATCCGGTCGGCAAAGTCTTTCCCTGTGATTTCCCCCTTTACATACCCTATAATTGCATCTTTAAAGGGATAAT
>SVKE01000011.1 GCA_015068615.1 Oscillospiraceae bacterium | reverse complement strand
CGCATTACATATTGTATCAAATATGACCGTGTTTTGGCAAGTTTTTTTTAAAAAAAATATTATTTTTTTGTAAATATTTTGGTTAAACGTGGTTTGCGCCACAATACAGACCGGTTTTTCTGGAAAAATCTGTCTCTCAGCCTCTTCTAGGCTCTGGATAATCAGCGCAGAATTATCGCACCAGCCGTTGATGCCGATGACCTCCGGGTGGCTGCGGTCGCCGATAATGACGATTTGATACCCCTCTTTTTGGTGACGGCTCACCAGCCTATGGATTTTTTTAACAAAGGGACAGGTCAAATCAAGGTATGGAATTTGTTGCTCCTCTAAGGTCCGGTAGATGCTTTTCGGCACGCCATGGGTTCTTATAATCACCGTTGTATCAGGCGGTAGGGCAGAGAGATCGTCAATCACCGAGACGCCTTTTTTTTCTAAATCCTCTACCACCTGGGCGTTATGAATGATGGGCCCCAGCGTACAGTATTTTGCATCGCCTTGCTCTGCGTAGCGGTAGGTGCTGTCCACAGCACGTGCCACGCCAAAGCAAAAACCGGCGGTTTTGGCTACTTTAATGTCCAAGATTCATTCCCCTTTATCATCGTGCCGTCTGAGCCTGCAAGCTGCAGAATTTTGAGCATCAACTCATCGCTGATTTCCTGCAGACGCTCTGAGGGCAGGCGTTTTCCGTCATCACTTTTAACGTAAATCGGCTCCTCAATGAAAATATCAATGCGGGATAAAAAACGATAACCGCCCCGAATGGCAACGGGCAGAATCGGTGTGCCGGTTTTCTCGGCAATCAGGGCAACGCCGGCTTTGGCGCTATGTGCCTGATTTTTCAATACGCGCCGACCCTCGGGGAAAATAGCCATGGCCTTTCCGGCCTTTAAGGCAGAGAGTGCGGCCTTAATGGCACCTAAATCGCCTGTTCCGCGGGACACGGGGAAGGCATCTGCCCATTTAATAATGCGACCCAGCACGGGCACGCTGAACAGCTCTTTTTTTGCCATAAAGGTCAGCTGGCGGGGGAGAACGGTGGCTGTTAGCGGTACATCCCAATAGCTTTTGTGGTTTAGGGCCACAATCACGGCGCCCTCAGGCGGGAAATTTTCCTTACCATGAATTTTAACTCTGAAAATGATATGCATGAAGCATTTAATCAAAAAACGCACAAAGCGAAACAACACGAAATCACAGCCTTTCCTTAATAATAGAAAGCAGTTTGGTTAAGGATTCCTCATAGCTTAAGGCGGAGGTGTCCACCAAAATGCTGTCCTCTGCCGCCTTGAGCGGAGCAAAGGCACGGGTAGAGTCGTTTTTATCACGTTGCTTTAAATCTGCTAAAACAGTTTCATAGTCGCAGGATGTGCCTCTCTCCTGTAGCTCTAGGAAACGGCGGTGGGCACGGGTTTCCGGCGTGGCTGTTAGAAAAATCTTCACAGGAGCATCGGGCAGTACATAGGTACCGATGTCCCGGCCGTCCATAATCACATTCCGGGTTTCAGCCAGAGCACGCTGCAGCTCCACAAGGCACAGACGCACCTCGGGAATGGCTGATACGTCCGAGGCACCCATGGAAATCTCCGGTGTACGAATGAGTCCCGTGACATCCTCGCCGTTTAAAAATATATGCTGTCCGTCTGCTTCTGCCGTAAGGTCGATGGCAGAACGGCGAACAGTCTCTACAGCCTTTTCCGGATGCTCTTTTATGTTGATGCCTGCCCTCAGGCAGGCTAAAGCTGCGGCACGGTACATGGCACCGGTATCGATATACACAAAGCCGAGCCTTGCCGCAATGTCCTTAGAAAGGGTGCTTTTTCCGGCACCGCTGGGGCCGTCAACTGCAATTTTCATGTTGGATTCCTCCCTGCTGTAATACCTAGTTTAGAAATTGAAGCAGAATGTTTTGGTGATACATCTGCGAGACAATCTTTGATTCCAAAACCAGCTCTGTGGGTTTGTTAAAGGCCTGAAAGGTGGTGACAAGCGTCAATAGTGCCAGAATCAAATATACAGCCAAAACGCCATATACAGCGCCCAGAGCACCGCCCAATAGCTTATTGGCGCTCTTTAGCACCGGGAGCTTTGCCACAGCATCAAAAATGAGCAACACCACCCAAAGAATGACCCGAACCAAAAGAAAGACTGCCAGAATGCCAAGCAGCTTTAAGGCCAAAGATGCCACGGTTTCTGCCATGGATTCCTTCACGGTTTCGGTTGCCTGCTCGGCGGCCCCTGTGATAGCAGAGGAAAGGGATTGAGGCAGGTGTAAATCCGGCTCCTCCTGTGTGGCTTGGCTTTCTGCCGTTTCGCTGTCAAAGACCTTGTACACATTGATGCGTACATAATCGCCGATGGTGCTGTCCTCTAAAAAGCCGGAAACAGCGGGATAAAGGCTTAATGCCAAAATTAGAGAAAGCAAAAAGGATCCCAGCGAAAAGATAGAGCGAACCAGCCCCTTTTTCATGCCCCAGACAGCAAGCAAGACGATGATGGCCACAGCAATGATATCTGCTATGTTAAACATATTTATACCTCCCGGTTATAATCCCAATTCAATAATCTCGGCGCCTGTGGCTGTGATGCCGATGCCGTGGCGGCTGTCGCCGATAAACGAAAAATCACGCAGATCAAAGCCCAGATTGATTTGCAGCTTTTCTCTGCAACGGTCATTCAGCACCGACAGGGTTCGGCCGTTGTTGACCACGATGCTACCGTTTTTGCAATCAAAAAATTCTATTTCGTGATTGGATACAAAGCTACCGGTTTCCCCGCCGCGCGTGTTGTAGGTTTTCAGCTCTGCCACGCCGGCTGCTGCGGATGAGCCGGAGAAGGATAAGGCCAGCACGGTGCCGTCTAAGGCATACCCCTGTAGCTCGCGATCGGTGTATTGCGCGGTGCCCACGCACTTTCCGTAGCCGTTATAGATATGCGTGCCGCCGGTACCGATGCAGTACACATAACCGCCGCTGTATTGTATCACAGAATACAAATCGTCTTCATACGTATCGTTTGTAAAGGGCTTTTCCTTGCCGATGTTAAACATAATGATGCTGTTTTTAATCACACCCTCATCGGTGTTTATGGCTGAAACCGTGATGTCGCGGTTGTTGTCGGAAATATCACCGCCGATGACGGAAAGCCCACCGGAATTCCATTTAAAAATCTCCTCGCCATCGGGAGAATACACCAAAACCGCGCACTTATGCAAATCGCCCTCGGTGACAATGAGCATATAGCCATCCTCGTTCACGCTGGCTAGCAGAATATTGGATTCCAGCGTCAGCTCAGATAGCTGCTTCTCGCCGAAAAAACTAATAATTCTACGTCCGCCGGGATCGTAAAAAATGGCGTAATCGCCGGAAAGAGAGACCTCCGGACGGGACAGCTTTAGGGTTAGATCCTTTAACAGCTCGCCACTTTTATCGGTGATTTTAACATTTTCTGCACTATAAAAATACAGCTTGCTGCGGCCTGCGGCGTTTTTGTAGCTGACGCCCGGATCCAGCTCGAAGGCAATCGGCGTCAGGCCGGGCTGATCGGTTGACGGCGCCTTGATTTCCCGGTCGCCCATAACGAGTGTGACCAGCCAATTCGCTGCAAAAATGACGATTAGTATAACGGCAGCTATGAGCAGAGCCCACAGCACTCTCCGCCCGGTTTTCGGTTTATAAAACATGGGGGAATCCATCGTCTCACTCCTTTATATCAATAGACATCACAAGGCTCTGCATCGTTGTAGATGGCCTTAAACAGGGTAAGCCCTTTGGCGGGAGCTGTCATGCCGGCGCGGGTTCTGTCACGGGAGAGGATAATCTCCGGCACAGCCTCGGGCGCAAGCTTTCCTTTGCCAACGGCCACCAACGTGCCTGTGATGATGCGTACCATATTGTACAAAAAACCGTTGCCTGTGATGTAGTATTCTAAAATTTCGCCGTTTTGAACCAGGCGGGATTCGGTGATTTCCCGCGTAAAGGTTTTGGCGCTGCTACCCTGGGCCATGAAGGCGGAAAAATCATGACAGCCCAGAAAGTGAGCAGCTGCCTGCTGCATCTTTTCAAGATTCAGTGGATAGGGAAGATGCCAGGCATACTGTCTAAAAAACACATTACCGTAGGGCGAGATGTCCATGCGGTATAAGTAGGTTTTTCTCACGGCGTCAAACCGCGCGCTGAACTCCTCCGCACAAGGCTCGCAGGAAATCACGCGGATATCGCGCGGTAGCAGCGCGTTCACGCCGCGGCACAGCCGTGCAGTGTCACAAGGGGCTGTCAAATGAAAATTTGCCGTAAAATCTGCTGCGTGAACACCGGCATCCGTCCGACTGATGCCGGTGACAGCCGGAGCTTCACGGGTGATGACTAAAAGTGCCTCTTCCAGCTGTCCCTGAATCGTTACGGCGTTTTGTTGTCGTTGCCAGCCGGCATAATGGGTGCCGTCATACATAAGGCGTAGCTTATAATTCATAACAAACCTCTGTTTATGTTAAAAAAACATTTTAAGCGTGATTAAAGCCGCGAAAAAGAGCAGAAAGATCACCATGGCCCATGCATCCTGCTTGCGAAAGCGGATCTCATGCAGACGAGTGCGGACGGCGCCGCCTTGATAGCAGCGGCTTTCCATGGCAATGGCAAGCTCATCGGCACGGCGGAAGGCGCTGATAAAAAGAGGTACCAGCATGGGCGCCAGAGCCTTGACACGGCGCAGGATAGAGCCATTTTCAAAGTCTGCGCCACGGGCCTTTTGGGCCTTCATAATCTTTTCGGTTTCTTCAATTAAGGTGGGGATGAAGCGAATGGCAATGCTCATCATCATGGCCAGCTCATAGGTTGGCAATCCCAATTTAGAGAAGGGCTTTAAAAGCTTTTCTATGCCGTCCGTCAGTGCAATGGGGGAGGTGGTATAGGTCAGGGCCGAGCTGGCTGTGATGAGCAGCACCAGTCTAAGAGCCATTTTTCCTGCCAGAAAAAGTCCCTCCCAGGTCATGGGTGTTTCATATCCCCAGGCATAAATTTTTGTTCCCGGTGTTAAAAATATATTTAAAACAGCCGTGAATATAATGACAAACCAAATGGGCTTTAAGCCCCGCAGATACATTTTAAGGGGTACGCCGGAAAGGCCAATCATCAGTAGCGTAAAAGCTGTGACGAGAATGTAAGAGGCCGGGTTGTTTGCCAGAAAAATAGCAACAATTAAGAAAATGAGCAGTATTATCTTCGTGCGGGGATCCAGCCTGTGCAGGGAAGAGTTAACGGGAAAATACTGTCCTAACGTGATGTCCTTTAGCAAGATTTTCCCTCCTCGTTCTCTTGTTTGGTGCCAAGCAGCATTAAAAGTGTTGCTTTCGCGCGCTCAATGGTATAAATGCCGCTGTCAATAGCCACGCCGCGCCGGCGCAGCAGGGCAATCAGCTGGGTAATTTGCGGTACGTCAAGTCCCATGCTTCGCAAACTGTCTGCCTGCGAGAAGACCTGTGCCGGTGTTCCGTCCAGTGCGACGCTGCCCTGATTCATCACAATGATTCTCCCGGCGACTCGTGCCACATCCTCCATGGAATGTGAAACAAAAATCACCGTCATTTTGCGAGAGAGATACAGAGCGCGGATTTGCGTTAAAATCTCCTCCCGGCCGGCCGGATCCAGACCGGCTGCCGGTTCGTCTAAAATCAGCACATCGGGTCTCATGGCAAGCACGCCGGCAATGGCTACCCGGCGCTTTTGTCCACCGGAAAGCTCAAAGGGGGAGCGGTTTAAATATTTTTCCGAAAGACCAACGTAGTTCATGGCCTCCCGTACCCGCTCGTCTATTTCCTCTTGTGAAAGCCCCATGTTCTTCGGACCGTAGGCAATGTCCTTATAAACGGTTTCTTCAAAGAGCTGGTGCTCGGGATATTGAAAAACAAGTCCCACCTTTTGGCGCAGTGCCTTTAAGTCGGCGCCTTTTTGCGTGATGTCCTCTCCATTGATGCGGATGCTGCCGGAGGTGGGCATTAAAAGGCCGTTTAAATGCTGAATCAGCGTGGATTTACCGGAGCCCGTGTGTCCGATGATGCCAACAAATTCACCATCACCGATGGTGAGGGTGACATTCTTTAAGGCTTCTTTTTCAAACGGGCTGCCTTCCATATATATATACTGTAGGTTAGATATTTCGATTGCCATAGCGATACTCCGTTTCAACTGCTAGAGCAGCTTCATTAGTTCTTCGGCACATTCCTCCACGGTCAGTACATCGTGCCGCAAGGGAATCCCGGCCTTAGATAGCAGATAGCAAAGCTCTGTTACCTGTGGCACATCGAGGCCCAGCCCCTTTAAAAAACGGACCTCCTGAAAGATGTTCCGTGGTGTATCATCTCGCAGCACCTTGCCCCGATCCATCACAATGACCCGATCTGCCTGTACGGCCTCGTCCATGTAATGAGTGATTAACACTACGGTCATTTTTTTCTCGTTCTTCAGCTTTAAAATGGTTTCAATAACTTCCTTGCGCCCTTTGGGATCGAGCATGGCGGTGGGTTCGTCAAACACAATGCATTTCGGGTTCATGGCAATGGCGCCGGCAATGGCCACACGCTGCTTTTGCCCGCCGGATAAAAGGTGAGGTGCATGGTGGCGCAGCTCGTACATACCCACGGTTTTTAAGGATTCATCCACACGTTTCTTGATTTCCTGTGAGGGAATGCCTAAATTTTCGGGTGCGAAGGCCACATCCTCTTCCACGACCGTGGCGACGATTTGGTTGTCCGGATTTTGGAACACCATGCCGACGGCCTTGCGGATATCCCAATAGTTTTCCTCCTGCTTGGTGTCCATTGCGTCGATATAAACGGTGCCGCCCGTGGGAAGGAGCAGGCCGTTAAATTGCTTGGCCAAGGTGGATTTTCCGCAGCCGTTATGCCCCAGAACTGCCACGAATTCGCCGGGGCTGACGGTTATATCAATGTCATCTAACACAAATTTAATGGCTTCTTCGCCCTCTGTGTGATAAGCAAATTGCAAATGCTCGGTTTTAATCATGCTGTTCATGTTGTAGCTTCCTTTTTTATCTGATCTGGCCGTCACCATATACAATATATTTGGTTGAAGTTAGTGCTTCAAGTCCCATGGGACCGCGGGCATGCAGCTTTTGCGTGCTGATGCCGATTTCGGCACCAAAGCCGAATTCGTTTCCGTCTGTAAAGCGGGTAGAGGCATTTACATACACGGCGGCGGCATCAACTTCATCCAAGAATCGGTTTGCCGTTCGGTAGTCACGGGTGATGATTGCCTCGGAATGGCCGGTGCCGTGGGTGTTAATATGAGAAATGGCCTCATCTGTGCCGGTAACCACCTTCACAGAGAGAATGTAATCGTTATACTCGGTGAAATAGTCCTCATTGGTGGCAGGAAGTGCCTCTTTTATGATACTCTGGGTCTTTTCGCAGCCGCGGATTTCAACAGAAAAGGGCCTCAGTGCATCGGCAATTTCCGGCAGGAGGGATTCTGCCACGGCTTCATCTATTAATAAGGATTCTGCCGCGTTACAAACAGAGGGACGGCTGGTTTTGGCATTGACCAGAATATCTACAGCCATCTTTTTGTCTGCTGTTTTTTCTATATATATATGACAGTTGCCTGTGCCGGTTTCAATGACAGGCACAGTGGCATTTTGCACCACTGAGTTAATGAGTCCCTTGCCGCCGCGGGGGATTAGTACATCCAGATATTCTGAAAGCCGCATCAGCTCCCGTGCTGTTTCGCGGGAGGTATCCCGTACCAGCTGCAGGCTTCCCTCAGGAAAGCCGGACGAGATCAGGGCCTCTGCCATAATATCCGTCAAAATGGAATTGGAACAGATGGCCTCGCTGCCACCGCGCAGAATGCAGGCGTTTGAAGTTTTCAAACACAGCACGGCTGCATCCACAGTTACGTTGGGCCGGGCTTCGTAAATCATGCCGATAACGCCGAGCGGCACGCGCTTTTTCCCAATGACGAGACCGTTTGGGCGTTTGGTCATGCCCAGCACCTCCCCAACAGGATCGGGGAGTGCATTGACCTTTAGAACGCCCTCTGCCATGTCAGCAATGCGTGCCTTTGTCAGCCGAAGCCGGTCGGCCATAGCATCGGAGCCACCCTTTTTTAAAAAAGCGGCGACATCCTTTTCGTTTTCCCGTAAAATGATGTCAGTATGGTCTGCCAGCGCCTTGGCAACAGCCGTAAGACCGGCACTTTTTGTTTCGGCGCTGATGTTCATTAAAATAAGGCTTGCAGCCTTTGCTTTTTTACCCAGTTCTGTTATCATGCTTTCACCTCTTGCCTTTTCCCTTTAAACAGCGTGCCTACCTGCTTGCCGTCTAATATATCATAAATCACGGCCGGGTGCTGTCCATTGGCGATAAACATGCTGATGCCTTGTTCCATAACTGTCTGTGCGGCAATCAGCTTGGTATTCATGCCACCGGTGCCACGGCTTGTGCCGGCACCACCTGCCAGAGAAAAAAGCTCCTCGTTTATCTCGTCAATCTCACTAATCAGCTCTGCATCATCTGATTTATGCGGATCGGCGCTGTAGAGACCATCAATGTCGGACAGAATAATCAGGACATCTGCCTCCACAAGACAGGAAACCATGGCAGAGAGGGTATCGTTATCACCAAACTCAATTTCCTCGGTGGAAATGACGTCGTTTTCGTTGACAATGGGAATTACGCCCCATTCCAGCAATGTGTGAAAGGTGGTGATGGCGTTTTGCTTACGCTTTTCGTCCTCAATGACGTTTTTTGTAAGCAACACCTGCGCAACATCACAGCCGTATTCACCGAACAGCTTGCTGTAAATGCTCATCAGTTCACTTTGGCCCACGGCAGAGGAGGCCTGCTTCTCCCGGATGGTCTTTGGCCGCTCTGAAAAGCCGAGCTTACTCATGCCCACGCCCACAGCACCGCTTGACACAAGAATGATTTCACGGCCCTCGTGGCTTAAATCTGCCAGTGTGCGGGAGAGCTGCTCAATGCGCCGTATATTGATACGACCTGTGCTGTAGGTCAGGGTGGAGGTACCCACCTTGACAACAATTCTCTTTGCGTTTTTAATTTTTGTAATTGTACTTAACATTGTATCACGCACCCGGTATTAATGTAATGGTTTCAATCACTGGTGTGGTTTGAATGCTTGGGGTTTTAATCTCCATGGAGGAGTCATAAACAAGCTGAATGTTATCGGCTGTGAAATAACCGTTTTCCAGGCGGCTGCCCGGAATGTGAACCGTTAAAACAACGTCTATGCGGTCCGGTATCGTAGCCTCAACGGCTTTTCCCTTTAAATCGTAGATTAGCTTGGAGGCAGGCTCCTGTGCCACATCTACAATCACGCCAAGCAGCTTATTGGTTTCTGCAGAATAGACATCATCGCCGATAGAAATGGCGTTATAGGTTACATCCCGCACCTCGTTCAGGCGCATCTTAACCTCTAGCGTGTCTATGGCTGAGTTTTGAATCAGGCCCTTGTTTTCGGTCAGTACGTCCTTATTGGTAATTTTTTGATACGCCATAGCGCCGCCGAGGACAGCTGCGATGAGAATCAACACAACCAGAATGTCAATAATGCTGACCTTGCCAAACAGTCTTCCCTTTTTATCTAACATCATTTCATCTCCTTTAACCGGGATTCATCATAATCCATATCTACCACATAGCCGTGCATGGCCACGCTTTCTGAGCGCAGCGCCATGTCATTGCCGATTTTTATGCTAATGCTTTCACCCAAGAGCAAGTCGGGGTACCTCACGGTTGCATCTCCCTTGATTGTTACAAAGCCGTCAAACTTCCCATCAATGGTGGCTGTCAGCAACTTGTCATCTGCCTGCGCGGTATGGGTAGCCGGCTCCAGCGAAAGGGAAACAATTTCACCCACGTGCTCCTTGGTGACACCATCAATGACCTGTTCTCCCTCTATAACGTGCGAAAAATACTCGGCGTCCTTTTGCTTGATTTCCACCGTATAGGTAAGGGGAATGGTCCCGGGTCCCGTAAGCCCTCCGCCACCTATAAAAAAGACAGCGGCACCGGCAAGGACCAGAAGTATGATGAGGATGAGAAATAAATCTAAAAGATTAATTTTGCCAAAGAGTTTTCCTTTTTCGTCAATTATCATTTTTGCATAACCTCCCTGTAAAGCTTTTCAAGATGATTTACCATTTCTTCAACTGTGTAATGCGCCCTAAATTTTTCGCCGGCCTTTTTACCGAAACGAGCAGATACATCCGGATTTTCTAACAACCGCAGCATGGCATTAGCAAGGCTTGCGCTGTCGGCATAGCCTACTAAAAGTCCATCCTCACCATCGCGAATAAGCTCGCTGTTTCCACCGTTTTTGGTGGCAATGGAAGGCTTTTCAAGGCTCATGGCCTCCAACACGGAAAGACTCATGGCCTCAGACTCCGATGCATTTACATGTATATCTGTCAGGTTTAACAGCTCCGTTGTGTCTGCAACAAAGCCTGTGAAAAGCACATAATCATCAAGACCATAGCGGGTGACACGCTCTTTGAGTTCCTTTTCCAAACTGCCGCTTCCGACAATTAAAAACTTTGCCGATGCACCCTCTCTTATCACCTGTCTTGCCGCTTTAATAAAGTATTTATGGCCCTTCACCGGCTCTAAACGACCGAAAATGCCGAAAACTGTCTCCTCGGGCTTGATGGAAAGGCGTGTGCGTGCGGCGGCCTTTTCCTCATTGGAAAGTAGCCGTATGGGCTCAACGCCGTTATTGACGGTTTTGATTTTCTCCGGCTTGATGCCGCAGGCAATGAGATTATCTACTACAGCATCAGCAACGGCAATGTAATAATCGCACAGGGCGTTGTTAATAAAGCCGGAAGCCAGCGCTTTGATACCGCGGGGCAGAGGCTCGATGCAATGGCGTGTAGCCAGCACCACGGGAACCTTTGCCTGTTTTCCTGCAATGCGGGCAGACAAGCAGGCGTGTGTGTGTAATACATCCGGCTTAATTTTTCCAAAGAGCGCGCGCAGATGTTTTACGCAGCGTTTATCATAGGAGCAATCAGCCATGTAGGGCGCCTCGAGAAGCGTTACACCCTCAAAGCCCTGAATTCGTTCGATCAGCTGGCTGCCCTGGGGCAGAATGACGGTCACGCGGAAGGCGGATCTGTCAAAATGCTTTACATAATTGAGTAGATATCTGCCGGCGCCGCCGATGTTCGTATCGGTCAGCACCTGTACAATGTGCTTCACAGGCGGTCACCTCCGTCAAAGTCCGGTGCTGCAGCAGAGCTTGCAAAGGCAAGCATAATCCAGAAAATCAGCACCATTTTATAATTATACCACACATTATCTGTCAAGCCCTGGAATAAAAAGCCCAGAACGCCGGCGGCCATGGCCATGCACAGAGCCTTGTCAAAGCTGCTGCGGCGCCTGTATATTGAAAGAGAAAAGCTGCTCCTAGCAAAACAGAGTATCATGGCTAAAAAGGAAAGAATGCCGCTGATGCCGGTTTCTACCCACAGCTGCAAAAACAGATTATGTGAATGCAGCGCATAGTTCGCGCCGGCTAAGGCATATTTGGGATAAATCATGGTAAAGGCCTCTGAGCCGGGGCCTACGCCACCCAGCCAAAAATCGCGGATCATGGTCACCGCGGCACGCCAGATGGATACTCGGTAGGCCGTGGAGGTGTCTGCTGTGTTGCCGATGCTTAAGATGCGGTCGGCAATGGCAGAGCCGGAGCTGAGCAGGAACGGAATCATAAAAATTCCTAGGACAGCCAGCAGACTCCAGCGTTTATCCATTACGATACAGTACAAAGCCACGGCCAGCATAACGCCCAGCCAAGCTCCGCGCGACCATGTGAACACCAGGCAGGCGACAAGAACTGCAAAGAGTCCGGCATATAAAAGCTTTTGTCCGTCTGTTCTTGATTTCCAGATAACAGCCAGCGCGACGGGAATTAAAAGCACCAGATATTCGCCCAGTACGTTTGGGTTATCAAAGGTGGAATACACGCGGATTTTAATGCTGGTGAACATTTCAGAATCCACCCAGGACTGGGTGGAGGAAACGCCTGCGAAATTCTGATACACGCCATATAATGCCACAAGCCCTGCCATGAGCAGAAAGGAGACGACTGCGGCCCGCCATTTTTTTGGTGTGTCAAGCGTTTGGTATGCCACAAAGTAAAAGAGGATAAAGGCAAGGTATATAAATGCGATTTGCAGACTTTTTATAAAGGTAAAGGAGTTTAGCGTGCCCAGTAAAAGCGAAAACGCAAAAATGATAATGCATCCTGCCAACGGGACAGGACGCAGCTTCATGTCCTGCTGCAAGGCGAGTTTAAGACCGAAGGAAAGAGCCGCAAGCAGGGAAAGACCGGCCAATACCATAGTCGGTAGGAACGGCGCGGCAATGATAACGGTAAACACACAAAATGCCGGGCTTTTTAAAGTAAAGAACAGAAAGATCAAGCCACCACATAATAACAGTGCAACGACAGGCGGCAAAAAAGACAGCAAAAAGGCGAAAAAGAGACCGATCAGGAGCCCCATGACAGGGCGGGGCAGAGAAAACTCCGGGTCCTTTAAAAACAGCTTGCTGTCCACATCCTTTCTGATTTCACAGAATAAGCCGCCGAGGCCGGATAAAATTGAACTCCCTTTAAACAGAGATTTTATGCTCCTGTTTATCACAATGGCAAAGACCGCCAGCACGAAAAGAGCCAGAACGGCCACGCGCTCCGTCAGCCGAGGCTCAGCCCAGAGGGTGCGGAACAGCGTATAAAAAACAGAGAAGAACAAAAGTGTGATGCCGTAGGTGCGACTGCTGATGCTGTGCCAGCTGGAAAACAAAAAGTTAAAGCTGCTGGAGGTGGCTGTTCTACTGCAGAAGGGACCGATTTTATCTGCGATGCGGCGCAGCAGAGTAATGGGCAGCGTCAGCAACCTGTAGAGCAGACTTTCCTTAAAGAACTCGCCCATATTTTCAGCAGCCAGAAAACGTCCAAGCACACTGTGGCGAAACACCCGGGCGCCAAAGGCAGATACACGGTTAAAGACGCGACCGAACAGACTGGCGTCAAACCACAGAGCCAGCTTATGAAACAGATTTGCAAAAAAACGAAATACAGAGCTTTGCATCAATTCACCTTCTTTGTTTTTTGTTGCAGAATCGCCAGAATATCCTTTGCCTCTTCTGTGTGCAGCACAAAAAGCAACAAGACATACAGAAGCATGCCTGCGGCAGCGGGAATGAGCAAGGCAAGGAAGCGTCCTGCGAGAGAATCGGAAAACGAACATAATCCGAAAACGAAATATGTGAGCATGCCCATACAGGCGGTACTAACAAACAGCTTGATCATGTTGAAAGCATCCCGCGGCTTAAACAGGTGCAATCTTTTGTTCAGCACAAAAACAAGAGCCAGCGCGATGAGCGTGGCGGCGATCGAAGCAGCCAGAGCCAGTCCCCAAAGGCCGACCGAAAGCCCCCGGACAAAGAGAAAGCTCAGCAGAATGTTTAATAAAATGCCGCCCATGGCGATATACATAGGCGTTTTACCATCCTTTAAGGCGTAAAAGGCCTTATTTGCAATTTCGCTGACGCCAAAGCCTGCCATTCCCAAAGAATAAAACAGGAGGGCCGAAGCTGTGAGAGCTGTGCTTTGCGCATCAAATTCACCGCGCTCATACACAAAGCGCACGATGGGAACGCGCAACAGCAGGAAAAGCATCATCACCGGCAGAATTACAGCCAGAACAACCTTAATGGCCTTGGCCACCACAGCAGCAAGCTCCTCCCGATTTTCGCCGGCTGCCAGCCGCGAAATGGAAGGAAAAATCAGGTTTGATACAGCATACGTCAGTACACCGACAAAGATGATATATAGCTTATTGGCATAATCTAACGCTGCTACGGCCTGTCCCTCATTTAAAAAAGAGGCTAAATAAATATTAACGGTGGAGTTAATCGGCTGTACCCAGGAGCTGATTAAAATGGGCAGAGCCAGCTTAATGGTTTTTTTAATGCCATCACTGCGCAAATCCAGAACAGGGCGGTAACGAAAGCACTTTTTTTGAAGCGAAGGCAACTGCACCAACACCTGAAAGCCCCAGGCAATCAACATGGCAAAGGCCACGCCGTGAATACCGAGACGGTCACGCACAAACAAAAGATACAGCATCATGATGCCGTTTGAGACTAAACTGATGGCAGCGGGAATGTTAAATTCACCGTGCGACTGCAAAATACCGGTTAGTGCATAGGCCAGGGCAGTACAAATCATGGTGGGGAAAAGGATGATGACAAGCTGTGCGGCAAGCTCCTTTTCCGGCTGCGCCAATCCTTTGCCGATCAGGCCGGCAATAGGGCGGGCAAAAGTAATGCCCAAGGCACAGAAAACCCCGGTGATGATAAGGACAAGATTAATAAAGCTGTTGGCATAACGGTTTGCCGCTTCCTTTGCATCCGCTTCAAGATATTCGTTGTAAATCGGGATAAAAGATGCAGAAATAGCGGCGCCTAAGGTGATATCAAAAAACAAAAGCGGGATTCTGCTGGCTGTTAAAAACGCCGCCGCCTGACCGCTCGTGCCGTATAAAGAGGCAAACAAAACCTCGCGCCCCATCCCGGCCAGTTTTGCCAAAAGGGTCGCCATAACCATGATTCCGGCAGTTTTAATTGTATTTTTTTTGTTTAGCATGAGCGGCGTCCTCTATCAAATAAATTCATTCTTATATTATATAGCAAAATCCGGTAGAAGTCAATAAAATTACCCCTTTTCCTTGAAAAGATTTTATGATATACCAAAAAACGGCACAGCAACCAAAAGCAACTGGCTGCTGTGCCGATTGGAGAACAATTTATGCTCAGTTATTTGTTAAATATTCAAAAAAGCTTTGCTGCCGGGGCAGAGAAAAAGCTGGCTCTTCCGGTAAAAAAAGAACGGGCACGCCGGCTTTTTGTGCATAATCTACCGTGTATTTGGTGCCGCCGGTTTTCCGGTTAAGGTAAGCGACAAGACAGGAGGCACGGTTGACCAGATAACGGTTACGTTTTTGCATGCAACCGCGAAAATACCCTTCTGCCGTGTAGATAATTTCGTCACTGGCGCAAAGAACCTCGCTGTAATTCCTTTTTTGCTCCGGCGACCAGAATTTATCTTGGCTCCGGCAGGGAAGAGCCATAAAAAGACGAAGGTGCGGATGTGCCTTTTTTGCCTTTAAAACGGCGCGCGCAGCCAGCAGATCAAAGCCCAGTGCGCCGCCACTGCCAAAGTAGGAATAGCCGGCAAGTACAAGTGAGGCAACAGCACGCTCTAAGGCCTCCTCCAGCAGGGGTAAAGAGGCGGGTGCAATGGTGCGATGTCCGGTGAAGCAGCAGGTCATGGTGTTTGACATGATAAGCCTCCCTAAAGAGTTAAATAACGGTTTCTAAGGATTTTATAATTTTGCCCAGAATGCTCACAGACGGTCCCCCTGCCGAAAAAACCATGGGCCGGTAAACGCTGTTGTCGCTTTCCGGTGTAAGCACAAAGCCTTCACTGTTGCGGTAATAGCGGCCGGATATCATCATGCCGTCACTCTGAACAGCGAGCACAATGTCGCCATCATCAGCAAAATCCTGACGGCGTACCAGGGCCAGACTGTCGGCAGATAAGCGGGCGCGGTTCATGCGCTCATCCGTCAGCCGGAGGGCGAAAAAATCACCCTCTCCCAAAAGGGCGGCAGGCAAGCTGCAATGATACTGCGGGATGGCGCCTCTCAGTCCGTTTGAAGAAAGGGAGGTGTATATGGGAATGTGCTTCATATCCCCCGGTGCCCCGGAATCCTCTCGCATCACGAGCGTTTCCCCCAAAAGCTCACCAATTGTGACGCCAAAGAAATCTGCGATTTGCCGCAAGGTGCTGTTTGACGGCTTGGAATAACCGGTTTCGTAGTTAGAAATGGTGGTTTTGCGTACGCCGAGCAATTGGGCCAGTTCATCCTGATTCAACCCCCGGGATTTTCGTAATTTTTTTAAACGAAGGGAAAAATCCTGCATGGTGATATTTCTCCTTTTATGTATTATTACATACAATTATATCACATAATTTAAAAATTACAAGTGTAAATTCAAATTTTGTTGAATTTTATTCGTTTTTATCTGCGATTTTTTGAATAAAGTTACAGATAAATACAAGAGGGAAGGAAAGCAGGAACCAAAAAAGAGAATAAAGAGGACAAATTTGCCCCAAAATATTGCCGCGACGGCCGGAATAATCCCAGACCTTCAGTTTGAGCAGCTTATTAAACATACAGCCGGAGATAAACTCCCAGAGGGTGATAATGCCACAGAAGGCAAAACAGCGCTGCAAGAGGCTTTTTTTCTTCATTATTTTGTTGTTTTTATAAATGGAAAAAAAGCAAACACCTCCGGTGAGCAGCATGCTCCAATGGGTATGTCCGCGCCAGAGAATTTCCAAAAGACCGTAGCCGAAGGAGCCGATTCCCAGCACCGTCATCGTTTCTTTATGCTTAGACACAGTGTTACCTCCTGAGTTCCATTGCAGAGCGATTGTGCATTTATTATTTCAAAGAATCTGCTTTTTATTCCTTGTTTTATACTGCAAGGAGCACAATCTTTTGGATGTAATTTTAAATAAATTTTAAAAAAAAGTTGATTTTTATGAAGCATATTGCTATAATCAACTATTGTAGGAAATGATTCTTAAGGAAAGGAGAACTACAGCATGCAGTTTGTAAAGAAGCTCGCAGCACAGTTTTATTACTTTACCAACCGTGGTTATTTTGGCTTCGGTTATTTTTGCTGTGAAAAGTTTCATATCTGCATGAAATTAATGGTTCCTAGTTTTCTATAAAAACCTACCTATATGCAAGCGTAAGGGAACTCATTAAACATGAGTTCCCTTTTTTAATGTATACAGATTAAAGGAGGATGCAATATGATTATTATTATGAAGCCGGGCGTTGCCGAAGAGGAGATTAATCTCATTGTCGGCGATCTAAAAGGCATGGACATGGATGTCCAGATTAACCAGGGCGTGGAGTGCACTGTGCTGGGTGTTCTGGGTCAGACCACGGAAATCGACACCAGCGCACTGGAATTAAACCCCAGTGTGGATAGGGTGGTGCGGGTTTCTGAACCCTTTAAAAAGGCCAACAGAAAATTTCACCCCGATGATACGGAAATTATGGTAGGGGATACAAGCGTTGGCGGCAAGAAACTGGCCGTCATAGCCGGCCCCTGCTCGGTGGAAAGCGAAGAGCAGATTATTGATGTTGCCAAAAGGGTGAAGGCCTCCGGTGCAACCTTTTTGCGTGGCGGTGCTTTTAAGCCACGCACCTCACCCTATGCCTTTCAGGGCATGCAGTTTGAGGGGCTTGAGCTTTTGCAGGAGGCAAAGCGTGTAACGGGTTTGCCGATTGTGTCTGAGATTATGGCTCCAAAACACGTTGAGGTGTTTGATTATGCAGTTGACGTGGTGCAGGTGGGTGCCCGCAATATGCAAAATTTTGATCTTTTAAAGGAGTTGGGCAAAACCAAAAAGCCTGTTTTATTAAAGCGTGGCCTATCTTCTACCTTAGAAGAGTGGCTTATGTCAGCCGAGTATATTATGGCCGGTGGAAACAACCAGGTTATTTTATGCGAACGCGGCATTAGAACCTTTGAGCATTACACGCGTAATACGCTGGATTTAAGCGCCATTCCTGCCATTAAAAAGCTCAGTCATTTGCCTGTTGTTGTGGATCCTTCACATGCCACCGGGATGCATTGGATGGTGCTGCCCATGGCGATGGCGGCGATTGCCGCCGGTGCGGATGGTCTGATGGTTGAGGTGCATAATGATCCGCAGCGGGCAAAATGCGATGGTCCTCAGTCTATCACGCCGGATAGCTTTGATGATCTCATGAAAAAACTAGCAAAAACAGCGGAGGTTGTCGGACGTGCCTTGTAAACGAATTGCCATTGCCGGTCTTGGCCTCATCGGCGGCTCACTTTTAAAAGCTTTGCAGGGCTTTTGTAATGCCGAATTTTACGCGATTGATAAAAACCCTCAGGTCATCAATGAGGCGCGGAAGGAAGGGCTTATATCCGGAGAAATGCTCTCTGATGCAGAGGTGCTGGGCGCAGCGGATGTGGTTTTTGTTTGCCTGCCGCCGGAAGCGACGGTTGCGTTTATCAACGGCAACCGGTTTAAGCCAGGGGCCTTAGTAACAGATGTTTGCGGTGTTAAGCAGATGGTATTGGAGGCTGTTACAAATCGGGAAATAGATTTTATCGGCGGTCATCCCATGGCAGGAAAGGAAGAGAGCGGTTTTTTCGCATCTGATGCAAGCCTCTTCCGTGGTGCGGCATATCTTATTACGCCACGGCCGGAAAACAGCCCGGTCCATCTTGCGCTTCTGCAGGAAATGATTGCCTATATCGGCTGCCGTGAGGCTGTGATGACCACGCCTGAGGAGCATGATGACATGATTGCATACACCAGCCAGCTGATGCATGTGGTCGCAGTGGCCTTATGTGACAGCAAGCGTCTTGATAAGGCGAAAAGCTTCAGCGCCGGTAGCTTGCGGGACTGCACCCGGGTGGCAAAGCTTGACAGCCGCCTATGGAGCAGCCTGTTTCTACGTAATAAACGTGCGCTGCTTGCCTGCATGGACGAGTTTGAAGAAAGCCTTGCCACGCTAAAACAGTTCCTTGCCGCAGAGGATGAGGAGGGTCTGGAGACATTTTTAAGATGTTGCTCTGAGAGGAAAAAGAAGTTTTTTAAAGAAAAGGAATAAAAAAGGAGACCGGAACACATGAAAACTTTACAAGTGAATCTCGGTAGCCGAAGCTACGAAATTTTAATTGGCAGAGACTTGCTCAACCACACAGGATCCTATATAAAAAAAGTATCGAATGCTGCCCGCGTGCTGGTGGTGACAGATGATACCGTGAAGGGCTTGTATGGGAATACCGTGTGTGCTTCGCTGGAGGCAGCCGGTTTTTGCGTTAAGCTTGTCAGCTTTCCGGCAGGGGAAACGACAAAATCTATGGAAAGTTTGGTGCGTCTTTACGACGAGGGCTTTGCCTTCTCGCTGACCCGGACGGATTTGATTGTGGCTCTGGGCGGCGGCGTCATTGGCGACCTGACCGGTTTTTTTGCCGCAACCATGCTGCGGGGCATTCCCTTTGTACAGATTCCTACAACCTTGCTGGCGCAGGTGGATAGCTCTGTGGGAGGCAAGGTAGCCATCAATGTGCCTCAGGGAAAAAATCTGGTGGGCAACTTCTACCAGCCGAAGCTGGTGCTTATAGATACGGAGGTGCTTTCCAGCCTAACCGATGCCATTTTTGCCGACGGCATGGCCGAGGTGATAAAATATGGCTGCATTGCAGACCGTGCATTGTTTTCGCTTTTAGAGACGTTTTCCTCCCGTAAGGCGATGGAGGAGACGCTTCCTGAGATTATTTATACCTGTTGCGATGCCAAGCGAAAAGTGGTGGAAACAGATGAACTGGATACCGGTCAGCGGCTGATTCTTAATTTTGGCCATACCATGGGGCATGTGATAGAAAAGGCCTATCATTTTACGGATTACACCCACGGGCAGGCGGTGGCCATCGGCATGGTGCTGGCAGCCCGGCTGGGCGAACGGCTCTTGTGCACACCCGCGGGAACGGAGGCTGCCGTTTGCAGACTGCTTGCGCAGCATCATCTGCCCACTGAGGTGAAGCTTGGAACAGATTGGGAAGAAACCATGAAGCTGGATAAAAAAATGCAGGGTGATGAAATTCGTTTCGTTCTTTTAGATGCAATTGGCTCTGCTTTTGTGCAAAAAATCAAAGCCAGCGCCCTGCACGAGACGATGAAAGAAATTATATAAAAAATTAAAAAGCCGAGGTGCACAGCACCTCGGCTTTAAACTATTTTCGATTAGCGAATGATTCTTCTTGCGGCATAATATACGTTGTTGTAATAGCCGGTGTTAATGCTGGTGAACTTCACCACATCGCCCGTCTGAGGGCTGTGAATCATCATGCCATCACCGGCGTAAATACCAACGTGATGTACCTGAGAATTACCGGCCTTTTTAAACATAACCAAATCACCGGGTTGGAGCTCGTTTTTGCTGACGGCAATACCATTAGAGAGCTGTGCGTGAGCGGTGCGGTTAATGGAATAACCCAGCTGACGGTAAATGTATGAGGTGAAGCCGGAGCAGTCAAAGCCGGAAGGGCTTGATCCGCCATATACATAGGGTGTGCCCAGATATTTCTTAGCCAGCTGTACCACGCGGCTACCGCCCGTATAGCTGCCTCTGGCGGCTACATCCTCGGGACGGATGCTGACATAATCAGCGCTTATATATGCGTAATTATCATTGCCGGTGCCGATTTTAAACCAGTTGCCGGTTCTTTCAAAAACGTCAAGTGTTTGTCCGTAATCCACAACCGCCTCGATAAAATGCTCGGTTCCCGGGCCGCTGCGAACATTTACACTTGTTGCCACAACGATGCCTACGCAAGGGAAGGAGTCGGCACTGGCACATAGCCCGGCTGAGCCAAATAAGGTGACCGCAATCATCATGGATGCGATTGATTTCTTCAGTATATTCATAAAAATATGTACCTCCATTTGGTTGTTACAAATGTATTACAAAATCTATTATACACAACCTAAACACATTTGTCAACACTTTTTAAAACTTTTTTAACAATTTTGTAGTATTTTATATAACACTTCTTATTTTCATCTGTAAATTTGAAATTTATCGCTTGAAATTCTTGCAAGAAGGTAGTAAATGTGGTAGAATTAAATTAATCTATAGGAAGAACTTTCTTTTCTGTCGCATGGTAGCGCTATATTCTACATCTTGAAAGGAGAGAAAAAAATGTCCGTATGCAAGGTTTTGGCATTTGATTTTGGTGCCTCGAGCGGTAGAGCTATGCTCATTGCCTATGACGGAAAAACACTTGATCTGCAGGAGATGCATCGTTTTTCAAATGATCCGGTGATGATTGGCGATAATTTTTATTGGGATGTTCTGCGTCTGTTCCATGAAATTAAAACAGGTATATTAAAAACTGTTAACGCCGGCCATAAGGATATTATGGCCATTGGCTTTGATACCTGGGGTGTTGATTTCGGCCTGTTTGATGAAAACGGAAGGCTCCTCGGCAATCCTTATCATTATCGCGACACCCGCAAGGACGGCATGCTGGAGCAGCTGGACAAAGAGGTGGGTAAAAAATATGTGTTTGACCGTACGGGCATTGAATTTGCCTTTTTTAACACCGTGCTTCAGCTGATGGCCCTGCGCGGCGATCCTGCCCTGAAGGCAGCCAAGCACCTTTTATTTATGCCGGATATTTTTAACTATTTCTTAACCGGTGAAATGAAGAATGAATACACCGAGGCCTCTACCTCTCAGCTGCTTGATGCCCGCAGTAAAACCTGGGATTATGAGCTGATGGAAAGGCTGGATATTCCGAGCCATATCTTTAAGGAGATTGTGCATCCGGGCACCATTGTCGGTTATCTGACCGATGCGCTTTGCGAGGAGCTGGGCTGCCCGAAGATTCCGGTGATTGCCGTTGGTTCTCACGATACCGCTTCGGCTGTGGCCAGCGTGCCCGTGGCAGAGGATTATCCCTATGCCTTTATCAGTAGCGGCACTTGGGCCCTGATGGGTACGGAGCTGGAGGAGCCGGAAATTACGGATGCTTCTTATACTTATAGTTTCACCAACGAGGGAAGCATTTGCGGGAAAATCCAGTTTATGAAAAATATCATGGGTTTGTGGATTGTGCAGGAATGCCGCAGGCAATGGGAACGCGAGGGCAAGAGTTTTTCTTTTAGTGATTTAGAGCAGGCAGCACGGAAGGCGGCGCCGCACCGTTCCTTTATCAATCCGGACGATCCCAGCTTTGCGCCGCCGGGCAACATGCCCAGACGTATACGGGAATTTTGTGAAAAGACGGGTCAGCCCGTGCCTGAAACAGAGGGCGAAATTATTCGCTGTGCAATGGAAAGCCTTGCCTTAAAATGCCGCATGGTGTCCGATGCCTTAGAGGATGTGCAGGGCAAAAAGCTGGAAGCTATCCACATGCTGGGTGGCGGCATTAAGGATACCATGCTGTGCGAATTTGTCGCCTGTGCCACAAAGAAAAAGGTTGCTGCCGGTCCTGTGGAGGCAACCGCCACAGGCAATGCACTGATTCAGCTGATGGCCTTGGATAAAATCGGTAATCTGGCAGAAGCCCGTGCCATTGTGAGAGATTCCTTCCCGATTACATATTATGAACCGAAGAATCAGGAAGAGTGGGATGCGGCCTATGCTACCTTTAAAAAATATGTAACTTTATGAAAAAAGACAGGGCTGTAGTAAAAAATGCTACAGCCCACTTTTGTCAATTCCTTACTTATAGAAAATGCTGCGCGAGGAACAGATATGATAAAATCACGTTTTCTGCATGGTCTGCTTGTGAGTTTTGGTGTTCTTGCGACAACGGCTCTCGGCCTTTTGCTTTTATATTTGGATCATCATCCGATGGTTCTTGAAGAGTCTTTCGAGCTACCGAAAATTTCTTATGCTTCTCCATCTCCTGCTGCAGAGACAGTCGGGGCAGGGGACATGTATATAGACGGAAGGCTTGATATTAATAAGGCAGATCAAAAGGCGCTTGAAGCCCTGCCTGGCATCGGGCCGGCTCTTGCTGAGCGCATCATCGCCTTTCGGCAGGAAACACCCTTTAAGGTGGTGCGGGATATTAAGAAAGTAGCCGGCATCGGTGATAAAATTTTTACAACGCTTGAGCCGTATATCTGTGTTGGCAGATAAGAGCTGCTTCAATATAATAATAAAGGAGAGATACGATGAATCCTTGGCACGATTTTGATGAAAATAGAATCCGGCCGGAAAGCTTTGTGGCCGTGATTGAGATTCCCAAAGGCGGAAAAAAGAAATATGAGCTAGATAAAGAAACCGGCCTCTTAAAGCTGGATAGGGTGCTCTTTACATCGACCCATTATCCGGCGAATTATGGTTTTATTCCCGGCACCTTATCTCAGGATCACGACCCGCTTGACGTACTGGTGCTCTGTCAGGAATGTCTGGACCCCATGGTGATTGTGGAGTGCTATCCGGTGGGGGTTTTAAAGATGATTGATGAGGATGAGGTGGACGAGAAGATTATAGCCATTCCCAAGGGGGACCCGTCCTTAAATCTTTATAAGGATCTACAGGAACTGCCTCAGCATCAGTTCCAAGAAATTAAGCACTTTTTTGAGGTGTATAAGTTTCTGGAAAATAAGGTTACTCATGTAGACGAAATCCTGAATCGCGATGAGGCGGTGCAGATTATTGCAGAGGCAATAAAAATGTATCGGTCGATATTCAAAAACGCGAGCGAAGCATAAGATGGGGCTGTCTCTTTAGACAAATCATTGCATAAAAATCTTTTTTCTGTAGGGGCTGATGCCCACATCAGCCCGTTTTTCGGGTCGATGTAGGCATCAGCCCCTACATGTTGAATATTTATGCAAATAAGATGTTTATTGAGACAGCCCCTTTTTTTATATTCTATTTTTCTGGCGTATCGGAAACGATTTCCTTCAATGCTCCGGCAAGGCCTGCAAGGCCCTGAATTTCGGAGGGGATGATGATTTTTGTGGCCTTTCCGTCGGCGGCTTTGGAGAAGGCCTCCAGGCTGCGCAGGGCAATGACCTCTTTTGTGGCGCCGGCCTCATTCAGCATCCGGATGCCTTCTGCAACCGCGCTTTGCACCTTGAGAATGGCCTGCGCCTCACCCTCTGCCTCCTGAATTTGTGCCTCGCGCTTTGCGACAGCCTGTAAAATGGCGGCCTCTTTTTCACCCTCGGCCACCAAAATGGCCGACTTCTTTTCGCCCTCTGCACGCAGAATGGATTCACGCCGTTCGCGCTCAGCCTTCATCTGCCGCTCCATGGAATCTTGAATCTCTCTGGGGGGCAGAATGTTTTTTAATTCCACGCGGTTGACCTTGATACCCCAAGGGTCGGTGGCCTCGTCCAGAATGCTGCGCATTTTGGCATTGACGGTATCTCTTGAGGTCAGCGTCTGGTCCAACTCCATTTCACCGATGATGTTTCGCAGGGTGGTGGCCGTCAGATTTTCAATAGCCATCAGCGGGTTGACAACGCCGTAGGTATATAGCTTGGGGTCGGTAATCTGGTAGAACACAACCGTGTCGATCTGCATGGTGACATTATCCTTGGTGATAACCGGCTGAGGGGCAAAGTCCACAACCTGCTCCTTTAATGAAACCACCTTGGCAATTTTTTCAATAAAGGGCATTTTAAAATGCAGCCCAACGTCCCAGGTGCCCTGATAGGCTCCCAAACGCTGTACCACAAAGGCACTTGCCTGCGGAACGATTTTAATGTTTAAGATAACAATGATAAAGACAATAAGTATAAGCGCAATGAGTATAGGCATTACAATTCCTCCCTTTCAGTCTTTTCGACAATGAGCTTGACACCGTCAATTTCCTTGACGCGGATTTTCTCGCCGGCAGCAATCACGGTGTTATCTGCACTGCGGGCTGACCAGCCCTGCCCCAAAACCGTGACCTGACCGCGGGATGTTAAGTTATTGATTTCCTCTGTGACAAAGCCGACGGCATCCAGAACTCTGTCTGCATTGGTTTTCACGGCTTTTTGATTCACCATTTTTTCCGTCAGCGGCTTTGCCAGCAACAAAATGATACCGGAAACTGCCAGAAAAACCAGAATCTGCATCCAGCCGGGGAGCTGCAGCAGGGCAATCAGCATCGAAGCCAGTGCGCCGGCGGCAAACCAGATGGAAAAGAGAGCACTGGTGGCGGCCTCTGCAATTAAAAAAATGATCATGAGCACCAGCCAGAGAAGTGCATCTGTATTTTGCAGTAAAAAATCCACGTTATCACCTGCCTTTTTCAAAAATAAACTTGAATATTTTATATATACCACTAAAAAAGTTTTTTTAAACATCTTATCAGAATAAATTTCATGGTAAACAGAAAGACTAAGAAACAGGCAGAAAAATGCCGGAACTTATCAAAGAAGGAGGCAGCCCGATGGCTCTTGTACAAAAAACGGAAACGCCGCTCTCCGGAGTATCCTGTTCGGTGACAAATTGTATGTATAACGGCGGAAATATGACCTGTGAAGCATCAAAAATTGAGGTTTCGACCTGTGACCCTGTGCAGCAGTGTAGCGTGCAGTGTAAAACCTTTCAGCCCCGTGCCGGCAGATGAGTCGGCAATTTTTGAAGAAAAAGGGATTGTAACCAGCCATGAACTGTGCTATACTTACAATAAAAGAAGTTGTGGGGTGTGGCACAGATGGCAAAAAATTGGACAGAGGCACAGCGTGCCGCCATTTTTACAAAAGATGCTGACCTTTTGGTATCAGCGGCTGCCGGCAGCGGCAAGACCGCTGTACTGGTAGAGCGCATTATACAAAAAATTACAGACAGCGTTAAGCCGGTCGATATCGACCGGCTTTTAGTCGTTACCTTTACAAATGCGGCAGCCGCCGAAATGCGCCAGCGCATTGCAGACGCCTTGGCACAGCGCCTTGATGAGGAGCCGGAAAATGAGGGGCTTCGCCGGCAGTTAACGCTATTGCCAACGGCCTCTATCACCACCATTCACGGCTTTTGTCACAGCCTGCTGCGTGAAAACTTTACTCTGCTGGGCCTTGACCCGAGCTTTAAAATTGCCGACACCACGGAAAACGAGCTGCTCAGGCTCTCTGCGCTGGAGGAGGTTATTGAAGAGCTCTATGAAGATCCTGTTTATGCAGATGCTTTTCTGCAGCTGACAGAGGCTTATCTGCAACTTAAAAATCCCGACCCCTTTTATGCACTGGTGAACGGAATTTATGATTTTGTTATGAGTCTGCCGCGTCCGGCTGAATGGCTCAAAACGTCTGCAGAAAGATTTTCTGTTTCGGAGGGGCAGGAGTTTTCTGACACGGTGTATGCCGCCACGCTTTTGGCAAGCGGGAAGGAGCTTGTGAGTGGCATGCTGGAAAAATATGACATGATGCTTTCGTTGCTTGAGCATGATGACGGTCAAGAGGCGTTGTGGCAGCATATGCAGGAAGAGCGGGCGATGCTGGCAGAGCTTCTTTCTGCCGAAAGCTATCAGGCCTTTTATCTTGCCCTGCGGCAAACAGCCTTTACGCGCATTCCCGCCTCGCCAAAGGAGGCTATGCCTATCTATCGTGCCGGCGTGACAGACATGCGTGAACGCATTAAAGCACAAGAATATAAGCGGCTCCGGGAGGAGCTGTTTGCTCTTCCGGATAGCGAGCAGAAGGCAATTTTACAAAAGCTGCAACCTGTGATGCAGGTGCTTTCTGAGCTGGTACATCGGCTGATGGTGCGCTTTGACAAAAAGAAAAAAGAAAAAAATCTTCTCAATTTTAATGATTTGGAGCACAACTGTCTGCGTCTTTTGGTCGGAGCAGAAGGAGAGCCGACTCCGCTTGCCTGTGCTGTGGCGGAACAATATGAAGAAATCCTGATTGACGAATATCAGGATACCAGCGCTCTGCAGGAGGCAATTTTTGCCGCCGTAAAAAAAGAAGGCTGCCTCTTTTTGGTGGGAGATATTAAGCAGAGCATTTATCGCTTCCGCAATACAAATCCGCTTTTATTCCGTGAAAAAAAGGAGCGTTACAGCTTAGAGCCCGGCGCACCGCAGCGGAAAATTATTCTCTCACAAAATTTTAGAAGTCGTCCCTCTGTGCTGGCCGGCATTAACTACATATTTTCTCGCATTATGTCAGCTGAGACAGGTGAAATTACCTATAACGAGGAGGAAATGCTGTACCCGGGCGCCTTGTATCCGGAAATGGAGCATCCTCTTTCCGAAGAGGTAGAGCTCTATCTAACAGATCTAAAGGAGGAAATGGCGACAGAGAGCGAGACGGACAAGTTCAAAGGCGAGGAGGACGAGCTAAAGCAGGAGGCTCTGGAGCTTGCATCGGCAGAGGCAGAGGCACTGATGGCAGCAAAGAGAATTAAGGAACTGTTATCTGCCGGCTATCAGGTGTCAGCGGGAGGAGCGGTTCGAACAATTGAATACCGCGATATATGCATTTTGCTACGATCCACCAAGAACCATGCAGAATGCTTTGCGCAGGTGCTCTCGGCACAGGGCATTCCCTGCTACAGCGAGGCGGGCAGCTCGTTTTTGGAAAGTGAAGAGATTGATGTAATCCTGTCGCTTTTAAAGGTGATAGACAATCCGCACCAGGATATTCCGTTGCTGGCGGTTCTGCGTTCGCAGATATATGCCTTTTCAGCAGATGAGCTGGCAGAAATTCGTATGACAGAGCGCAAAGCGGATTATTTTACCGCCCTTACAAAATGTGCCGAAGGAGAAGATGCCCTTGCAGGGCGTTTGCGTACCTTTCTTAAGCAACTGGAGGAATACCGCGAAAAAAGCCGCCGAATGAGTGCGGCAGAGCTGGTTTGGGATCTCTATTTGCAAACGGGCTTTTATGAGGCGCAGGCAACGTTGCCGGACGGTGTGCTGCGCAGGCTGAATCTAAGGCTTTTGTATTTGCGGGCCCGTGCTTTTGAAAAAACAGGTCTCCGCGGGCTGTACAGCTTTATCCGTTATATAGATGACTTTAAGGCCATTGGCGGCGATTATGATGCGGCGCGCACCATTGGTGAGGAGCAGAATGTCGTGCGCATTATGAGCATTCATAAAAGCAAAGGACTGGAGTTTCCTGTTGTGCTGGTAGGTGGGCTGGCCCGCCGCTTTAATCTGCGAGATTTACGGGAGAAGGTGCTCATCCATAGCAAGCTGGGTTATGGCCCTCAATACATTGACACAGATCTGGGGCTTGTATATGAAGGGCCGGCCCGTGCTGTTGTAAAGGATGCTGTAAAGCGCGAAACCTTGTCAGAGGAAGAACGCATATTGTATGTGGCTTTAACCCGTGCGCGTGAAAAACTGATTCTGCTGGCTGCCGGCTCTCATCTGGCCAGACGCATCAATCGCTGTGCATTGGTGCCCGCCTCAGGCAGCATTCCCGGCATGCTTGCAGCGGAAGCAGGCTCTTATCTAGACTGGATTTTCATGGCCCTTTTGGCACATCCGGATGCTGACACGCTGCGTGATAAGGCGACATTTGAGGTGAGACAGGCCAGAGAAGCGTATGGCCACTTTGAAATCCAATTTGTAGACCTTACGGACCTGATGACGGAGGAGGCGCCGGCCCAGGAATGGGAACCGGAGGCGAATAAGCCAGATTTAGGAGAGCTGCAGCCGCTACTGGAACGATGCTATCCATATCAAGCAGAAACGGAGCTACCGGCTAAAATCACTGTCACGGAGTTAAAGCGTAAATTTAACGATGAAGAGACCGATGCGCTGTATTTGTATCCGCGTCCTGTGTTTTTACGCCAGAAAACCGGCCGCTTAACGGCAGCAGAGGCCGGTACAGCTATGCATACGGCCTTAGAACATCTGAATTACGCGGAGGTGGCTACACAGGCTGCCATTGCAGCACAGCTTGAGGCTTTAAAGGAGCGGGGTATTTTAGAGCCCGACGAGGCGGCTTCTGTTTCTGTGTCAAAGCTTTTTACCTTTGTACAGTCGGCCATCGGTCAGCGGCTCATGCATGCAGAAAAGGTGCTGCGAGAGGTTTCCTTTGGCTTTTATGTGGATGCAGAGCCCATCTTCGGCACGGCCGGAAGGGTGATGCTGCAGGGTATGATAGACTGCGTTTTGTTTGAAGAGGAGGGCATTAGCATTTTGGACTATAAAACAGACAGGGTGCACGATGCAACTGCCACTAAGGAAAAATATAAAATACAGCTTGCATGCTATGCCAAAGCTGCAGAAAAAATATATCAAAAGCCGGTTTTACATCGATATTTGTACCTCTTTGATACCGGCACGCTGTTGGAGCTTTAAGCAGATAACTACCACTTGACGAGAGACGTTTTACATAGTATAATTTATGTATAAGAATTCATAAGAAAGGAATTTTTCTATGAAATTAAGAGAAGTGCGCGATATTCTGAATGCGAAAATTCTCACCAAGTCTCCCTGGGAGGAAATTGAAGTGCAGTCTGCCTGTGGCTGCGATTTGATGAGTGATGTGCTGGCCTTTGTGAAAAATCAGGCCTTGCTTTTAACCGGCCTTTCTAATCCGCAGGTTGTCAGAACGGCGGAGATGATGGATATAAAAACCATTGTTTTTGTCCGCGGAAAGGTGCCTCAAACGCCGGTTTTAGAGTTGGCTGAGGATATGGGCATCACGGTTTTAAGCACAGAATATCCTCTCTATATCGCCTGCGGCGAGCTCTATAAAAACGGACTCGGCGGCAGGGGGGAGTAAGATGGCAGAAAATGCAATTGCGTTACATTATGATATTGATGGCGAGAATTTTACCATTGCGGGGCAGGCCTCCAGTCATATTAAACGAGTGTTAAAACAACTGGGCGTGGATCCGGAGATCATCCGCAAGGCGGCC
>SVKE01000069.1 GCA_015068615.1 Oscillospiraceae bacterium | reverse complement strand
GGGCGTTTTTTTCTGTCGTTAAAAGTGTAAACACAAGTAAGCTCCGTTCTGTTCTTTATTTAAAGGCCGCAATTCCCTCGCGGAAGGCTTTGGCCGTTTGGGCGTTTTCATCCAGCCTGTAGGGCCGGGCCACCCTTTTCCTTTTTTCGGGTCGTGGGTCAATATCATCGGCATTGAACCAAACCGCCACCTTAATATTTTCATATTTTGTGATGGTATTAAACATATCGGTAATCCACCGGGGCTTGTCACCGCCCACCGAGCTGGAAGCAAATTCCGTAATAATCCAGGGGAATTTGGAGAAATACGGCTCGGATACCCAGTGAATCGCATCATAGAGTTCCTCAAACTCAAACCATTTTTCATTATTTTCTACTTTATAATAGGTACCGGTGTTATAGCCTGTGATGCCGTACATATGCACATACTCATTGCCCGGATAATAAGCCAGCATGTGATTGTAGTTCTGCGGCGGGAAGGAATTGTTGTTCGGATTGAAAATCCAGATGGCGTTATTCACACCCTCCTCCTCAAAAATTCGGTAAATGCGCCGCCACAGACCGATGAACACGTCCGGGTCGTTTAGGGTTGCCGTGGCACCGTAGCTCACCCAGTCAGAGTTCATCTCATTGTTTAAGCGGAATAAAAACGGCTTACCGAAAGCCTTGGCATCTCTGGCAAACTGACGAAGGGTTTCATCGTGAATGCCATCTAACACCTCCAAGGCCGGATTGAATTCATGCAGGTTTTCATTCATAACGCTGGAGACATGCATGGTAAATTCCACAATTTTTCCTTGCTCATAAGCTGTCTGCATGCCCTCCATCGGGAAGGGATCGAAGTGACAGCCGTATTCCAGCAGAACCTTAAGGTCATAATCAATCAGTTCTTCAATTTCTTCTACGCCGGCACGGTTCTGCTCCCGCACACCGCCGGTGATAAAGGCGCCCCACATAATCTTATCCGTGGAAACAATCTGTTCATACAGCGCCTTTGTTTCTTCTGACCAGTTCTCGGGCAGAACCGGGTAATAATTCGTTACTGTTTTGGGAACGCCCCTAACCTCCACATCCTGTGAAAAGGAGTACAGGGTTTCATACACCTGTTTTATCAATGCATCGTCATATTTCTCTGCCTTGAATAAAATCCGGTAAAAGGACATCGGCTCGGTAAATACATAACAGTATACATAGGCATTTTGCTTTACCTCAGAGCCCGGAGCCGGCGTCCGCTCAAGAGCAATCACCTGTACCTCCAGATCTCGGATTTGTTCCTTGGCGTTTTTATACAGCGTAATGCGGTTAGCATCCAGATAGCTCTGCTCCAGCAAATAGCGGTTGACATATTCTGCCATATAGCTCTCAGCCTCATAGCCCTCGGGAACAACCTCGTGACTGATGACAATATCTCCCATGGAGCTTGTAAAGCGCACCAGCTGCTCTGCCAGTGTGAAATCCGGCTCACAGTCGGGCGGCAGGTCTAAACGAAAGCCCTGCGAATGGCTGATATAGGTCATTTTTTCTTTATCGTACTGCAGCTCCTTTACGTCAGCCTCCCGAAAGCTGGGGCTTCTTTCTCCCTCATGCAGAACGCCGTTTCTGTAATATACCACCTGTGGAGAATCCGGCCCCACGGGTATATCCACCTCGCTCCGGCGCATAGAAATGAGCAGCCCCAGGATCAACCCCATGCAGAACAAAAGAGCACCGGACAAGGCTAAAATAGCTATGGTTGTACCCTTGACCGAACGCCCCTTGCATCCTCCCGGACGCTTAAAGCCGCGTCCGATAGCGCAAAACAAGGTCTTAATGCCGCGCCCCATCGCACAGGTAGCACGTTTAATACCGCTCCCTGTTGCCTTGGCGCATCGGCACAGGCCGTGTCCCAACAGTCCGCAGCCTTCCTTGATCCCTTTACCTACTTTTTGCAGCCAGTCCCTTAACCGTTCCATACAACAACTCCGTTTTTTTATTTGTATATGCCATATACAGCAAATGCCGCAGGAGCACGCTAAGCGCTCCTGCGGCCTCTTTTTACAGATTATTCCTTTGCGCTTTCTTCAATAATTTTCTTTGCGATATGATCCGGTGCCTGCTCATAGGCACGGAATGTGAAGCTAAAGCTGCCGCGACCCTGCGTCATGGAACGCAAATCTGTTGCAAAACGCGCCATTTCTGCCATGGGTACATCGGCCGTGATGGTCACAGAGCCATCATCCTTTGGATCGCTGCCCAACACCCGTCCGCGCCGCTTGTTAATATCGCCCATCACATCACCCATGTTGGCATTGGGAATGTTGACCTCCAACGTGCCATAGGGCTCCAGGAGCACCGGCGAGGCCTGCGCCAGGCCGGCCTTATAAGCCAGATTTGCCGCCATTTTAAAGGCCATTTCCGAGGAATCCACACTATGGTAGGAGCCATCATACAGTGTTGCCTTAAGCCCCACCACCGGATAACCGGCCAACACACCATGCGCCATGCTGTCACGCAGACCCTTTTCCACAGCCGGGAAGAAGTTCTTCGGCACAGCACCGCCGAATACCTTTTCTTCAAAGACCAGATCCTCTGCATCCGTGGGCTCAAATTCAATCCAGACATGACCATACTGGCCGTGACCGCCGGACTGCTTTTTATGCTTGCCCTCTGCCTTAACGGACTTTCTGATGGTCTCGCGGTAGGGCACCTTGGGCTCCTCTAGGGTGACATCCACACCATACTTTGCCTTCAGCTTACTGATGACCACCTCGATGTGCTGATCCCCGATACCGCTGATGACCTGCTGCTTGGTTTCTGCATTGTTCTCTAAGCGGATGGTTTTATCCTCCTCCATCATTTTACCAAGACCCGCACTAATCTTTTCCTCATCGCCCTTGGCCTTTGGCATAATGGCCATGCTGGTTACGGGGGAAGCAAATTCAATTTTCGGGAAGGTCACCTGCGCACTCTTGTCGCAGAGCGTGTCACCTGTGGAGGTTATATTCAGCTTGGGCACAGCGCCAATGTCGCCGGCTACCAGCCTGTCTGTTTCAATCTGTTTTCTGCCGCGCATTATGTAAATACGGCTGATTTTTTCTTCTGCCTTGCCTGTGGTGTTATACACCATGCTGTCCTTTTTTAAGGTGCCGCGATACACGCGGATAAAGGACAGACGACCAATAAAGGGATCGGCAATCGTTTTAAAGCATTGAGCCGCCAAGGGCGCTTCAAGGTCAGCCTCCACCTCCACCGGCTCTCCGGCGGCATCCTCTGCCAGCTTTTGGGCATAGTCCGGATTGGGCATGTAATCTAAAATGGCATCCAGCAAAATGCGAGTGCCTCTGTCTTCTAAGGCGCTACCGCACAAAACAGGGATAATGGAGCGGCTTGCCGTTCCCTTCTTAAGACCCTTGATGATTTCATCCTTCGTAAACTCTTCACCGTCGAAGTATTTCGCCATTAAATCTTCATCTGTCTCTGCCACGGCCTCCATAATCATATCCCGCACGGGCTGAATTTCATCCTCCATGCCATCAGGAACGGGTATATCAATACGCTGGCCGTTTTCCCAGCGTCTTGCCGTCATGCGAACCACGTTTACAAATCCTTCTATTTCATCGCCGTTTTTAATCGGTACTAAAAACGGAGCAATGCGCTTGCCGAATTTTTCCTTAAGCTCATTTAATACCTTTTGATAGTCTGCCTTTTCATCGTCTACCTTATTAATGTAAATCATCAAAGGCATATTGTTTTTTTCGCACAGTGCCCAGGCTTTTTCGGCACCAACGCTGACGCCGGACTTGCCGCTGACAACCAAAAGCGCACTATCTGCTGCACTGATGGCCTGCGCCTGTTCGCCTATGAAGTCAAAATAGCCGGGCGTATCAAT
>SVKE01000068.1 GCA_015068615.1 Oscillospiraceae bacterium | reverse complement strand
TGTCTGTCTCCGCCCTTTTTAACAGCCTGCATCAGAATGTTTTCTGTTGCCATAAAGGGTAGCTCACTCATGATGCGGTTGTGAATGACCTTGGGGTAGACCACGAGTCCCTGTGCCACATTTAAATAAATGGAGAGGATGGCATCGGTCGCCAGAAATGCCTCCGGTATACTGATGCGTTTGTTGGCGGAATCGTCCAAAGTTCTTTCAAACCACTGCGTGGCAGCGGTTATGGCAGGATTTAAGCTATCCACAATGACATATCTTGCCAGAGAGGAAATGCGTTCGGAGCGCATAGGATTCCGCTTGTACGCCATGGCAGAGGAGCCGATTTGCTTGGCCTCAAAGGGTTCCTCGATTTCCTTTAAATGCTGCAGAAGCCGCAGATCGTTGCTGAATTTATAGGCGCTTTGCGCGATGCCGCTGAGCACGGAGAGCACCTGACTGTCCACCTTGCGTGAATAGGTTTGGCCTGATACGGGAAAAACAGCATCATAGCCCATTTTTTTGGCAATGATGCGGTCGGCCTCGCGCACCTTTTCCATATCGCCGTCAAATAGTTCCAAAAAGCTTGCCTGCGTGCCGGTTGTACCCTTAGAACCCAAAAGACGGGCCTTTTTCATTTGATGCTCTAAATCCTCTAAATCCAGCAGCAAATCCTGCATCCAAAGCGTGGCACGCTTGCCTACGGTGGTCAGCTGTGCCGGCTGGAAGTGAGTAAAGCCCAAAGTGGGCATGGATTTATAGGCAAGAGCAAAATCAGACAATGCGCTAATGACGCAGATAAGCTTTTGGTGAATTAGCCTGAGCCCTTCATTTAATAAAATTAAATCTGTGTTATCACCCACAAAGCAAGAGGTGGCGCCCAAATGGATGATGCCCTTTGCCTTGGGACACTGCACACCATAGGCGTGTACATGGGACATCACATCATGCCGCACCTCTTTTTCCTTGGCGCGGGCGACGTCATAGTTAATGTCCTCCGCGTGAGCACGCAGCTCAGCGATTTGCTCATCTGTAATGGGAAGCCCCAATTCCTGCTCGGCCTCAGCCAGTGCAATCCAGAGTTTGCGCCAGGTTTTAAACTTCGTATCCTCTGAAAAAAGCTTTTGCATTTCCGGACTTGCATACCGCGAGCAGAGGGGACTTTTATATACATTTGTTGCCATATTATCTCCTCATAATTGCTTATTCTTCTGTATCTTCGACAGATGCAGTTTTTTTAGGCTCCTTGGAAAAATTGATACCGTCTACATATACATTAATGGTATTGACAATTAAATCTGTCATGGTCTCGATGTTGCGCTTGATGATATCCTGCAGCTCTGCGGAAACAGCCTGGATTTTCACGCCGTAATCCACCAGAATGTGAACGTCGAGCGATACCTCTTTTTCTGCCATGTCGATTTTAACGCCCTTGCTAAAGCCTTTTTTCACAATTTTTTCTACAAGTCCGTCTGCTATGGAGGTTGCCAGGGCCACTCCCTTTACTTCGCGGGCCGCCATACCGGCAATGGTCTGCACAACCTCGTCAGAAATTTTAACAGCACCGGTCTCGGTATATGTCGTGTTTTCACTCATGTCAATTGGCCTCCTTTAAGATTAGATATATACATGTTTATAGTATATCACTTTTTACCCTAAAAATCAAGATTTTTAGTATGTTTAATGTAGACTTATATATTGCGAATTTATGACACAAAAAAAAGAGGGACTGTAGCGAAATGCTACAGCCCCGTTTTGCTGAGCCGTTATCTGTTGTTATTATAGCTGCTGTTGGAGCTGTTGCTTGAGTTGTTAGAGTTGCTGGAATTGTTAGAATTGTCGTACTGGTTGTTTTGCTTCTGCTGTTGGTTGTTCTGCTGATTTTTCTGCTGCTGGTTGTTCTGATTCTTATTAATTTCTTTAGACATGACAAATCCTCCTGTTTTTTGTAGCCTCAAGATGAGGCAGGGAATAAGAAAGGTCTGTCTCTATTGTGTGCCAAAAGAAAAACATTATACGTTTTTTTGTGAAAAAATTCGTACGCCGATGAGCTGCCAGCAATAACGGATTGCAAAAATCTTAATGGGAACCATGACCGCTGCACTGATGAGGCGGCTCCCCAGAATCACCCAGACGGGATTTTTAAAGAGGATGTGCAGCCAGAGCGTGCCCAGACCCAAATCTATTATTATGGCCTGCAATACAACGCAGAGGATAATGCGACGCAGACTTTTTTCGCGCCTGTATAAAAACAGGCCGTAGCTTAAGCCGTACAGGGCTTCGCTGATGCCGAAGCCGGGAAAGTATGAAAGGCCTTTTGAATTTACTACCATACCTAAAAAATCAGATAAAAAGGCTGCGCCGGCGCCGACATATGGCCCGAAGAGCATGGAGGTGAGCGCTGTTGGGATGAACCCAAAGCTGATTCTGATGGTGGTTGTCTGCACGGACAAAAAGCGCGTAACGACGATGTTGACAGCGATTAAAAGTGCAACCGTTACCATCATTTTTGTTTTTGAAAAGCTTTTTTGCATAAAAAAACACGTCCTTTCATTGCAGGCAATCGCCACAAAAAAAGGAGGTGTTATTCACTCTTTTCGTGACAGCGGAATGCAGTTATGATACCGCGGAGCAACCTTTCTCTCCTTCGTACAGCGGCAACTTCCCGTCCGACTGTCACTTAACGCATCAAAACCTACTCTGCCAGCTATGGAATTTTTTTCATTTTTTATTATACACAATTTATGTCCGTTTGTCTATTATTTCGGCAAAATTAAATGCATATGCATGTAAAAAAATGTCGAATGCAGAATAAAGCATGTCCGGCTTTCGCATACTAAGATAAAAAAGAAGGGATATAAAACATAATGGGAGTTTTAAATAGAATTGGCAAGCAGACAATCCTTTGTAAAAATAAACCGGTGATTTTAGGAACGGGAACTGCGGCAGGAAAAAAAGAATCCGAAGGGCCCATTGGCAGCTACTTTGATGTGATTGCAGAGGACAACGTGTTTGGCGAAAAGACCTGGGAGAAGGCAGAAAGCGAATTTGCCAGACGTGCCGCCGGAGAGGCATTTAAAAATAGCGGAATTCCATCCGATAACATTGACTATCTGTTTGGTGGTGATTTGCTCAATCAGTGCACAGGCACAAGCTACGGCATCCGGGATTTTGGGATTCCGTTCATCGGGCTGTATGGTGCCTGTTCCACCATGGCTCTCGGGCTTTCGACGGCAGCCGTTTATATAGATGGCGGTTATGCCGGTTACTGTGCAGCCATTACCTCCAGTCATTTTTGCTCGGCAGAAAAGCAGTTCCGCTTTCCGCTTGAGTATGGTGGCCAACGTCCTCCCAGCTCACAATGGACGGTGACGGGATCGGCCTGTGCCGTGCTGGGGCGTGAGGGAGAAGGGCCAACAATTGACTGCGTTACAAATGGTAGAATTGTGGATATGGGCATCACCGATGCAAATAATATGGGTGCTGCGATGGCTCCTGCCGCGGCAGATACGCTGATACAACACTTTAAGGACACGGGACGCGACCCTTCCTACTATGACCTGATTGTAAGCGGTGATTTAGGCTTCATTGGTAAAGCGGCCCTGACGGATATGGCAGGCGAGGCCGGCTTTGATATTTCTGACCGCTACAATGACTGTGGTTTAATTATTTTTGACCGTGAAAAACAGGACACCCATGCAGGTGGCAGCGGCTGCGCCTGTGCCGGTCTCACCTTCTGCGGCTATATCTACAGACAGCTGCGGGAAAAAAAGCTGCGCCGTGTTCTGTTCATGGCAACCGGCGCCCTGCAGAGTGCATTGAGTGTGCAGCAGGGTGAAAGCATGCCCGGTATTGCTCATGCTCTTAGCATCAGCTGTGAATGAGAGCTATGCCTTTAAAACATCAGCGATGGCCTTGGCGACAAGTCTGCCGGCATACTGTGCCTCCTCTAGGGTGTTGACGCCGGTACCAACCTCAATAATCATAGAGCCCTTCGTCATGTGCTGATTGAAGCGCTCGGTGCGGATGTTGATGGCGCGGCACAGGCCGGGTGCGGTCTGGTTTAAGCGGTTTTGAATTTTTACGGAAAAAGCCAGATT
>SVKE01000010.1 GCA_015068615.1 Oscillospiraceae bacterium | reverse complement strand
TGGTATTATCCGTATATCACGACTGCCTTGGCAAACGGTCTTGTGAATGGCCTTTCCAGAACGGAATTCGGTCTGGGCAGACAAATGACGCGAGAAGATTTGGCTGTGACCATTTATCGTGCACTCTTAAAGTATGGTGCGGCAAATGACGAAAATATTGTCAGCTTCTCCGACGAGGCTTCCATTTCAGACTATGCTAAGGACGCAGTCTGTGTGTTGGGTGGCATGGGCATTATTACCGGCTTCTCAGACGGTAGCTTCGGCCCGAAGGAAACGGCTACCCGTGCGCAGGCGGCTGCGATTTACAGCCGGTTTATAGATGTGATAGATGCGGCAAGAACCGAAAAGGAGGCGCAGGCTAAATGAAAAAACTGATTACGTTACTGCTTAGTGTATTACTCATTATAGGAACTCTTCCTGTCCTCACGGGCTATGCTGCAGAGGACAGCGGAGAAAATCTTGCTGTGGGCAAGACTATTACGGCCGACTCTACCATGGGCGGCTACACTACCAATAACCTTACGGATGGCAATCTAAAGAGCATTTGGGCAGGAAGTGGCGCCGTTACGGTGGATTTGGGAGAGACATATAGGATTACTTCCGTCATGCTCTATCCCCGTACTGATATAGATCAAGTGGGAACCCGAACGAATTTAATCCTTGAGCTTTCCAACACTCCGGATTTTGCTGTGAAAGAGCGCATGGTAGCCGTGGATAGTACTGATCCGGGATTTGGCGTGCCTGCGGAGGTTCGCATAACCTCCAAAACGCCGTATCGTTATGTACGCGTGGCACAGAAAAGTTTAGGCCACTCTGTATTTGCGGAGATTGAAATTTATGGCTACATTCTTGACCCAAATGAAATCGAAATCGGCGTAGATGTGATCGGCCATAAGCAAGAGGGGCCTTTAAGCCTTCTCACCTACTTGGGTCTTGTGGAGAATGTGAATGACAGCATTTTCGGCGTGGATCATCTACTGACCCGCGCCCAAGCGGCCAGGGCCGTTGTGAAGGCCCTTGGTAGCAACGCCAGTTTTTCCGGTTATCTGCCCTTTACCGATGTTCCAGCCACCCACAAGAATTATCAGGACATTATGACGGCCTATCATCTGGGTATTGTGACAGGCAGTGACGGCGAAACCTTCCGGCCGAATGAATATGTTTCCAAAACAGAGCTGTTATTTATGACGCTCCGCGCCATCGGCTATGATGATGTGGTGCAGACGTTGTTTGGAAACGGTGCGAGCCATGTGCTGAATCTGGCCGACAAGCTAGATTTGCTGGAGGGGGTAGAATACGAAACTCTGAATGAGCCCATCAACCGTGCTGATGCGCACAGAGTGTTCTATAATGCTCTTTTGGCACCGGATTTTAATATGTATGCCGCGCATGAGGGACGCCTTGTTTTTGAGGAAGATGCAGACTTGTTGCGTCGTCGGCATAACCTCGTGCTGACGCAAGGTGTTGTAGAGGAAACCAGACTCACTAGCCTAGACGGCGATACAAAGCAAGGAAAGCATGCGGTACGCATCGGCGGCAAAGCCTTTAGCGATCCGAACGGCAGGTTGGATGCCTATATAGGCAAAAATGTGATTATTGCCACGGATCAGGATGCCCCTGACCGTATTTTGCTGGCCTGGCTTACCGGCCGCGATGAGGAGGTTGTGCTTCCTGCCTCGCGCCTCATCTCAACAGAGGCCGATATCAATAGCGGTCGCATTATCGCCCTGGACGATGACGGCGATGATGAAAGATACACCCTGGAGGATAATTTCTATGTCATAAAGAATGGTTTGGTACATCCTTATCATACAACGGAAGATTTAATGCTGAAAAACGGCCAGATGCGGTTGCTTGATAACAATCGCAACGGCATATATGACGTGGTATTTCTTGAAGAATATACCGTGCATTATGTAGCAGGTGCTTTTTCAAATGAAACAGAGCTTACCATCGTGAATACAGAGGGTGAGCGCATACTGCTAGAGCGCGACTCACTTTCCGTTACAAATGCTGAGGGTAATGCGCAATCTGTTAACAAGGTTGCAAAGGATACTGTAATTAAGCTGTTCTCTACGCCGGACGGCAAAAACTGCCGGATTATTCTTTACAACAAGCCGGTTGAAGGAAAGCTGACGGCCATTTCGGACGAGGAAGCTGCAATCGATGGCACAACCTATCCGCTTTCATGCTTCTATAAGGATGAGACTTGGGCGTTTGAGCCACGACCCGGTGAAGACGTGAAAGCCTTTGTAGACGAGGCAGGAGAAATTTTATGGATGGAGCGGGGTTCGGAGGAATGGACGATTGCTTTCTCTCAGAAGACTGCCATCGGTACCGGACTTACTCCTAGTGTGACCTTCCGTATGTTTACGCAAGATGGCACGTGGAAGGAACATGATGTAGCAGAAAAAGTGACGCTGGACGGAGTTTCAGTGACGCGCGAGGATTTGGCGGACATGATAGTTGCCGCACGCGGCACAGAGCGCTTTGAGCTCTCTATGCTGCGCTTTAAGCTCAATGGCGCCGGGCAGATTAAGGTGTTCGACACGCTGGTGGAGACAGCGGCAGAAGCGGCTGACGGCATAAGCTTTAATAAGGATCGGTATATCGGCACGGCATTGTATACATCGGCTACTTCTTCCTTCTGGTCTTATCAGGATCAGATTTACTTTGCGAAAAGTGACACCCCCACCTTTGTGCTTCCCAAGGTGAACGGCACTTACACGGCAGATTCCTCTTATGACTCGCTGTATTATGTAAGAACGGTTGCGCAAGCCGCGGGCCAGAACGATTTCCATTCGCTTGGGTTGCAGGCCTACATGCTGGATGAAGACGGTTACCCTACCTGCTTTGTTAAGACCGACATCAATATGTCAGGCGGCCAAACGAGTGCAGTTATTAGCACTAATACTGCACCCAATTTGCTGGTGGAAAAGGTTACTACCGCTGTGGTGGACGATACTGTGGTGATGAAGGTCAGCGGATATAACGTTCTCAATCTGACTAAGACCTCCTTCTATGTTGAAAGTACAATGGAAATGATAGAAACAGGTCTTCTGTTTCAGGAAAAACCTAATTGCCTCAAAAATGGACAGCATCGCCATCAGGTTAATGCGAGCGCGCTTTCTGCTCTGACAGATGAGGAAAAGGCCATCTATATCAGCAATGTAACAGAGCTTGGCTTTGGCGATCTGGTGCGCTATGAAATAGTAGGTGGTGCCTCAACGGCCCAGGCCGTGGAACGTGTCTTTGACTATGACCAGACGACCATGCCGACAGCGGGCGAAAGTCCCTTGTGCAAAGCATGGTACACGATCGGCGGTAACTATCCGGATTTCTCCTTCGCCCCCTATCGCTATCAGTTTGGTACACTCTCTAACGTTGACCAAAAAAAATTCACGTTGACAACTCCGTATAGTCTTGATGAGATCTACCCCAAAACGGCTCTCTCCAAGATTATATACTGCGATACAGAGGGTACAACACCGACTTTGGTGGAGGGTAGCGATTTGTACGAGTATGACATTGCGTCAAATAGAGTGATGCTATTTTCCAATGGAGGTCAACCGAAGCTTGCCATTGTTTATCCCTATCAGTAAAAGGCAATTAAAAAAGACTCTAGCGCAGAATGCACTAATGTGATCCCAAAAAGTTAGACTTTTATAGCGTAGTAGTTTTATGACTGCTACGCTTTTTTTGTGTAACGAAAACCACCAGCTTAGTGCACTTGTCAAGTAAAAGTAGACACTAAAAACCACAAACTATGCAAACCCTTGTTCAATTCTATATTGAACAGGGGTTTTGTAATTTAATTTGTATGATAATCCCTGTTTGCACCGACTCCTTTCATGAGGTATCCTTTTTTAAATCGTTCGTTTTCTATTTCTAACTTTGCTAATTGCAAACTTAATCTGTCAGTTTCAGTTAAAGATTTACTGGTATGTAACGCAGAAAACAGATTGCCTTTTCCACTGTTTTTAAAATCAAATACTGATTCACCATATTGATTGTAGTTCCTTATCCATCGGCATATCATTGATTTATCAGCCTCATACTCTTCGGCAAGAGAAGCGGCGGATACATGTTCTTCGTAATATCTTTTTATTATTGCTAACTTCTGTTCCTTTGTCCATATTCGTTTTTTCTGTCCTTTTTTCAACTCAAACACCTCCATAATTATTTTATCACAAAAACAATAAAAGTAGATACATGGTGGTTTTCCATGTGTCTACTTTTATTTTACTACTTCAAAAACCATCGAGTGGCTTTCGTTATACAATAGGGGACTATCTCAATAAACATCTTATTTGCATACATATTCAACATGTAGGGGTCGATACCTACATCGACCCGAAAAACGGGCTGATGTGGACATCAGCCCCTACAGAAAAAATATTTTTATGCACTAATTTGTTTAAGGAGATAGCCCCTTTATTATCTATTTGATTATTTCACAATTCCCTTTGTTTCATAGGTGACGGTGTCGCCGTTCACTGTGACAAGATAATACTTCACATAAGAAATGTTTGTGGCCGGCGGTTTTAAGCCGATGCTTGGAAAAATGCCGGCTGTTGTGATATACCGTACGCCGTTTTCTATCACTGTTTCATTCACATATCCTCCAGCAAAAACATACACAGAACTGCATTTTTCTGCCGCTTCCTCCATCAGCTTTTTAAACAGCGTCAACTCAATATCTGCCGGCGAAATGTTATGGTCATTTAAAAAGACAAACAGATTGCCGCCGCTTATGGCTTCGATATCAGCCCGGAGCTTTTCCCATTGCTTGCTGTCGGAGGCATATAAGCTCTTTCCGTAGGCATTTTTCATGGTGATAAAGGTATTCCCCTGGTGGGTAGACAGGCTATATCCGTCGGCAGTTTTCAAGCTATCACCCAGATTTGTCAGAAGCTTCTTGTTAATGTCGTTGCCCACAAAGAAGTTCATGTCGCTTTCCTTTTGCACCGCATTGACAACACCATTCATCATATACAGGTCAAACAGCTTTACGGGTGTTCTGGTATTACCGAATACCGTGAAGCGAAAGCTACCTTCGTCTACCGGCTCGCGGGAGACTTGCGCACTGTCTGGAATGACGGCATTTTTGGGGAGTTTTGTAGGCTCGGCATCGCCTACTGTTGCCACCATGTTTGCGCTGACATCGCCCAGGCTCGCCGTGACCACTGTAGAGCCGGTTGAAAGCCCCTGCAGGGCGTTGCCGTTCATTTTGGCAACCGCAGTATTTAAGACAGTCATGGTCATATCTCTGGGATAAATCAGAGCCTTATGGCCATTTGCATCCCACCCCGTCAAAAATACACTCTTGCTCTCTCCGGGTGACAAACGGATATCGGTTGTGGCCGCTTCTATACGATGCGGTGTATCTAAAACCTGTAGTGTTATTTCGTCGGAAAAACCGCCATAGCTGCCACGCACGGTGATGTGGCCTGTGGTATCCGCCCGGAGCAGATCTCCTGTTACGCTGCCGCTGCCTTCCGTCACCAACCACTCTATAGGCTCTGTGATGGCATTTTTTAGTACGCGCCCATACTGGTCAAGTCCTTCGAGCCTTAGCCAACGTGTTGTGCCTAAAAACAGATTTTCGTCATCAGCTGAAAGCTGCACGGCAGAGAGCACGGGCTTTTGTAAATTTTCGGCCAATATACCAATGGAATTTGTCACCGGTCGCTTATAGCCATCCGAGGGTTGATTTAACACGCTGTGTCCGTTTTCATCCTTGGCAGCCAGCAGTGTGGAGCCGCCGCCGTCTAAATTCATGGCATTATAGCAGCCTAACTCTGCCATTAGATATCCCAGCTGGGTTTGCGTCATGCCCACGGCCTCGCTCCTTCTACCATCAACAGCCGCCAGCGTAATTATTTTACCGGTTTTATCAATGCCCACGGCAGAACGAGGCTGCAAACCGCTGATGGTGTGAGAAAAGCTTTTGGGCACCTGGCCGTCCACCAAAATCATACCGCCGCCGCCGACGGCTGTTTGCAGATTATTAAAGTTCGGCAACGTAGTCACTTCCAGAGTGACCGGGTCTCCCACATTCAGGTGGTCATCTAAAAAGGTGTTTATCGTCAGATTGCTCGAGAGCACATAGCCGTTTTCGGGAATTTGTGCGGGACCATGATCCCAGCGCTTATCCGTCACAACGCCGTCTGTTACCACGATTTCTAGCACATCGTTGCCGGAACCGGGCGTTTCTGCGCCCCAATCGGGCGTGTACATCACCACGCCGCGCAGGTCATCGTACTTATTGATGACCAGAATGCTTTCGCTTGTGCCGTCCGGAGCCGTTACAGTAAACTGATATGTAAATTGGTTGAAGTACAGCGTGTCGTCCTCCTTTGGCTGGTAAAGAACATTCATGCTCTCATAAGCGGCGGGAGAGGTGTGCAGCACGCCGTCCGTTATTTCAAGTCCGATGGCGCTGCCACGGCCCGATTCTCCGCGCTTGGCTGCAAAGAAGTCTGCATTAATGGCTGCCACCGCATCAGCTTCTACAGCCATATCATAGGTGTTTTGCAGGTAGCTTTTGCCCGATGCGCTGTTTAACACGTCAAATTTTAAATGTGGCTCATTTAAATCGGCCTGTACCACATAAATGTCCTGCCAGCCGTTTTCGGAAAGGCGCTCCATGTGGGTATAGGTCACGCCTTGTATTAAGGTTTTTGTTTCAGTCACACAAAGGGGTGCCGCAGAGGTCGGCAATGTGCCGAGCAGCAACAGGGCCGTCAGCACAAAAGCAAACAGTTTTTTCATGGTTTTCTCCTTTTACCTGCCTGATGCTTTATTCCGCTTTGGCCTGCATCAGATTCTTTAAATAGGCCCAAAATTCATCCTTTAAGTCGTCGCGCTTTAAGGCAAATTCCACAGTGGCCTTTAAATAACCCTGCTTAGAGCCCACATCATAACGTTGGCCGATGAAGTCATAGGCATACATGTCCTCTTTTTTTGCCAGCATTTTCAGGGCGTCCGTCAGCTGGATTTCACCGCCGGCGCCGGGCGTGGTGTTCTCTAAGCAACGGAAGATGTCCGGTGTGATGATGTAGCGGCCCAGGACGGCAACATTAGAAGGCGCTGTTCCGGGAGCTGGCTTTTCCACCATGTCGTGCACGCGGTAGAGTCTATCTGCAATTTGTTCACCGGAGATGATGCCGTATTTTGATGTTTCGGAATCCGGCACGGTCTGCACGCCCAGAATGCTCGTTCCGCAGGATTCATATTGCTGTATCATCTGTGCCAGACAGGGAGTCTCAGAATCGACAACATCATCACCCAAAAGCACGGCAAAGGGCTCGTTTTCTGCAAAGAATTTGGCGCAGTAAATGGCGTGCCCCAGACCCTTGGCCTCCTTCTGGCGTACATAATGGATGTTAGCCAGGTTAGAGATTTTTTGCAGCGTGTCAAGATAATCCAGCTTGCCACTTTTCTCAAGCTCTGTTTCAAGCTCATAGGATTTATCAAAATGATCCTCAATAGAGCGTTTCGTCCGGCCGGTGATAATTAAAATATCCTCAATGCCGGAGGCAGCGGCCTCTTCTACGATATACTGCAGGGTGGGTTTATCCACGAGGGGTACCATTTCCTTGGGAATTGCCTTCGTGGCAGGCAAAAACCGGGTTCCCAGACCGGCGGCCGGGATGACTGCTTTTCTAATTTTCATAATTATTCCTCCTGTTGTGTACTTTGCAGCTGCCAATCGGGAAGTGCGCCGCGCAGAGCAGTGAAAAGCCGCTGCTTGACACCGTGATTTTCCCGTTCCAGCTGGTTTAAAAGTTCTTTTATATAAGTACGCTTTGTGTTGCCGTCCGCCGGGCACAGGTTTTTTACAACCGGAAGTCCGGCCTGAACGGTGTATTTTTTAATATCAGCCTCCGGCACATAAATAAAGGGCCGGAGCAGCGTGACATCCATGCGGTTTAGATAGGTCACAGGTGAAAAACAGGAGGCTCTTCCTTCAAAAATCAGGCTCAGGAGAAAGGTTTCAATCACGTCGTCGTGATGATGCCCCAGCATAATTTTTGAAAGGCCACGCTCCTTTGCAGCAGAATTCAGTGCACCACGGCGCAGGTTTGCGCACAGTGAGCAGGGATTCTTTTCCTTTCGCCAGTCAAAGACAATCTGTTTTATTTCTGTCCTTTCCAGATGAAAGGGGACAGAAAGGCTTTCACAAAAAGTGGCTAGGGGTGAAAAATCCATACCCTCCATGCCCATATCCAATGTGATAGCCTCCAGATGAAAGCGGTTGGGATAGAAGCGCTGCAGAGCCTTTGCAGCAGCCAGCACGGTCAACGAGTCCTTGCCGCCGGAGAGGCCGACAGCAATGCGGTCTCCTTCCTTGATCATGCCGTAATCATCCACAGCCCGACGCATTTTACTAAGTAAATGTTGCATTTAATCAGCCCCCCTACGGTTTTGCCAGCGGGCGTATTTCCCGGGCGCTGCAATTAATTTCACCATCTGATATCCGTAGGCAAAGGGCATCCCCCTCCTGTATTTGACGTATGCTTTTCAGAATTGTTCCATTCTGCAGAGAGGGGTAGGCATAGCCCCGCGCCAAATTGGAAAGGGGGCTGAGTGCCTCAAGCTTTCCGGCAGCAAGCTGGAAGCGGCGCTTCGTTTTCTCCTGATAAACGGTCAAGGCCCTGTGAGCTGCCTTTTCCAGATAATCAACAGTGATGCGTTTTTCTGACAGTGTGCCCGGAAAAGTGTGAAAACCGGGGGCCTGTGCCAGTGCGTCAAGCTGTTTTTGCAGAGTGAGCAGCTTGTGCCTTATGTGCTGCAGGGCATCAGCTTTATGGCCCGCAAGCCTTTGGTATATATCGGCAATGTCCGGCACGGCCAGCTCTGCCGCAGCAGAGGGGGTCGGTGCCCGCAGGTCAGCCACAAAGTCTGCTATCGTAAAATCGGTCTCATGGCCTACGGCAGAGATGACGGGAATTTTCGAACGGAACACAGCCCGCGCTACAATTTCTTCGTTAAATGCCCAGAGATCCTCAATGGAGCCACCGCCGCGGCCGATAATCATCACATCGCCGATGGCTTTTTTGTTTAAAAAATCAATAGCCGAGGCGATTTCTGCTGCGGCGCCTTCCCCCTGTACAGAAACAGGGAACAGCTTGACCGCAGCCAAAGGATAGCGCCGCCCCAGCACGTGAATCATGTCACGGATAGCCGCGCCGGAGGCCGCGGTGACAATGCTGATGACAGAGGGATAGGCCGGGAGAGGTTTTTTAAACTCCGGGTCAAACAGGCCCTCCTTTTCAAGCTTCTCCTTTAAACGGAGAAAGGCCTGATAAAGAGCGCCCTCGCCATCCGGCTCAAGCTTGTCGATATATAGCTGGTAGACGCCGCCCGGCTCATAAACAGAAATACGGCCTGTTGCCGCAACGCGCATGCCATCCTCCGGTACAAACCGCAGGCCGGCCGCCTCGGCGCGAAACATGACCGCACGCAAAACAGAAGCTTCATCCTTGAGCGTGAGGTATAAATGCCCGGAGGGATGGTGCTTGAAGTTTGAAATTTCGCCCTGAATACAAATCTTTTTTAAATATCCGTTATGTTCTATCACACGTTTCATATAGTGATTTAATTGAGATACGCTGACGGTTAAAATTTCCTGTTGCATATGCTCTCCTTTATGCTAAGGATTTTGCCACAGAAGCAAGGATGCCGTTCACAAAGCCGGAGGCCTTTTCGCCCTCGTAATCCTTAGCAAGCTGAACTGCCTCGTTAATGGCGATGCCTGCGGGCAGGTTTTTGTCATACAAAAGCTCACAAATACCGATTCTGAGTGCTGCAAGACTGACTCTAGAAAGCCGCGAGAGTGCCCAGCCTCGGGTGTTTTCCGTGATGACTGCGTCAATTTTTGCGAGGTGATTCAGCGTGGTGTGCACCAAATTTTCCAGATATTCCTTCTGGCCATCCACCTCAGGACGATATTCGTAATACAGCTCCAGCAACGACTCGGCTGAAAGCTTTTGAAATTCGTATTCAAAAATGATGATAAATCCACCCTCGCGGGCCTCTTTTCTGGTCATGTACACGCTCCTGTTATTTCAAATTGCTTGACTATAAAATATATCCCAAGGCCTCCGTCAGATTTTTGGCCGGCAAAAGCTTCAGCCCCTCAGGAGCGCGAAGCTTTTTTGTGTTGGCGGCCGGAATCAGACAGGCTTTAAAACCCAGCTTTACAACTTCAGCAAGTCGTCGTTCAATCTGGCTTACAGCCCGCAGCTCGCCGGTTAGTCCCACCTCGCCGATGGCGGCAAGAGAGGTATCAATCGGCCTGTTTCTAAAGGCTGAGGCAATGGCAAGCGCCATCCCCAAATCCACAGCAGGCTCGTCCAGGCGAATACCGCCAACAATATTTACGTAGGCATCCTGATTTTGCAGGTTAAGCCCCACCCGTTTTTCCAAAACGGCAATCATCAGATTTACGCGATTATAATCGATGCCCGTGGCCATTCTGCGGGGTGTTCCAAAGCCGGAGGGCGAAATAAGCGCCTGAATTTCAGCAAGAACCGGACGAGTTCCCTCCAATGTGCAGACAACAGCGGATCCGGCGGCTGCTTCAGGCCGACCCTCCAGCAGCATTAATGAAGGGTTTTCGACCTCCAGGAGGCCTTTATCAGACATTTCAAACACGCCGATTTCATTGGTGGAGCCAAAGCGGTTTTTCACGGCGCGCAACACACGATAACTGTGATTACGCTCCCCCTCAAAGTAGAGAACGCAGTCTACCATGTGCTCCAGCACCTTGGGGCCGGCAATGGCACCGTCCTTTGTGACGTGACCGACAATGAAAACAGCTGTGCCGTTTTCCTTGGCGTAGTGCATAAAGGTCAGGGTGGCCTCACGCACCTGGCTGACGCTGCCGGGAGCCGAGGTAATATCGGGATGATACATGGTTTGAATGGAGTCGATAATCAAGATGTCGGGGTGGACCTCTGTGAGTGCTGCGCTGATGGTGGTGATGTCTGTTTCCGAGAGCACCAAAAAGGAAAGGGGCTCCTCGCTGAGCCTATCTGCCCGCATCTTGAGCTGTTTTTCCGATTCTTCACCGGATACGTATAAAAGCGTTTCTGTCTTTTCCAGGTTAGCGGCCAGCTGCAAAAGAAGAGTGGACTTGCCGATGCCGGGATCGCCGCCAACAAGCACTAAAGAGCCGCGGACAACGCCACCACCCAACACTCTGTCAAGCTCGCGGATGTCGCAGCTGATGCGTCGATAATCCGTCACATCCACCTCGTTTAGCGCAAGGGGCTTTGCATGTCCGGAGGATATACTACGCACGCTTTTTTCGGTGCGTATCAAGGCTTCCTCTAAGGTGTTCCAGCCCTCGCAGGCCGGGCATTTACCCAACCATTTTGTGGTTTCATAGCCACAGCTGTTGCAAACATATTTTGTCTTTTGCTTCATATGTAATCTCCCCTTGGAAAATTAGGGTTCGGGCGTGGGCTCGGGAGTACCTGCTGCCGGTGCGACCAAGGGAAAAGGTGTGGCAGAGGCCTTGGCCGAAGGCTCGGGCGTTGGCTCGGTACCCTCAATTGGGGCAGGGGAGGCCATGGCCGGGTCTGCGGGATTTTCCTCTGAGGTGACCGGTGCAGTGCCGATGATTTCGATGCGGTCAGCAGCCACATAGGTGCTTTTTGTCAGTAGCTCGGTTTTAACGACGCTGCCGTTTTCCTTGGTGACCTTGTATGTATTGTAGGAGCTTCCGTTAGAGCCGGCTTGTTCGACCTGCACGGTACCCTCCGGCAAATCGGGATTCTCCTTTTGTACCAGCTTTGCAGCGGTGTAGCCTGTGTTTTGCGTGGTAATATCAATGGTACGGTTTTTATTTTCCTTCACCCCGTAAATCGCAATGACATTCTTTCCGCCGGAGGCAGATGCAACAATTTTAACAGGGGCGTTTGTGCTGTTTGAAAATTTAAAATCAATGCTGCCATAAGAAACTGTGGCATCACGTCCCAGAGGCACGTAGGAAACCGGCAGGGAGTGATTGGTGCGATAGACAATGTTTAAATCGGCTAGCACAGCAGCGTTAAAAAGGGTTGAGGAAACCTGACAAATACCGCCGCCAATGCCCGGTTCTACTTTGTTTCCCACATACACATTCGCAGTTCGGAAGCCTGCTGCGACTGTCCGCGGGCCAACGGTGTCGTTATAAGAAAACACATCGCCCGGCCCCAGCACAACCTCGTTAATCTTTTGACAGGCAAGGCGGATGTTATAGGAACGAGAGGTATCTCCTGCGTTAAAGCTGGTGGTATAACGGCCTAAAAGATCCGGGAAGAGCTCGCTCTTCACCTGCTCCAGTGTAATCTCAGGCGGGGTGACAGTGACAGGGATTTTAATAACATCTCCGGTTGATTCTGCAATGATTCGTTGTGCATCCTCTTTATTAAAAAGAATGCCGTTTTTTTCCTCTGTGTATACCAGAGACTGATTTTCAATGGTATAACCGGCATTGACCGGCTCGCCGCAGAACTCTGTGTAAAGATTTTCTGCGTCGGGATCCGGCGGAATAATTTCTTCAGGCTCTACGTGTAAAATCCCGTCTGAAAGAAGCAGGACCTCCTTTTTAAAACGCTCAATAGCCTTTTCGCGGAGGATGCGTATACCGGGCTTGCCCCGTGTAATTACCATTTCATTTTCAATGATCTCCACCTGCATATCCTGTTCGGGAAGATCTACCTGCATGGCCAGCTCATCAATCAGGCTGCCCAAGGCGGCCTCGTCGCAGGCCAGAATCGGCGGAGTGATAAAGCCGTCGTTTTTGACCATATAAATCTCACGCAGGCGATTAAAGATGTTGCCGGTTCGGCCAACACCATATGCTGTATCAAGCGTGAGAGAAAGGTCCAATTCCGCCCCTAAATCCGAAAGGGCAACATCACGAGAAAAATCTCCGCTCATAAGCGTTACAGTGTTTGAAAGGGCGTTTCCATAACGGGCAGACACAGCTTCTTCTGCCTCCGCTCTCGTTAGACCGCTGATATCAATATCACCAATATGTATACCGGAATAAAAATGCGTATTAGCAAGCGCAACTGTAGAAACCAAGCCTATTGCCAGTAAAAGCATAAGGATTGTAAGAACAGCTGCTGCGATGACAATATATCTCTTTTTTTCAAATAATCTTTTTATAAATGACATGGAATCACTCCCCCATACATATTATAAAGGTTTTACGCAGTTTTGTAAATATTTTTTCGTGTAAAAATCCGTTTTTTTCAAAAAAATCCGCTTTTCCATGAATGAAAAAAGAACAAAACCGTAAATCGGATTTGTTCTTATGTCATATGCTGTCTTAACGGTTTAAAAGCCAAACGGCAAGATTCAGATAGCCTGCAAATGTGATCCAAAGCCAATAGGGTAGCATTAAAAGCCCGGCCTTATGAGAGATGCGATAAAACTTTGCTGTGGCAATCCCCGTAAAAAGCCACAGCAAAAGGAGTACCCAAAATGCGCCAAAAAGTAGCTTAAAGCGGAAGAAAACCAAGGGCCAAAGGAAATTCAGCAAAAGCGAAATGGCGTAGAAGTACAGAGCGTCGCGCACAAAGGGCTTGGAAAAATCGCGTTTGTAAATCAGATAGCTGGCGATGCCGATTAAAATGTACAGACCGGTCCATATAAAAGGAAAGGCTCTTCCCGGCGGTGCCAGGGGTGGCTTTTGCAGAGCAGCATAGAACTCACTGCTGTTTGGCGTTAAAAAAGCAGCCAGTCCGCCTATGGCAAGAGGTAGAAAAATTGCAGCAATCACTTTTAAAATGGTCCTTAGATTAATCACCTTAAAAGAACTGTTCATAAAAGACACTCCGTTCCCGCCGCACGCACACTTGCGGCGTATTTTGTAGCATAATTATGCCGTCAGGCTCGCCCGGCTATGGTGCCGGACTTGCGGCCCCTTTTTCAGGTGCGTATAGCATTATCAGTATATGCAGACGGAGGCCGTAATATGCTTTACGAAAGGGGAATTACGATTTCCTGCCCAATGCTAAGGGCGGAGGAGGTTAGCTTATTTTCATATTTAACTTTTTCAATAAAAAGGCGTAAATCCATATCCTCCGGCTTAAATGCCTCGCATATGGACCAAAGCGTATCGCCCGCATCTGCAATTACACAAACTTCATGAATGCCGTTATCGGCAAGGGGAGCCAGTGTACAGGCAAACAGCAAGCATATAACAGTTAAAAATCCATACAGCCTCATGCGTTGCTTTTTCGCCTTTTCTGCGTAGGATATTCTTCTTTTTTTTCTCATTGTCATCATATCTGTCAGTCCTTCCGTTTTAGAACTAATGTTCGTAAATTCATTTTAACAGAACAAATGTACGATGTCAATACATTTGTTCGAAAAAAATAAATTACATGCAAAAAGATGTAACTATGTTTTGTTTCTTATTTTTAATTGCTCATTTTTTGGAATTGTGTTACAATTAAAAAGTACCATTTATTTATGAAAAGAGTGTTTTTTATGCAACGAAAAAAAACGAGACCAGTCATGGTTGGCAAGGTGGGAATCGGCGGCGATTTTCCCATTTGTGTACAGTCGATGCTGTGTACGCCGAACGGCGATTTTGACGCGGCGCTGCGGCAGACGGAGGCCCTGGTGGCTGCTGGATGTGATTTGGTGCGGTTGGCAGTGATAGATGAGGCTAGCCTTTCTGTTGTACGGAAGTTGAAAAAAGCTGTTTCAATACCGCTCGTAGCAGATATTCAGTTTGATTATCGGCTGGCGCTTGCTGCCATTGAGGCCGGAATTGATAAAATTCGCCTGAATCCGGGCAATATCGGAAGCGAAGAACGGGTGCGCCAGGTGGTGGAGAGCGCAAAGGCGGCACGGATTCCGATTCGGGTTGGCGTGAATGCCGGCTCTGTCTCGCAGGCGCTTTTAAAAAAATATGAAAAGCCCTGTGCCGAGGCGTTGGTGGAGGAGGCCTTGGGTCAGGTTCGTTTGCTTGAGCAATGCGGCTTTTATGATATTGTCATTTCCCTAAAGGCGTCTTCTGTGCCTATGATGATTGAAAGCTACCGTCTTATGTCGGAGCGAGTGGAGTATCCTCTGCATTTGGGTGTTACAGAGGCCGGTACCATTTACAGCGGCACGGTTAAATCTGCTGTGGGCATTGGTGCGCTTTTGTCTTGTGGTATCGGAGACACCATCCGGGTATCCCTGACGGCTGATCCGGTGGAGGAAATCCGGGCGGCGCGGGAGATTCTTTCGGCATTGGAACTGAAAAAGGATAGCGCCAGGCTGGTATCCTGTCCTACCTGTGCCAGATGCAGCGTGGATTTAATCAGCATTGCAAACCAGGTGACAGAGCGGCTTTCTGCCGTTAAAAAGCCCCTTAAGATTGCAGTTATGGGCTGTGTTGTTAACGGCCCAGGAGAAGCGCGGGATGCGGATATCGGCATCACAGGCGCCAAGGGAGAGGGTCTTTTGTTTAAAAAGGGAGAGATTATTCGTCGGGTGCCCGAGGCAGAGATTATGACGGCCTTGTTTGAAGAGCTTGACAAGATGGGGGCTTTGTAGTAAGCTGCCCGCGTTGATACACATATTTATTTTTAGACCGGAAAGGCAATGAAGGAAAAATGGCGGCGAATTTATTACATACTTTGGCCGGAGATGAGCTCTTCGGCAGGTTGGCCGGTGTGGAGCTAACGCGGCTACAGATTTTTAAGGAGGAGCGCAAGGCGCGTGTTTCGCTGGCGGCAGAAAAGGTTGTTGCCGGTAGCGACTTAGACAGCCTTTGTGAAAATATTAAGGCGGGCTATAGCCTTTTTCAGGTGGAGCTTGATTTTCGGTATAAGACCTGCGTATTAACCGAGGAAACCGTGGAGCCGATTTATCAAAACCTGGTTGCAGTGGTGACAGCGCGGTTTCCGGCGGCACGGGGTATTTTGCTAAACAGCCGCGCAGCCTTAGAGGGAAATACCTTTGTTATCTATCTGAAATTCGGTGGTGGAGACACGCTGGCTGAAAACGGTGTTTTAAAGCTCCTTGAAAAGGAGCTTCGCGAGGTCTATCTGGCAGAATGTCAGGTGCGCTTTGAAAATGACAGTGTTTCGGCCGATGAGATATTTCATAAGCTGGAGGATCAGCGCAGTGACCTGATGAAGGAGGCGGCTGCGGTGAAAACAACCCTCGAAAAGCCTAAGAAGGAGAAGCGCGAAGCGCCACAGACCTCTGATGATGTGCTTTTGGGCAAGCCCTTTGGTGGCGAGCTGACGCCTCTTTCTGAAATTGACGAAAACAGCGGCAGGGTTATTGTGGAGGGCCGGGTCATTGCTTTTGAGACCAAGGAGCTGAAAAACAAGAAGACCCTTCTGGAGCTATATGTAGCCGATCAGACGAGCTGTATGATATGCAAGGCTTTTCTAAAGGAGCAGGATTTTGAAGGCTTAAAGGGTAGCTTGAAAAAGCTGGGCGCGGTACGTCTTGCCGGTAGGGCGCAATATGACACCTTTGCAAAAGAGGTGGCGATTACGTTTGATCATATGATGAAGGCCTCTGTCAGTATCCGGCCGGATGAAGCAGAAGAAAAACGAGTGGAGCTCCATGCACACACCACTATGTCGGCAGAAGATGCACTCACAAAGCCCGGCGCATTGGTTGCTCGGGCAGCTGCCTGGGGCCATAAGGCTGTTGCCATTACCGATCATGGTGTTGTGCAGGCGTATCCGGAGGCCTTTGATGCCGGCAAGAAGCACGGCATAAAAATTATTTACGGCATGGAGGCCTATCTGGAGGCCGATGGCGTGGCATATGTGTATAACCCAAGGAAGATGCCTCTTTCCGGAGACTTTGTGGTGTTTGATATTGAGACCACCAGCCTATCTGCCAGATACGGGGAAATCATTGAGCTTGCGGGTGTGAAGATATCCAATGGCAAAATCACGGGGCAGTTTTCAAAATTTGTAAAGCCTTCTAAGGAAATTCCGTACCATATCACAGAACTGACGAACATCACAAATGACATGGTGCGCGAGGCAGAATCCATTGAAACGGTTTTGCCGGCTTTTTTGGAATTTTCGGCCGGCAGTGTTTTGGTTGCGCATAATGCCGAATTTGATGTGGGGTATATAAAAAAGAAAGCAGAGGACCTGGGGCTTACTTTTGATTTTTGTTATATAGACACACTGATGCTGAGCAGACGACTGCTGACAGCACTTAAAACTCATAAGCTGGACCGGGTGGCAAAGCATCTTGGATTCGTGTTTGAAGGACATCATCGCGCCATTCATGACGCTGAAATCACCGCGCGGATTTTCCTGCATTTTCTGGAGCTTTTAGAGGGGCTGGAGATCCAGGAGGTTTCGCAGATTAATAAACGTCTGGCCGGCGGGGATGACCGGAAATATGCAAAAACATATCACGCCATTATTTTGGTGCAGGATATGACGGGTCTTAAAAATTTATATAAGCTGGTATCGGATTCGCACCTTACGCATTATCATAAACGTCCCCGCATTACAAAGGCAATGTTTGACGAGCATCGTGAGGGACTGCTTCTGGGCAGTGCCTGTGAGGCGGGAGAGCTGTATCAGAAAATGCTGCGGGGTGCTACGGAGGAAGAACTTCGGACGATTGCTTCTTATTATGATTACCTGGAGATTCAGCCTTTGGGCAACAATGAATTTATGATTCGGAATCATATGGTGTCCGGCCGGGAGGAACTGGAGGATATTAACTGTGCCATTGTTGCCTTAGGTGATGCATTGAAAAAGCGGGTGGTGGCGGCGTGCGACGTGCACTTTTTAGAACCGGAGGATGCCATTTACCGCGAGGTTCTGCAGACGGCCAAGGGTTATGAGGATGCGAATTGCCAGGCTCCCCTGTATTTACGCACCACGGATGAAATGCTGGCGGAATTTTCTTATCTGCCTAAGGAGAAGGCCTATGAGCTTGTGGTCACAAATCCTAACCTGATAGCGGATGAAATTGGTGAGATTCGTCCTATTCCCGAGGAGACCTATCCCCCGGAAATGCCCGGCGCTACAGAGGAGCTTACCGAGCTTTCCTATGGAAAGGCTCATGAACTCTATGGCGAAACGCTGCCGGAGCTGGTGGAAAAGCGCATGGAAAAGGAGCTGGTGCCCATCACGAAATATGGCTTTTCTGTTATGTATATGATTGCGCAGAAGCTGGTGGCGAAATCTCTTTCCGATGGTTATCTGGTGGGCTCTCGTGGTTCGGTTGGCTCCTCCTTTATTGCATTTTTATCAGGCATTACGGAGATTAATTCTCTGCCGCCCCATTATCTGTGCCCTAAGTGTAAAAACGTGGAATTTATCCAGGATGGCAGCTACAGCATGGGCGCGGATATGCCGGATAAGAGCTGTCCGGTCTGCGGTGAGTCTTATAAAAAGGATGGCTATGATATCCCCTTTGAAACCTTTCTTGGCTTTGATGGCGATAAGGAGCCGGATATTGACCTGAACTTCTCCGGAGAGTACCAGAGCGTGGCTCATAAATATACAGAAACCCTGTTTGGCGAGGGTAACGTATTCCGCGCCGGCACCATCGGCACGTTGGCAGAGAACACGGCCATGGGTTATGTGAAAAAATATGCGGAGCAAAACGGAATCAGTCTGACCAAGGCGCAAATGAAACGCCTGTCTCTGGGGCTTGAGGGCGTTAAACGCACAACCGGTCAGCATCCGGGCGGTGTTATGATTGTGCCCCGCGCCAATGAGGTTTATGAATTCACGCCGATTCAGTATCCGGCAGATAAGGCAGAAAGCGGTGTTATCACGACGCATTTTGATTATCATTCCATCAGCGGGCGTCTGCTAAAGCTGGACATTCTGGGGCATGATGATCCCAGTATGATTCGCATGCTGGAGGATTTGACAGGTCTTGATGCCCGGACAATTCCGATTGACGATAAACCAACCATGAGCCTTTTCACAAGCACGGAGGCTCTGGGCGTGACACCGGAGGATATTGGCAGCGAGGTGGGGACCTTTGCTGTGCCGGAGTTCGGTACGCGGTTTGTCCGGCAGATGCTGCTGGATACCAAGCCCACCACCTTCAGTGAGCTGATTCGAATTTCCGGCCTGTCTCACGGCACGGATGTGTGGACAAATAATGCGCAGGATTTGGTGCGGGCCGGAACGGCAACGCTACCGGAGGTTATCTGTACCCGTGATGATATTATGCTCTATCTTCTGCAGCATGACCTGCCTCCCTTGACCTCCTTTAAAATTATGGAAAAGGTGCGTAAGGGTAAAGGCCTTGCGCCCGAGGATGAAGAACTGATGCGGGAGAAAGGGGTACCGGAATGGTACATTACCTCCTGCAAAACCATTAAATACATGTTCCCCAAGGCCCATGCTGCTGCCTATGTCACCATGGCCTTCCGCATTGCCTATTTTAAGGTGCATTATCCCATTTCGTTCTACATTGCTTATTATACTGTTCGTGCGACGGACTTCGATGCAGAAAGGATGCTGGGGGGCAAGGAGCGTGTTATGGCGGCCATGAGGGAGATAGAGAAGAATCCTGATGCCACGGCAAAGGAAAAAAATGTGCTGACTATTTTGGAGGTCTGCAACGAAATGTATGCCCGTGGAATTACCTTTTTGCCCGTTGACCTATATGCCTCGCACGACACAAAATTTGTAGAGGAAAATGGGGCTATACGACCGCCTTTAAACACCATTGCCGGCGTTTCAGATGCCATGGCAAAGGACATTTGCAAGGCAAGGGAGGAGGGCGCGTTTTTATCCGTGGAGGACTTAAAAAGACGGGCTCAGATCGGGAATTCTGTTGTGGACAAGCTTAAGGAATTTCATGTGCTGCGGGATGTCCCCGATACAAATCAGGTCAGTTTGTTTGATTTGGGGTAAACGCAATGAATTTGTTTGAGCCGCCTCGTTTTAGTTAAAGGAGTGTCATGTGATTTGAAAGGTCTTGGAACGATTATCAATGTAGCCGGAATTGTGCTGGGCGGCCTGATCGGTCTGCTTTGCGGCAGGATGATTACAGAAAGGCTTCGCAAAACCCTGATTCAGGGCATCGGTATTTGCGTGCTGTTTATCGGCATCGGCGGCACCCTGGAAAAAATGATGTGCATAACTGGCGGTGAGCTTGCAGCAAACGGAACCATGATGATGATTATCAGCTTTGTGTTAGGCGGTCTGACCGGCGAGCTGATTAACCTCGACTTGCGTCTGGAGCGGTTTGGAGAGTGGCTGAAGAAAAAAAGCGGAAGTCAGAGAGATCAAGGCTTTGTGGAGGCCTTTGTAACGACTTCCATTACAGTCTGTGTGGGTGCTATGGCGATTGTGGGCTCCTTAGAGGACGGCATTCACGGCGATTATTCCATCCTGGCTGCCAAAACAGCACTCGACTTTGTGCTTGTTATGGTGATGACGCCGGCTAAGGGCAAGGGGTGTATTTTTTCGGCGATACCGGTGGCGATTCTGCAGGGTTTGACAACTCTCCTGGCGGGCTTTATAGCGCCTGTTATGACAGAAGGCGCTCTACATAATTTGTCCCTGACAGGTTCCATGCTGATTTTCTGCATTGGCATTAACCTCATTTGGGGGAATAAGGTGAAGGTGGCGAATTTACTTCCTACGATTATATATGCAGCGATTCTTTCGATCTGGATATAGCAGCCCGTAGCTTGCACGAAGGGAGAGAAAAATAGCCGGTGATTAAGCGCAGCTTGTTTTCTTGTGTGGTCGCTTTGATGCTGGGAGTGTATATGGCACATTTTGCGCCGGGATATATCCTTGTAGACCTTGGCGCGTTTTTGGGACTCGTTCTGCTTGTGGCTTTGTTTTTCACCCGTCGGGCTGTTCTCCCCTTTTTTCTGCTGCTGTTGTTCTTTGTGGGTGCCTTCCGGATGCAGGCGGCAGCTGACGTGACTGCACGCCCGCTGTATCCTTTTTTAAATGAATATGTGACCATAGAGGCCCGTTGTATCAAAGAGCCGGAACGCATGGAGGGCTATGCGGTTTTACATGCAGAGATCACCTCTGTCTCCTTTTTAGAAAAGACTGTATCCATGACAGAAAAGGTGCGTTTGACAGTAGATTCTACTGAGGTGATACCGGCCTTTGGAGAAAGCTTTCAGGCGGTTTGCCTGTTTACCCTGCCGCAGATGGCAATGAACGAGGGAGGGTTTGACTATCAACGGTACCTAAGGTCTAAAAAGATATTTTTTACGGCCCATGTTGAGCCCGGTACGCTCAGCCGGACGGGTAGCTTTCCTTTGCGCATTACGGACAGGTTATATCAGTTGAACCGAAAATGCTTCCGGGTGCTTGAGGGGCTATTCCCTGCGGAGGGAGCCTCTGTGCTGCAGGCGATGGTTTTGGGCGATCATACGGGTATGTCGGATGCGTTTTACAAAAGGCTACAGGTCAGCGGCCTGTCTCATATGACGGCTGTATCCGGCATGCATGTGACAACTCTCGTTTCGGCGCTTTACATGCTGTTTTCCCTTTTCAAACAGAATCGGTATAAATATATCTGGCTGACAGGCGGCGTTATTTTATTCTTCATGCTGTTTACGGGCGCATCTCCCTCTGTGGTGCGTGCCTCTGTCATGGGTATGATGGTGCTTTTGGCACACCTCTTTTGCCGCAAGGAGGACGCGCTCACCTCGCTTGCCCTTTCGGCTGCTGTTATCGTGCTGCTGCATCCGCCGGCGGCGCTGGACACGGGGTTTATGCTCTCCTTTGCGGCGACATTGGGCATTCTACTCTTTGCAGAGCCGCTTAAAAATCGGCTTTTGCGCCTGTGTCGCATAGGGGAGAAAAGGAGTTTTATTATTCGGGTGGTGGTAGGAATTTTGACAATTCTTTCTGTTACCATCAGTGCACAGGCCTTTATTTTACCGCTTTCTGCCTGTCTGTTCGGAAGCTTTTCGCTATGGTCTTTTATCACCAACCTGCTCGCGACGCCGTTGGCGCCCTTTATGCTGGTCGGCGGTCTTTTGGTCAGTCTTTTGGGACTCATTCATCCGATGGTTGCCGTTTTGCCGGCGGGATTTGTCTATCCTTTTGTTAAGCTGTTTCTTTTGATTGTGAACGTCTTTGGCAGTATAGAAGGTGGGCTTATAACGGTAGGTGCTTTTTCCTTCTTCGCCCTATATCTTTATGGACTTTGGCTGCTTGCCTTTGATCGTCTCCTACGGCGCCGCTATAGACAGATGCTTGTGCCAATAACGTCCGTGGTTCTTTTATCCTGCTTTTTCGTTTTGTTTGTTCTTTTGCAGGGACAACAGGCAGTGGTCACCTTTATTAATGTAGGGAATGCCGATTGTAGTTTGATTCAGCTGCCCAATCGGGAGACTGTATTAATTGACGGCGGTGGCATGCCTTCTTATAAGAGCGACTACGATGTAGGCACCCGGGTGGTGCTGCCTTACCTGCGACGACAGGGCATTTGGAAAATCGATTATATGCTGGCCAGCCACCCGCATGAGGATCACATCAATGGACTATACTCCCTGCTGGGGCAAATCCGGACGGAAACACTCGTTGTACCGATAGGCTTTGATGAGGCGGAGGCGGGCGCCGTGCTCATTGATAAGGCAAGGCTTTTGGGCGTGAAGGTGACAGAGCTTTCTGCCGGGGACGTGCTACCATTTTCTATCACAGGCTGTCTTCGGGTATTATCGCCGGACGAAGCCTTGTTGGAGACTGCAGATGACGACAATGATCTTTCTATGGTGGTGCGGCTTGAGTTTGGTGATAGCAGAGCCCTTTTCCCGGGCGACTTAGAGGAGCAGGGCGAGGCCTATGTAGCCGCTCGGATGCCGCAGTTTTTAAAGACAGACATTCTAAAGGTGGCTCATCACGGAGCAGATAGCTCTAGCGGAGAGGCGTTTTTGCGGTTGGCAGACCCGACCTATGCCTTTATTCCTTGCGGAGAGAACAGCTACGGTCATCCGGCAGAGGAGGTATTGGAGCGGCTTTCTGCCGTGGGAGCCAAGGTGTATCGCGCAGATCGGGATAAAAATGTGACCTTTGTGCTGAAGCGAGACGAAATTATACGTGTTACAACAGGAGGAAATGTGCATGAAAATTGAAGAACTGAAGCAAATCATTCAGACTCAGAAGCCGGCACCGCGCATTTTTGTGCTTTGGGGCGAGGAGGCTTTCTTGAAGGCGCATTATAAGAAGCAGCTGGTAAACCTTTTGTCGCCGGGTGCGATGGAGGAACTGAATATTTTTCACTTTGAAGGGAAGGCATATTCGCTTTCTCAGGTAGATGAGGCCATAGAGTCTCTGCCTGTGATGGCAGACAGAAAGCTTTTGCTCTTTACGGATTCTTTCATTTTTAAGCCCGATGGTCGCACCGGGGCAAAAGCGGAATATCGTGATTATTGGGCTGAGCGGCTCAAGGACATTCCTGACTATGTTTCTGTTCTGTTTGATGAAACAGAGGTGGATAAGCGTAGTGCCTTGCTTAAATTTGCAGACAGGGAAGGGGCATGCGTGGAGTTTGCCTTTATGGGTGAGGAGGAAATGGTACGCTGGACGCAACGCTTGTTTTCTAACTTAGGAAAGAAGCTGGATCTGGCAAATGCCCGGTACTTAAATGAAATTACTCCGGCCGGTATGATGGCGGTGCGTCGCGAGGCAGAGAAGCTGGTGGCCTATAGCGGAGAGCGTGAGGAGATTACGAGGGCCGATATTGATCTTCTGGTGACGCCGACCGTGGAGGGCAGGGTGTTTGATATGGTGGCAGCCATGTTACATAAGCAGGCGGACACAGCCCTTAAGCTACTGGACGATTTATTTGCTTTAAAAACAGACCCAAATCAGATTTTGGCGGCCATCATTTACAATGCCGACAAGCTTTTGCAGACAAAGCTTTTGGTGGGCGGCGGTGCGGATAAGGGTCAAATTGTGTCTAAATTGAAAATCAGTCCCTTCCAGGCGAGTAAATTCATGCGTGATAGCGCAAAATATTCGCAGGAGCAGCTCAAATCCCTGATTGAACGGTTGGCCGAGACGGATAGCTACATTAAATCTAATTCTATGGATAATTCCGTTTTGGTGAGTCTTCTGGTTTCGGAATTTTCTTGATACAATCTAATGGTTGTATTTAGAATGGTCAAAAAAAATTCACAATTTATTGCTTGACATTTAAGTAAAAACGTGCTATCTTAGTATTAGCACTCGAAGAGATAGAGTGCTAATAACGGGGTGGGTGTTATGGATATTAACGAAAGAAAAAAGAAAATTCTGCACTCCATCATTCATGAATACATCAAAAGTGCAGAGCCAATTGGTTCGCGGCACGTGGCAAAAAGCCTTGACATGGGGCTTTCCAGCGCCACGATTCGCAATGAGATGGCAGACCTTGAGGAAATGGGCTACTTAGAACAGCCGCACACCTCAGCCGGGCGCATTCCCTCTGACAAGGGGTATCGGCTCTATGTCGATTCGCTCATGAACGACTCTGAGCTGACGGTGAACAATCTGGCTATGCTGGGCAACGTACTGGAGCTGCGGCTGGGTCAGATTGATAAAATCATCAAGCGCGCCTCTGTGCTTTTGTCTGAACTGACCAATTACACGGCAGTGCTGACTACGCCGGAAATGAAGTGTGGCGCCATTAAAACCATTGAGCTGATACCGGTTGACGCATCCTCAGCCCTGATTATTCTGGTGACCAACGAGGGTGTTATGAAAAACAGACGAGTGCTTTTGCCGAGTGGTGTAGATGCGGCGTTTCTGCAACGCTTTTCTGCCTTGCTGAAGGAAAAACTCTCCGGCCTGACGTTGGAGGAGATTTCCGCAGCGACCATCAGCGAAATTCGCCGGGCTATGCAGACACACTTTGAGCTGTTGTTTCCCGTGCTGGATTTCATTGCCGATATTATTGATGATGTCCGGACGGAGACAGAGGTATATACAAGTGGTGAGACAAACATCTTTAACCATCCCGAATATAGTGATATCAAACGGGCAAAGGAATTTTTGGATTTTCTAAATGATAAAAATTCTGTTATGAAAATTTTGAATGCCCCGGAGGAAAAGAAGGAAGATGTACAGGAATCCGGCGGTATCACTGTGAAAATCGGCAGCGAAAACGATTTGGATATTATGCGTAAATCCAGCGTTATTACGGCGAATTATTATATAGGAGACAAGGCCGTGGGAAAGGTTGGCATTATTGGCCCCACACGCATGGATTACTCTCATACCATTGCAAAAATCAAAGGTATATCAGCGATTTTAAATAGGATGCTATATGAGCTTTATGTTGATGACGAATGACGCTTTAAAAAAGTGTCGCGAAAGGACGGCGTAGATACGTGAGTACAGAAAAGAAAAAGGATGCAAAGCCACTAGAAGCCGAAGAGGCAGAAAAGGAAACAGCTCCGGTTGAAGAGCCGGCAGAGGAGATTGCGGCAGAGACCCGGGAAAACGAGGCAGAGGCTTTAAAAAAGAGCTACGATGAGCTCTATGAAAAACATCTTAGAACCTTGGCCGAGTATGAAAACTACAAGCGCCGCACCCAAAAGGAAAAAGCAGAAATCTATTTGAATGCGCAGGCAGATACGGTGGGCAGCTTGCTCCCTGTTTTAGATAATCTGGAGCGTGCAGCGGCAACAGAAGAGACTTCACCTCTTGCAGAGGGTGTTCAGATGGTGCTAAAGCAGTTGATTGAAACCCTTTCTAAGCTGGGAGTTAACGAAATTGAAGCCGTGGGCGCCGCCTTTGACCCGAACCTGCATAACGCGGTTATGCACATAGAGGATGAGGAGCTGGGTGAAAACATCGTGGCAGAACAATTTGCCAAGGGATATATCATACAGGACAAGGTGATTCGGCATTCCATGGTGAAGGTTGCCAATTAGGCCGTACGGCCTTTTATATACAGCGGCTTTTGTCGCTCATACATTTTATCATTCATGTATTCGTACATTTTTAGGAGGTTTTTACTATGGCAAAAATTATAGGCATTGACTTGGGTACAACTAATTCGTGTGTAGCCGTTATTGAAGGCGGCGAACCCACCGTTATACCTAACGCTGAGGGCGGAAGAACAACGGCTTCTGTTGTCGCTTTTTCTAAGGAAGGCGAGCGCCTGGTGGGCCAGACGGCAAAGCGTCAGGCCATTACCAACCCCGACCGCACCATCAGCTCCATTAAACGTGATATGGGCACAAACAACAAGGTGGATATTGATGGTAAATCCTATTCACCCCAGGAGATTTCGGCCATGATTCTTCAAAAGCTGAAGGCCGATGCAGAGGCTTATCTGGGAGAACCGGTGACTCATGCGGTTATTACGGTTCCTGCTTACTTTAATGATTCTCAGAGACAGGCCACAAAGGATGCAGGCAAAATTGCCGGCCTTGAGGTACAGAGAATTATCAACGAGCCCACCGCAGCAGCTCTGGCTTATGGCATGGATAAGGAGAATGACCAGAAAATTATGGTGTATGACCTGGGCGGCGGTACCTTTGACGTTTCCATCCTGGAGCTGGGCGATGGTATTTTTGAGGTGCTGGCCACCAGCGGTAATAACCGCCTGGGCGGCGATGACTTTGACCAGAGAGTGATTGACTATTTGGCAGAGGAATTTAAAAAGGATAACGGCATTGACTTAAAGGCTGATAAAATGGCACTGCAGCGCTTAAAGGAAGCAGCAGAGAAGGCTAAAATTGAGCTCTCCGGTGTGACCACAACGAACATTAACCTGCCCTTTATCACAGCGGATGCCTCCGGTCCGAAGCATCTTGACATGACCCTGACCCGTGCAAAGTTTGATGAGCTGACCCATGATTTGGTAGAAGCGACTATGGAGCCCACCAGAAATGCACTGCGCGATGCCGGCTTGTCTGCCGGTGAAATTGACAAGGTTCTCTTGGTCGGCGGTTCCTCCAGAATTCCGGCCGTGCAGGAGGCTGTTAAAAAGATTACCGGCAAGGAGCCTCATAAGGGCATCAATCCGGATGAGTGCGTAGCTGTGGGTGCTTCCATTCAGGGTGCGGTTTTGTCCGGTGATGTCAGCGGTATTGTGCTTTTGGACGTTACGCCTCTTTCTTTGGGTCTTGAAACCCTCGGCGGCGTATTTACCAAGCTGATTGAAAGAAACACCACCATTCCCACCAAAAAATCACAGATTTTCTCCACGGCGGCTGACGGCCAGACCAGTGTAGAAGTTCATGTGCTGCAGGGTGAGCGTGAGATGGCAGCGTATAACAAAACGCTGGGTAAATTCCATCTGGATAACATTCCCTCGGCGCCCCGCGGTGTGCCGCAGATTGAGGTTACCTTTGATATTGATGCAAACGGCATCGTGCATGTTTCCGCTAAGGATTTAGGCACAGGCAATGAGCAGGAAATTACCATCACGGCAAGCACCAATCTTTCTGATGATGAGATTGATAAGGCCGTTAAAGAGGCAGAACAGTTTGCTGCTGAGGATAAGAAGAAAAAAGAAGAGATTGACGCTCGTAACAATGCGGATTCTCTCGTTTATCAAAGCGAAAAATCCTTACAGGATTTGGGTGACAAGGTAGATGCTGCGGATAAGGCCGCCATTGAGGCTGAAATTGAAAAGGTGAAGGAAGCCTTAAAAGGAACCGATACCGAGGCCATTAAAAAGGCATCTGAAGCGCTTTCGGCAAAATTTTATGAGGTGAGCGCCAAGGTGTATCAGGCAGCCAATCCCCAACAGGACCCCGCGGCCGGTCCGGCAGATGGTGGACAGACACCGCCGCCAACCGGTGATGATAACGTAGTCGATACAGACTATGAGGTTGTAGATTAATAAAAGCTTTAAGCTAGCCAGAGTGCGCTATCCGTTTTGGATAGCGCATTTGGCGGTTAGTAATAGTAAGGGTGACGGATTATATGGCAGAAAAAAGAGATTATTATGAAGTGCTTGGCGTTAGCAAGACAGCCGATGCGGATGAAATTAAAAAGGCCTTCCGCAAGAAGGCGAAGGAAAACCATCCCGACCTGAATCCTGATAATAAGGAGGCCGAGGCCCGCTTTAAGGAAGTCAATGAAGCCTATAGCGTTTTATCGGATCCGGACAAAAAGCAGCGGTATGACCAGTTTGGCCATGCAGGGGTGGACCCTAATTTTGGTGCCGGTGGCGGTGGCTTCGGTGGATTTGACGGAGGCTTTGACTTCGGCGATATTTTTGAAGGCTTTTTCGGCGGTGGATTTGGCGGCCGTAGCGCACGGCGTAATGCGCCCCAGCGCGGTGCCGACCTTGAGGCAAGTCTCACCATCAGCTTTAGCGAGGCTGCCTTTGGATGCGAAAAAGAAATTCAGCTTTATAGAGTGGAATATTGTCCAGATTGTGAAGGCAGCGGCGCCAAATCGGGCAGCGAGGTTGTTACCTGCTCTGTTTGTAATGGTACCGGACAGGTGCGCAGCACCCAGCGGACAATCCTGGGCAATATGTCTACGGTGACGACCTGTTCTGCCTGTGGCGGTAAGGGAAAGACCATTAAGGACCCCTGCACAAAGTGCGCTGGGAAGGGAAAAATCAAGAAATCCAGAACCATTAAGGTGAACGTTCCTGCCGGCATTGATAACGGACAGAGTATTTCTCTTTCCGGCCAGGGCAATGTGGGAGATCCGGGTGCGCCTGCCGGCAATCTGTTTGTCGGGGTTACGGTGCGTCCTCATGAGTTATTTAAGCGCAGCGGCTTTGATGTGATGTGCGAGGTGCCGATTACCTTTGTGCAGGCGGCTCTCGGTGCAGAGCTGGAGGTGCCGACCCTAGACGGCAAGGTGAAATACACCATCCCCGAGGGTACGCAGACAGGCACAGTGTTCCGCTTAAAGGGCAAGGGCATTCAAATGCTGCGCCGGAGTGGGCGAGGCGACCAGTATGTCAAGGTAACGGTGGAGATTCCTACCCATTTATCCGCTAAGCAAAAATCGCTTTTGCGGGATTTTGAAGGGGGCTTAAAGGGCAATAACCACAGCAAGCAAAAGAGCTTTTTTGATAAGATGCGCGGCAGCGGAAAGGAATAATCCATGCTTTTTATCGTAAGTGACAGCTTTGATCCTTATTATAATCTGGCCGCCGAGGAATTTCTGATGAAAGAGCGCAACGAAGAAGTGTTTATGCTTTGGCGCAATGACAATACCATTGTGATTGGGCGCAATCAGAATACGTTGGCGGAAATTAACTATGATTATGTAAAAGAGCAGAACATTCGTGTTGTGCGGCGTATGACAGGCGGCGGCGCGGTATACCATGATATGGGAAATATTAATTTTACCTTTATTGTGAATTCCGAGAAGGATTTCAGCAATTATGATGCCTTTACGGCGCCGATCATCGGCTTTTTGCAGTCCTTGGGCGTCGATGCCCGCCTAAAGGGGCGCAACGACCTTGTGATTGAGGATAAAAAAATCTCGGGCAACGCCCAGTACATGCACAAGGGGCGCATGCTCCATCATGGCACGCTTTTATATGATGCACGACAGAATAAGCTTTCTCAGGCACTTGCGGTTTCGGAGGAAAAAATTAAAAGCAAGGGCATCCAATCCGTTAGAAGCCGTGTGACCAATATTGGCTCGTATTTAAAAGAGCCGCCGCCAGCGGAGCAATTTATGAAGCAGCTGGCAGATTACATGGTTAAAAGCATACCGGATTGTCAATACTATGATATACATGTGCACGACGAGGCCATTACTAAGCTTCGCGATGAGAAATACGCAACCTGGGAATGGAATTTCGGTTATTCGCCCCGGTACGCGTTTTCTGCAAAAAAACGCTTTCCCTTCGGCGAGGTGGAAATACATCTGCAAACAGGAAGAGAAGCGGTTATAGAAGAAGCAAAAATCTATGGAGATTTTTTCTCAAGGAAGCCCATTGATGAGCTGGCAGAACGGCTATGCGGTCTGCGGCATGAAGCAAATGAAATAGAGAAGCTACTTACCGAGATTGTGGTTTCGGATTATATTGACGGTATGTCGACGGAGGATTTTTTGACCATACTGTTTTAGGAGGAAGCAAATGTATCAGAAGGAAAGCGGCTGGAAATCAGTTGATGCGAAATTAAAGAATAGAATTTACGATTTTTCAGAGGGCTATAAAGCCTATCTGGATGTCGGCAAGACAGAGCGTTTGGCGTGTAGCGAGGCACTTCGTTTGGCACAGGCAGAGGGCTTTTGCAATCTGGAGGAAAAAAAGACGCTGCAGCCCGGTGATAAAGTATATCTTGTCAACCGTGATAAAAACCTGTTCTTAGCCATCATTGGTACGGAGGATGTGGAGAAGGGAATTTCCTTTGTTATTTCTCATATTGACAGCCCCAGAATAGATTTGAAAGCAAATCCCGTGTATGCTGATGGCGGCCTGGCGCTTTTAAAAACCCATTATTATGGCGGCATCAAGAAATATCAATGGACGGCAGTTCCGTTGGCAATTCATGGTGTTGTCGTGAAGGCCGATGGTGAGCGGGTGCAGATTAGCGTGGGTGATGAGCCGGGCGACCCCGTTTTGTATATTACCGACCTGCTCATTCATTTGGCGACAGAGCAAATGCAGAAAAAGGCCGCAGAGGTTGTGGGCGGCGAGGCGCTGAACGTTCTGGCCGGTAGCTTGCCTGACGGTGAGGCGGAAAAGGATGCTGAAAAAGAGGCACTTTTAAAGCTGCTACATGAAAAATATGGCATTACGGAAGAGGATTTTCTGTCTGCAGAGCTGGAAATTGTTCCGGCGTATCCGGCCAAGGATGTGGGCTTTGACAGAAGTCTTGTGGGTGCCTACGGGCATGACGACAGGGTGTGCGCCTATACCTCGTTGAGAGCCCTTTTAGAGACGGAGAAGCCCGCGAAAACGGCAGTTTGTCTGCTGACGGATAAGGAAGAGATAGGCAGCATGGGAAACACGGGCATGCGGTCTGCCTTTTTTGAATATGCCGTGGCGCTGTTGCTTGAAAAAACCGGCGGCGCTTATAATGAGTTAAAATTAAAGAGGACTTTCCGCAATTCACGATGCTTGTCCTCCGATGTCAATGCGGGCTTTGACCCGACCTATCCCGAGGTGGCAGATAAAATGAACACAGCCTATATGGGCCGGGGTGTGGTGCTGACAAAATATACCGGTTCCCGCGGCAAGTCCGGCTCTTCTGATGCCGGTGCGGAATTCATGGGAGCCATCAGGCGCTGCTTTGACACAAATGATGTTATGTGGCAATCTGCCGAGCTGGGTAAGGTGGATTGCGGCGGAGGCGGAACCATTGCGCAGTATGTTGCGAATTTAGATATTGAGGTCGTGGACTGCGGCGTACCGCTCCTTTCTATGCATGCCCCCTTTGAGGTGGCCTCTAAGCTGGATATTTATATGGCGTATAAAGCATATAAGGCTTTTTACGCTTGCTAATAAAGGGGCTGTAGCAAATCGCTACAGCCCCTTTCATGTTTATGCGTTTTTATCACTTTGCTTCTGCCGCGAAAGCATATAGTCATAAAATTCAATTAAACCGATTTTGTGCTCTACGGCAAGTTTTGAAAGGTCCAGCGTATTGCCGCGGTTCTGGATAAGCTCCTTGAGCTTTTTGCTGCGGTTAATTTCCTCTTCGTTCAGCCTGAGATGTCGGTAACCGGGGCGGCCAATCAGATAGTCGCTCATCACCTCAAACATTTCGGAGATTTTGCGAATCATGCTTGTATCCGGCTGGCGCTTGCCCGTTTCATAATTGGCCAGACAGCTTCTGGAAATACCCAAATCGTCAGCCAGCTCCTGTTGCGATTTGCCTGCGTTCAGCCGCAGCATTTTTAGCTTCAGTGGGAATGAAAATCCATTATCCTTGTACATGATTAATCCTCCTATATGTAAATAATTTTGAATCTAATGTAATTATACAACAAAAATCCAAATAAATCAAGATAAATTTTGAAAAAAATATAAAAAATCCAAGATTATTGGATTTTTGTCTTTTTGGAGGGCAGGGGAAGTTTCTGTTGAACTTCCTGCGGGTTTGTGGTATAATTGTTGCATACAGAATTTTATTTCATAAAATTCTCAAGAGCTAACGCTCTTTTGTGCTCTTGCGAGCACTGCAACAATTGACGGCGTCGCAAAAATCTCCTTGCGAGCAAAGATTTTTGCTCCTGGTAAAATGATTTTTCGGCATCTAAATCGTGCAGTCTTTATATAAAGACTGTCGAAAAAGTCGAAATCAAAAAAAGCCTCCCCTGTGTAAGGGGAGGAGGGTTTGCGAAGCAAACTCGGAGGGGTTGTAAATTAAATGGAACAACAATCCCTCAGTCAGCTACGCTGAC